>JBHLME010000084.1:0-19521 GCA_048938445.1 Promethearchaeota archaeon | reverse complement strand
CTAATTCTGAAATAATGTCATTATTATCAACCAAAAATCCTTATACTTTAGGTGTTTTTCATCAATTAATTTATGGTGGTTTTGACGTAGAACCTAATGGTTTCCATTTATTAAAAACAATAAATTCTAATGAAAAAAAATCTTGCTTTATAGCACGTAAAAAAGATCTAGATCGTTATGATGGAGGAACACATTCAGTGGCAAAAGACACGGACATGTCAACATGGGTTGAAAGTGCAAAAGTAATTAATAATTACGATTTATCTTGGATGCATTACCATGATTTTGAGAATCTTTATAAGCAACAGCAACGTCTAAAACAACGCACTCCAGAAGAATTAATTGAAAAACTTATTCTACGTACTGATAAATGGATATTAAGTAATTATAAACAATTAAGGAGTAATTCATTAATGATTATTTTAGGAGATCATGGTCGTTCAAAATTAGATTTACAATATTCCGGTAAGATTGCTCAGTGGCGTGAAGCTAGCGTGCCAGTTGCTATTTTTATTAGAAAATAAAAAAAAGGTAATTAAAATAGAAGAATATAAACGTTTTACAATTTCACTTCCTCAGGAATTATATGAAAAGTTCGAGAATTTTAGAAAAAAACTAAATATCTCCCGTTCAGATGCAATTCGCAAAGCAATGAATGCATATTTAATCCATGAAAAATCTTTTTTAGAGTCAAATACTGATGTGGTTGGATGCATTACAATGGTTACTGCCCATGAACATTTCGAATTGACTCATGAAGATGATGATCATGTCCATGATAATATCCAAGAACATAGTAAAGGTGATAATCAAGTACTCTATCATTCTCATGATTATCAATCTAAACCTATTTATGCTAATGTTCAACAAACTGATCTAATACTAATTAATGATATCCAACATCATTATACTGATATCATTATATCAACAATGCATGTTCATTTACAATTTGAAAAATGTTTGGAAATCATCGCTGTTTCGGGACCAATTGATCGAGTGAATAAATTAAAAGAAGAATTGCAGCGGTTAAAAAGTGTTATATCTATTGATTATTTTACCGTAGATAAGGTGTAAAAAGAAAGAGAGGAAGAGAGAATAAAAATTTCCTAAGTTTAAAAAGAAAGTATTTATATGATAAGGCGATTAGGTAAGGAATTTTTATTCTATCACTTATTATAATTGGGTGTACATGTAGGGTAATGTACAATTAAATATTCAGAAATATAAATTAAGATAGAGTAATAATTTTTTAATTTAATAAAGGTGAAACAAAATATTTTAAAAAGAATAAAAAAAAATACGCCAATGGGCGCCCTTAATTATGAATACTTAGAGGTCTTTTTCTTGAACGGTTTTTCTACCGTTTGCCTTCGCTCTTTTTATAGCTGCGTCAAGAATTGCAATCATTGCATTGTTTAGAGCATCACCATCAATTACATCTCCGCTCGTATTACATCCTTTACCTTTAATATATTCTCGAACTTTGCTTTTAACAAAAAGAGCTTCTACGGCTGCTTTTTTGGCCATTTTTCATTCCTCCTATATTTAATTTTGAATAATATACTAAATTATGATAATAATTTTTTTATTATTGAATTTTAATAGAAGAAGGTTATATTTAAAGATTAGGGAAATCAATACACAAATTGTTAATAAAATCGGCTCTAGGTATGAAAAAAATCAACTCCCTATTTTTAAAAATTTGTTAAAAAATCTATTTTTGGTTAAAATTTGAGATTTTCTTCAGAAAAATTCTTAGAAAGAACCAACAATCGAATTAATTGACTTTAATTTTCATCAAGAAATACTTCTTTATTAGTTAAAGCAGACTTTATAGCTGCCAAGTTAAATTTTAAGATATATCTTCCCATTTTTCCTGACAATATTGGTTCCCCTCCATTTTTAATGATATTAATAAAATATTTTGTTGCATTTATGAAACTATATTTCCAATCTTTATTAAAATTACTAAAAGACTGAATATTACCTTCCTTATAAATCACAATTGCTGGGAAAATTCCAGAATTTGTCATTTTATTGCCCATAGAAGTACATTGATTAATCCACATCATACCTTCTGTTCCATTGAACTCTATAAATTCATCAGTAGAATAATATTTTGATGGAATCTCCATTTCAGGCATAAAGCATGATTCTAATTTTCCATATTGAGAGATTATACTGTGTTCATTATTATCCTCTTTATATTTCCATATAACATATGCTGGTGTATCAATATTGTTATAATCATCGGTGATTGCATGTACTTTTTCTATTTTTTTATCAAGAAACCAATATCCCAATGAGAAGGCGTGCCATCCATTATCTAATAACACGGGAGATCCTTTTTTTGGGGCTCCTCCTAAATGCATTGGATTATTTCTCCACTTCTTAGCACTTTCGGGAATACGCCACCCTCCTTTTGAACCCATTATTACTTTAATTCTCATTGTTAAGATATCTCCTATTTTTTTTTGTTTAATAAGTTTTTTTGCTCTTATTATATGAGGAGAAAAAATAAAATTTTCATAAATAGATAGTATGGAATCAGAATCATCACACGATTGAATCATTTTATCAGCATCTTCCAGGGAAAGTGCCATTGGTTTTTGTACAGATATCCCTTTAATGCCATTTTGAGCGGCTTCAATAACTGCTTCAGCATGTAAGTGATGAGGTAATAGAATTTCAACAATATCTAAATTCTCATTTAAAAACATTTTTTTATAGTCCGAATAAATGTGAATATCTTTCTTTAGTGAGAATTCTTTGCTTTTTATTTTAGCTTTTTCGATGTTTCTATTACATAAACATGTAATTTCAACATCTTCATTGTTTAAATATCCAAGAACATTCAAATCAAAGATTCTACCCGTTCCAATTATTCCAACTTTAAGCATGATAATATCAACAACATATTTGAAGTTTGATTAAAAGAAATATATTATTAAATACATTTTAATTTCATTTATTTTCTTTTTTTATTTACTCTTAAATTTTTAAATCTTATAAAAAGTTGAAATTTTTAAATTTAGATTTTAAAAATCTAATATGGATTTAAGAGATCACTCAAATAACACATCAAAAATGAAAAGGTTTCCCATAGATATGGGAATTCATAATTTGTTCATTTTTAAAAAATCAGGTATTTGTTTATTCGGAAAAAATTTCACAAATGCTTACAAGATGGAAGATAATTTAATATCTGCTTTTTTTTCGGCGATAAGATCTTTTACTCAAGAGGTTGTAGGTGAAAAAGTTAAAACAGTTGAAATGGGTGGGATTAAGTTTACTATAATAAATAAAGATGAATATTATTATGGAATATTATGCAATGTAAGTGAGAATTTATATATTATAGAAGATATTATTGAAAAAATTCATCAAGAATATATAACACAATTTAACAAGCAAAATTTAGATAAAAACTTAGAGCATATTAGAAATCCTAATTTTGACAGAAAAATTGATGAAATTATTGAAAAGATTCTTAGTACAGAATATGATATTAAAAAGGAAAAAATGATAATTGAAGAGATTAAAACGATTTCCCAATATAATGAAATTAAAGGAATAATCTTTTTAACTAATAAGGGACGAGTAATATATTCATCACTTAAAGGTAACGATTTAAGAAACCTATTAAACGAAGTGGACTTTCGCATTAAAATATATAATAATACGATTATTAAAATGTATTATAATTCTAAAAATGGTGATATCATTTTATCTGAGTATGTAGATGACTTATATTACATAATACTTCTATTTGATAAAAAAATTAGCTTTGGTTTTGCAGAATATTATTTAAATAAAGCTGTAAAACTAATTAAATCGACCTTATATAAAGAATCTCACGTTTAAATCCTTTAGAAATTCCAAGGATGATACCCTGATTTAATTTTCATGAAATACTCATTTATATCAAATTTCAATTCATTTTGAGCTCTTCTTAAAGCCCCAAAATGTGCTCCATTAGAGTAATAAGATTTAAGAAATGTTGATATTTCTTGATCTCCTAATGATAAAAGTGCTTGTAATTTAGCATTTTTTATGATACTTTTATAATTTTTAAATTTTAACTTGATTGATGGAAGGTTTGTTAATTCTTGCTCCATTTTTTGATATTTTTTCTTAAAACTTCCAAAATTTTGGTCTAAAAGAAAATCTATTGATTTTGCAAATGGAGTATTGAATTTTGGAATAAATGGATTAATATTTATTCTGAGAGAATTTTTATTAAATCCAATATTATTAATAGCTTTTATAAATAAAATGAGCTCCCTTATGTCCTCATCTTTCTCATTCGGTAAACCAATTAGGAAATATAATTTTATGTTTTTTATAGTAGATCCTTTGATTTGTTTAATAGCTGAGAATATCGACTCGTTTGATATTAATTTACCCATTTCATATCTTAATTTTTCAGATCCTGCTTCAGGTGCAATTGTAATGGTTTTAATATTCGCTTTTTCAAGAATTTTAATTATTTTTTTATTAATATGTTCAATTCGTATAGATGGGATTGTTAAATTAATTCCTTTATTAATAATATATTCGCAGATTTCAATAAATTTAGGATGAGCTGAAACGCAAGATCCAATTAATGAAATCGTATCAAACTTGGTTTTGAAAATTCCAGATTCAATGGTCTCTACGATATTTTTATAACTTCGATTTCGAAAAGGCGAGTTATGATAAGAAGAAATGCAAAATTTACATTTATACGGACATCCTCTATTAATTTCTAGCAAAAAATTTTGTTGAAAAATCTTCTTTTGATTTGAATTGACACTTAAAATTTGATTAGCTAGGATTTGAGATTTATCAAGATCTTGAAGGACTACTCTTTTTGGGTTATTATTAAGAGAGGGTACATATATACCTTCTACATGAGCAATTGTGTCTAATAATTGTGAATATGAGATTTCATTATTTTTATATCTTCGAAAAATAGATAAAAAAGCACTCAGACTTAACTCGGAATCCCCAATAAATAACAAGTCAAAATACAGATTCAATGGTAATGGATTTGATGTAATGACAGAACCTCCTGCAATAATGATGGGATAATTTTTTTTTTCATTCATGTTGATAAATTTTCTCTCATCACGTAATAATGGGATTTCTGCTTTTTCTAAAATCCATAAAATATTTTTAAAATCATTTTCATATTGAACCGAAAAACCTAAAATATCAAATTCCTCTGGTAAAACCTTATTTTCAATACTTCTAAGATCATCTTTATTAGTTTGGTCCTTCGAAGCAGGATAATTTATAGATTTTGGTAAAAATAAACGCTCGCAAGCTATATTATTATTAGAATTTAATAAATGATAAAGCAATCTGATTGCATAGGAAGACATACCAATCTCATAAATATTAGGGTAAATTAAACCAAAAGTGATATCAATTTTAGACCAATCTTTTATAATAATGTTTCGCTCCAAACTATTCTCTCCAAAAATGAACCTTACTTTTCTTGTATAGAAGTTTTATCCTTTTTCATTTTTTTAATTTCTTCTATGATAAGCGGTAAGACTAATCCGATCTTATTATTTATAATAATTTCAGCACTCTCATCTAAGTGAGTAGGTTTATCATTTATTATAATTAATTTACCTTTTTCTCTTAAAGTATATATTGGTAAGTATGATATAGGAGCAACACATAAAGAGGATCCTACTATGAGCATAACATCCGTTTTTTGTGCTAATGCTTGGGATTGATATAATTCAAAAAGAGGTAAGTCTTCTCCGAATAATACTACCGAAGGTTTTAAGGGTGCTGAACAAACATCACAAAGAGGAGGGTATTCTTTATTTTTCTTCAATTTTCTTAATATTTCCTCTTTCGGATATGAACCGCGACATCCTAAGCAATTAAAGCGATTTATATTCCCATGGACTTCATAAACGATTATAGATCCAGCTTTTTGATGAAGCTCATCAAAATTTTGAGTAACTATTGCTTTAATTATTTTTAATTTCTCTAGTTCTGCTAATGCGAAATGACCTTTGTTTGGTTTAGCTGAAAATAACATTGGAGCTACTTTTTTAGCCATTTCCCAAAATTTTGAAGGATCTCTTATAAATTCTTTTATATTTCCATAAATATCTGCTTGATATTTCTCCCAGATGCCTCCTTCTCCTCTGAAATCTGGAATTCCTGATTCCGTTGAGATACCTGCACCAGTTAATGCAATTGCGTGTTTAGAGTTGAGAAGAAGTCTTGCAATGCGCTTAATTTTTTCCCTATCCTCGAATTTTAATGTGTTCATTTTTCTAAGTATAATAGTTAATCAAATTCTTTAATCTTAATGATTATATAGAATAATAAATACTATTATTATTTGTTACACTAAAAAATAGAAAAAAATTTAGAAACAAAAAAATTTTATATTCTTAATTATTTTTTAATTCAATAATATGAGCAAATTTGAAGCTCATTGTCTCTCTTAATTATTTGTTAATCTCATGTTATCTGGGTTCGCTATCATTTTAGATAATGAAATTCTTTATTGTTCCAATGACAATAAGTATACTCATTTCGAAATTATAACATTTGTTCAAACTTTAATAGATAGCATGAACCGAAATCAGACTTGGCGTTTAAATAATATAATCTTTAAGAGAGAGGTTCCTGGAGATGAATCAATGCTCATAAAACATGTTTATACTCAAAATAATCAAAATATATTTTTCTGTATAATTGGAGATTTTAATGCGGGATCCCGTATCTCCTCTGAACTATTGGAAGAATTTACCACAAGTATTGAAAATTATTTTGTTAATAAAGAAATAACCCAATTAAAAACTCCTTTTGAACGCGCAGCATTCATTGAACATATTGATTATATCATTCTTTATCTAATAGATAAATATGATAATCTTATTAATGGTAATAATAATTATGAGAAACATATAGGCGTAAGTGATTATAGTAAAATCATATATGCGGGAATATCCAACCAAGGATTGCCTATCATTTCAAAATTATACGATCACGATTTATTGCAAAGAATTGGCAAGGAATCAAATAGAGAAAACATGGAATTGTTTTGCTCAGATATTTCAGCAAAATTAGCGACTATCGCAATGAATACTATTATTCGAACAAATTCTAATATTGAAGAAATTCAAATTCAAGATATTAATGATGATGGTTTAGATAAAATTATACTATATGCTAATATACATGATTTTTCTGTCGATTTCGTTGCATCTGGAAATTTTTCTCGTATTAAAGAAATTTTTACGAAATTTCATCATCAAGTATCATCGGAGGGTATATTTCATGAGGGATTTAATGGAGATTTGAAACCATACAAGTATCTCCAGAAATTTCTTGATGATTTAAATAACGATTTTGATAATGAAAAATAAATTGAGATTTTACCATGAAGGCTATTATTCTTTCTGCTGGAAGAGGAAAAAGATTAAATCCAATTACATCTACCCGTCCAAAACCATTAATTCCCGTTGGTGGTAAACCTTTATTAGAACATACTATTATGGGTTTAAAAAATGCCGGGATAGATACGATATTATTAATTGTGGGATATAAACAAGATAAAATAAAAAATTATTTTGGTAATGGAGATAAATTTGGGATTAAAATTGAATATATTACGCAAGATGATAACCTAGGTACTGCTCACGCTACGAGTTATGCCAAGAATTTTATTAGTGATAACTCTCCATTTTTATTGATGTATGGTGATATTATTGTTGATCAAAAAATTTTCAGAGAAATAATAAGTAATTTTAACAAAAATAAGGCAAAAGGACTTATTTCACTAATAGAAGTTGAAGATCCTCACCAATTTGGAATAATATCTCTTAATTCTGAAGGAATTGTAGAAGAAATTGTAGAAAAGCCATCACCAGAACAAAATTTAGGTAATTTAGCTAATGCAGGAATCTATATATTTGATCCTTTAATTTTTAAAGCAATAAAAATGACGAAAAAATCTAGTAGAAATGAATTTGAATTAACAGATTCCATGGATATATTGATCAATAAATTAAATGGAGAAATTATAGGGCATATTATAAAGAATCAATTTTGGAGTGATATCGGGCTTCCATGGCAATTACTTGATGCAAATCATTTCCTTTTAGATAATATTGAAAGTAGTATCTTAGGAGTTGTAGAAGATAATGTTAAGATTTCAGGGAATGTATATATTGGTAAAAATACATTAATTCGTTCAGGGACTTCTATTCAGGGGCCTTGTTTTATTGGTAATAATAATTCAATAGGTCCTAATGCATATATTCGACCTTATACTTTTATTGATGAAAATTGCCATGTTGGGATGTCTGAAATTAAAAATTCCATAATATTTTCAAATACAGCCATACCTCATTTTAATTATGTGGGCGATTCAATTATTTGTGAAAATGTTAATCTTGCTGCAGGCTCTAAAATTTCTAATTTAAGACTTGATGATGATGATATAAAAGTAATGATCAATGGAATCCTAATCAATTCCAAACGTCGCAAATTTGGTTCTATAGTTGGACCTAATGTAAAAACGGGAATAAATATTAGTATAATGTGTGGCAAAATTATAGGAGAAAATTCGTGGATTGGACCAAATACTTTAGTGAATGAAAATATTCCCCCAAATACTATATATTATCAAGATCCTAATAGAGGAATCATAAAAAAATCTAAATAAATTATTTTAAGTTCAAAATCGGAGTACATTACATTAAATCTTCATCAGATGTATCTTCCTCTTCTTCTACTTCAAGTTCCTCGCTTTTACTCACATTATCCGCTTTTTTAACTGTCTTTTGAGCAAGCTTTTTCACATTAATTCTTTCAGTTCTACGAATCTCTGACTTTCTTGACCTCTTAACTTCAACATCAATGATATCAAATTGGTCATCTGGGACTTCTTTATCTTCTCCTCCTTCTGGGACAGATATTAATTTACTTTTTACAACAGTTGAACTTGATAAAGGATAGATAGTTTTAGCAATTCTTTGGACCTGATGTTGAAATTCTCCGTATATCATACCTTTTACAAATTTTTCGTGATTGAGGGATTTAGCAAATTTTTTTAATATTTCACTCATTATTTTTCTGATTAATATCTGTTGAGATGACCTTGCTCTCTTTATAGTCGTGCATATCGTAGTTATTCTAAAGACATATTGATCTTTAGTGGTAAGATTTAATATAGTCTGAACTTTACTTGTTCCCCGGCCAATTAGAGCTCTTATAAAATCATTAGAATAAGCATGTCCTGAAAAAATAGTTTGACATGTTGAGGCTTCTTCATTAATTGAAACTACTTTAAATTTCAATTTTAAATTAATATCTTTAAAAGATTCCGTAAAATCATATAATGATGTTTCAATAACGCGACCGATAACATTATTATCCAGTCCTATTATTTCACCAATTATTTTATTCTTGAAATTTTTTGGAGCAATGACTTGATACCAATTTTTTTCTTTAAATGAATCTTTCTTTTTTCTAGCTTTTGGACTCATTGTATACTTTTCTCATATTTAATTTAATAAACTTTAACGTGCAACAAGTGTTCTTATTTTATCTGGATCATACTTAAAATCCATTGCTAACACTTTTTTCTTTTTATAATATTTTATTAATCTAAAAATCTTAGACTCAGTACGTTGTAAACCTTTTTTTGCTTCAAGATCTTTATGATTAATTTCAAGATGTTTTCTAACATTCAATGCTTTTTTAACTAAATTAGTTAGATCTTCAGGTATAGGTTGTTGAATTTCATTTTCTTCAAGAATTTTACTGATCTTTTTTCCTGTAACAACTTTTACTAAAGGAACTCCGTATGAATCACGCAATTTAGTTCCAATCATTGATTTAGATTGACCTTTCTTTGCTAATTTAACAACCTCCTCCTCTACATCAGAGGCAGAACGTTCTACCCATGCGGGCTTTTCTAATCGAGGAGGTCTTGTGCTTCCGCTTTTCCCTTTTTTTCTAGAGTGAAATCGAGCCATTATTTTAAAGAATAATTTATTTGTTAAAAGATTTATAACAATCTTAATTTTGAAATATAGATAAAGAAGTAAAGGAAATAAAATAAAATTTTGGATTTTTAATGAGCATGAAAGTGGAAAAATCAGTTTTATATTTTGTTACTGGGAATAAAAATAAGTTCTCAGAAATATCTCAGATATTCAAAATGCATCAATTACCATTTAAATTACAACAATTAGATATTGATCCAGTAGAAATTCAAGCTGATAGTCTTGAAGAAGTAGCGATATTTAAACTTAATAGCATAAAAGGGCAGATTGATAGCTCTTTTTTTGTTGAAGATTCGGGTTTTTTTGTAGATAAGCCGTTAAAAGGATTCCCGGGAGTTTATTCATCTTATGTGTTTAAAAAAATTGGAAATGAAGGAATTTTAAAACTAATCAAAGATTTCCAAAGAACTGAAGCACATTTTAGTACTGTAATAGCCTTATATTATAAGCCGTTAGATAAGGTTCTTACATTTTATGGTTCAGTTCAAGGAAAAATTTCCAATAAAATTAGAGGATCTTATGGATTTGGATTTGATCCTATCTTCATTTCAAACGATATTCCCGAAAAATCATTTTCAGAATTAATTCGTGAAGAAAAAAATAAAATTTCTCATAGAGGAAGAGCTATTAGAAAATTAATAGAATTTTTAGAAAAAAATTAAAAAGTCTGTCGAAATATCTCCATTATCGTTTGTTTTGATAATTTTCTAAGAATTAGATATGTGCCAATGATTCCTATAGATATCGAAATGATAAATACTCTTATTATTGTTAGTAAGGGTAATAAGAAAACAATTGGCATCTCTGTAAATAAAGCCATATTAGTTTGTAATAAATAAGCTAAAAGTGTACCTAATATTGTACCTATTATTCCCGATGAAAACATTAAAATCATGCTTTCAATTAAAAACATATTTCTTACATTTCTAGCTTTCAATCCCATACTTCTTAAAATACCAATTTCAAATTTTCTCTCGAGCATAATCGCATACATCGAGCTAATCAGACCAAATATGCATATTACAACAGTGAACATGAGAACAATTTCCATTAATATACTATTCCTCTGAGACATTTGGTTCATGTAATTAATTTTTGATGCAGCATCATCAACAATAAAATGTTTATCTGTAAATTGTATATTAATTTGATCTATCATGTTTTTTATCCCCTCGTCAGAAATATCGTTCAAGTTAATAAAAATCTTATCAATAGTCATGTTATATTCACCGGCATCCTTAATCCTCATGAATTTTTCATAAGTATCTAATGAAAGCATTACCCCATCACCATCAACAGACATTTCATTACTTCTAAATTGAAAGTATCCGGGAATTCCTCCTGAAATCCCTACTACTCTAAAAAGAGCACTTTCCACAGGAATTCCTGTATTATTTTGAGGATCATAGAATGACAACTTTAAAAGACCACCTACTTCATAGATTCCAATACTTGAAGCGATAGATTTAGCGACAATGCAAGGCTCCACATTATAAGAATTATTTCCAATCATTACTATATCTGTATTATTTGCAAATAATTGGCTGAATGAATAAGAGGTACTACTCTGAGTACTTCCCCATATCAATAAATCTTTATCAATAAGATCTATATAACTCTGATTTATTCCTATTAAACCTGCATCATACTCATTGAATTCAGCTACATCTGCAACTTTTACTTGAAATTTATTTTGTAATTCTGAAGCATAAAATCCAATTAAATCCATTATCGATTGTGATGCATCCTCTCCGCTTGAACCAGAACTTCCTGATCCAACATCAAAGATTACTGAAATTGCTGCTGCGAGATCAAATGTGTTATGAAGTGTATAAGCCGCATCTTTTACCCCTGGAAGAGTTTTTAAGATTTCAAACATTTCAACATCTACGCCATTTTCTTCCGTTCCTTGATTTGTAATGATGAGGTCTGCTCCGTACTGAAATCTAATATTTAAAGAAAAATTTTCTGATTGCATTTGAGAACGACTAGTAATAAAAAAGATAAAGGAAAATGATATCGCAAACATTATGATCGTACTAGTATTTCTTCTTCTATTCCTTTTCAAAGATATTTTAACAATAGAACGATATTTTTTGATAAATGGTGAAATAATGGCTAAAAAGATTCTTTGTATTAATGGTATTACCCCTAATGCCGCGAAAATAAATCCAACTAGAATTGCTCCTAGTAATCCAATAAATAAGGAAATTATTAACATGAGATCTCCAGTCAAGAAAATTTGAGGAAGTAAAACAAAAATGATCAATCCTATCATTGCAACTGAAATTCCTGTTATAAAACTTTTTAAATTGACGCTACCCTCTTTTTTAATTTCCCATCCTTCTTCCTTGGTCTGAAATGGAGTTATTGCTTTAATTAATTCAATTCTAGATGTTTTAAATGCAGGAATTAAGGATACTAACAACGAAACACCCGTTCCAATAAAAAAAGCAGTTAATAAAGTCTCTGGAAGAATTACATATGATAAATCTGATGATTCAAGAAAAAAAACATCAAATATCTCACCTATGATTGCAGGAGTTAGACTATAACCGAATATCAAACCTATTGATGATCCGATAAGCCCTAACATAAATCCTTCAAAAATAACCATTTTGACGGGAAATACTTTCTTACCTCCTACGGTTCTAAGAATTCCGAATTCTCTTACTCTCTCTTCTATTGAAGTGGATAAGATTCCATTTATCAGAATTCCTGTTATTATCATTGATAAAATTAAGATAAACCAAAATGCAATTGTCATGCTCATTAAGGTAAACTCTGCTCCTTCAAGTTCTGAGAGTTTTGGCATGCTAATGCTATAAATATTAATGTCTAATCGATCTTGAATCCTATTACTTATTAAAAGTAATTTGCTTGTAGTCGTTTTTAAATCCCTAGCATTATAAATGAATTCAGGAGTCTCAATAGTTCCTGCAATATAATTTATATTCCCATTCTCATCAAGAAAAGATTGCGCTTGCTGGAGATTAACAATGATGAGAGCAGTTTCAAATTGTAAAAATTTTTGATGCTGAACACAAATTTCTTCTATTGTTAAATTTAATTGAGTATTCTCATATTCTATTAAGATTTTATCCCCTTTAGTCACGTTAAATAATACAGCGACATTCCATAATATTACACACTCTCCATCACGGGGTTCATCATCATAGATCTCACCTGTTTCTTCACCTTCTTCATCCACAATTCTTAAATCTCCCATATGTCCATTCTCATATTCTGCTTCAAAATCAATACCATATAACTCTAAAGATGTGTTTTTTTCAGTTTTCTCTGAATATGTTTGGACTAGTACCATTATGCGAGGAAAAAATTCTTCTACGCCTTCAATATCCTGTAATTGATCATCAATTATGTCTTGAGAAAAGAAGGGATCAAAATTTAAATCGGGTTGAATTATTTTAGTGACCATGATATCTGCACTTCCTACTGTGGTGGTTGCGGTATCAATATAATTATATGAAAGAGTGTCATTTATATAACCAATCGCAGTTAAGAGGAAGATTGAAATGGCAATACCACTTATACCAAATAATGTTTTCGTTTTATCCCGTTTCATATCAAACCATGATAGCCTAATAAATTGCCAGTTTATCATGTTCTTTAATTTTTCTTTAAAATTTGCCATTTTTGACCGTTTTTACTTTATCTTCTTATTTAATTTCGAATAATTCACTCTATTTAGTTTTATCTTTATATTTTTTTTCTAAATTCACATCAACATTTGTTTTAGATAAAATATTTAACCTATCTCTTAAAGTATTCTCTACTTTAATTATTGATTCTCTCGAGCTTAATTCAAATAACAATAGTTCATGTCTGCGTTTTTCATATTTTTTTGTTCTATATTTTTTTATCTGCCATAAAAATATGATAATAATACCAAGTGTTAATAAGCTAGGGAAGAGTATATATAATCGTTGTATCATAATAGGGGTAATTATTTTTATATTAACTGTATTTGATTCTACAATTATACGAGAAAGGTAATAATATTCTACATATGCTTCTTTTAATGTCAATGAGTTTTGTCTTTTTGCTTGAATGGTATAATTAAAACTTATAGTTTCATTTGGTTCTAATTTTATGATTTCATTATTTAACTTTCCACTAACTAATGAAAAATCTGAAATTGAATAGCTAATCATATCTTCAACATCTATATTTTTAATGCAAATTGTTCCTGTATTTTGAATTTCGATAGAAACAATAATTTGATCACCTATTTCTATCTGGTTTCTATTAACTGATTTTGATACAGTGATATTAATGTTTCCAAGCACGATATGTGATGATCTTGAAATTTGTAAAGTAGAACTTTCAGATCCTCGAATAAAATTTATAGCAGGATAATAGTATGCTTTCCAATCAGTTTTATTTAGAGTAATATTAAATGAGATTATCTCATCAAAACTGATATTGGTGTAGCTAATGTTTCTTTTATTATCGATTCTCACTAAATCGCCATAATTATCATTCATGGATAATCTTAAGTCAGGGATTGAACTATTATATGGACTCGTGTTTTTCATGTTTACCGTTAAATTAAAAACATCATTGATTTGAGGGGATCCTGTAGAAGTATTATAGAAAACTTCAATAGTTCTTACAAAGGGGATTTTATCCTCATAATTAACTGGTGCTGAAAAAAATACTTCATTAGGATTATTTAAAATTGAAGAAGCATTTGATAGTGGATGTACTTTTGGAGTGTCATAACTAATAAAAACATTATCTACTTCACCAGAATTTGGAGTATAAAAAGTGAAATTTAAAATTAATTCCATTGTAACATTGAGATATTTTTTCTCATATGTCAATGTATTGTTAGCAAAAGTGAAATTATTATTCTCATGCAGTATTCCTGGAAGATCTATTGATATGGATAAATTTTCAGCGTTTAAAGAGCCAATACTCTTTAATCTTAAGGTGTATGTATTTAGTTCACCTAAAGATGAATTATAACTCGTGAGGTTAGCAAATGCAATAATTGATGCAATTTCATCAGTACCGAGCGTTACTGAACTTGATCTCCTTGATAATTGAGAAATCCTACTTTCGGGACCAAATAAAACTTGAGCACCCTGACGTGTTATTGAATTTATATCTCGAATTTCATATTCTATATTAATATCATTTATAGAAGTATTGAATGGTTCAGAAGAAGTACCATTTAACCTAAATTTTACCGTGAAGTTATTAAGATGTCCTGGATCAAATATATCGTTAATACTATTGTTAAAATTTATCAAAGAGAATCTCCATGTCGTATTAAAAGAAGTTGCTGTGATGTTTTGGTAAGCTCCTAAAGAAAAATTATATATAAGTCCACTTATAGTATCTAATATTGAACTATTTTGAGTAAAATTAACCACTATTGATATACGATCAATAGAAAAATTAACTAAATCCAAGGCAGTTTCGTTTTGAAAAATAAAATCAATTCCAAAATCATGGATGTCAATTGAATGATTTTCAGATTGAATTATCCAACTATTATTATCTAATTCTAAAGCCATTGAAGCGTTAGTATTTAAAATTGAAGTTCCATTGTTTATATATGGTGTTGATGCATTATAAGTAAAATTATTTGTAGAAAATGCAGTATAAGTGTCTATAAAATCAACACCAGAACTTATATTATAACTAAATGATTCACCAGGTTCTAATTTCCAGTTGTCTGGATTTCTTATACTATCTGTGTTCTTAAAATAATTAATCTCTGATGGAGAAAATGAAGGATCTGCACTTTCTTCCATCATCTTGGCTAATTCAAGACTATAAGGCATTCGATCTTCAGCACTTGCGTCTAATGGATTCCATGGATAATAATAATCAACCGCTCCCGTACCTAGTGAATCAACTTCAAATACTCGAACCTCATCATAAAAATTTACGTAATCTTCAACGGATATGCTACAATTATTATTGACTAATGTGGTTAATCTATCATATAAATCTGTAAAAGGATTTCCAACTACCGAAAATATTAAAAACTCTAAATTTGGAGGGGTAGCATATGAAAAGGGAACACCCCACACGGTTTTATATCCAATATTTTCAACTGTAATTGTAAAATTAAATTCTCCTCGATCTACTCCAAAGGATGCGTTATCTCCAATGAGTTCCCTTGATATCTTCATATTATGCTCTGAATTTGAGAGATTATATGTTACTATAAATTGATTAATTTCATTTAACATTCCTGTTGGAATGGTATTCAAACCCTGAAATCCCCCATTTTTAAGTGTCAAATCAGTTAGAGCATGTAGAGCAAACTCCTCGGGGTTAGTAACGTCCCAGTTTATAACAACCGGTCGAATGTGACTTCTATATGTTCCATATTCTCCTACCCATAATAATTCCCATGAAAGATAATTAAGAATGTCCAAATTGATATCTTCTCCAGTGAGAGCAAGTAAAGTATTTAACCGATCTATCGTTTCTTCGTCGAATTCTAAGTAATTTGGTGTGGTGTTATAAATTTCAGTACAAAGCACGTTTATGTCCAATCCACTTAGAAATATACCTAATAAGCTTATGAAGATTTTATCACTTGGTCTCAAAGGTTTACCATAATAATTCATTGCTTTCCATAAGTTAAATGCATATTGATTTGGTCCAATTATTTCAATACCTTGTTCATTTCCTTCATACTGTATTGTTAAAGTAATATAATGAGAATCAAATGAAAATAATTCATCTGAAGATGAGACATTAAAAAGATCTAATAGTTCATCAAGATCAAATCCTTGCATTAGTGTGGGATCAAAATTAAAATTCAATTGATCTGTTGGAAGGGTGCTTAAGATTTCTAAAAATTCAATTGAGTTGATAATTACAATAGAAGATGATAGATGATGGTTATTGTAATAGTTTTCATTTGTTAATCGATCTATATCTAAAGCTTTGAAATACCCATCTTTTGGTATATTAGCAGTTATAGCATTAAAATATATTTCCCAATTAGGATAATACCCTACAAATGGGAAAAAATATGGATCCGTGGAATTAACCATTATGATATCCATGTGAAAATTTAATTTTATGTATTTGAGCACTTGAATTGCGTCTTTTTGAACTGAATCCAAGGATAAATTGTTATCATAGTAAAGGAATCCTGTAAATCCATTAAAATTTGTATTAGGTGGAGAATATGAAGCATCACCGGTTATTACCCTTGGAAAGATTGCGGGATTTATTCCATTTGAAGCAGTTATAACTAAATTGCATTTTTCAAGATGTGGATCATTTGTATTAAAGTCTGGTAAAAAGTTTGAATCGTTAGTAAAAAAGGATTGAGTTATGATTGAAGTATTTCCCGCCACATAGGCACTTATTTGTTCTGCATATATATCTCTTCCTGCAACATCAGCAGTATTTAAATCACCTATGGGCTCATTATTTATGTAATAATTTACAGCAGGAATTAAGGTATTATTCATTAAAGTAAAAATAACTAAAAAAATTCCAATGAATTTTCTTGAATAATTAATATATTTAATCAATCTTTTTTAATCACCTACATTGTTTCCCTGTAAATATCTACGATTTTCTTCTTTCGAATTTTTCTTAATAATACTATCATTCCTATAATTATGAATAATGTTGATAGAATATAGATAGTAAATGCATCAGATAATGGAAAAGTTGTAGTTGAGGGAAGATCTCCTAATAAACTCATGTTAGAGGTAAGTAACCATCCTGTAAAATATCCTAAGAGAATTCCTAAAGTCCCACTGCTGAACATTATTATTAATGCTTCAATTATGAACAATTTGCTAATATCTCTTCCTTTAAGACCTAGAGTTCTAACAATTCCAATTTCTTTTTTTCTTTCTATAATTGTTGAATATGAAGATGCTAATAAACCAAAAAGCGAAATTACTATGGTAGTAATAAGAATAAGGGAAAATAACTGTTCCATTGTTCTAAATAGTCTTCTCTGAGAAGCCGTTCGCTCATCTAAATTTAAAACCTTAAAATTATATTCATTCCGATAAAGATCCTTAATAGCATCTTCAATATTTGTAGATGACAAGTCTCCGTTATCTTGAATTTTAATAAATAATTTATCACAAGATGGCAAGGGAGAAATTCCAAGTAAATCAATATAAGTTTGTTGAGATACTATAACACCACCCCTTCTAGCTTCAGATGCCGAACTACTAAATTGATCACTAAAACCCGGTATGGTTGAGGCTCTTCCAATTACGGTAAATACATAATTTTTTGATTCATCTCCTCTTGAGATATGGATTCTGATTTTTTCGTTTAAACCAATGTTAAGATCGACACCAATTGCTTCTGAAATAATACATGTATATTCATCATCGTGAATTTTTTCAAACGCACTTTCTTTATCTCCATATGTGAAAGTAATGTATTCATTATTTACTGTAGAATAATATGATTCGTCTACTCCTATTAATGAAATGGAATTAGTATTTATTCCGGCATAATCCCCAATAGAAGCACTATATTCTTCACCAGATTCAAAAGAAAGCTGTGATAAGTGTTCTGGACTCGATACAACTGAAGAAACTCTCTCAACACCTTCTATTTTTAATATTTCTTGTTGAAATTCAATTGTAAATATTTTATTTGGATCAAGTGGTTCATCTGATCCAGCATCATCTCCAAAATCAAAATCAAAGAAATCATCAAAACCTCCTCCAAAAAAACCAAAACCATCAAGATCATCTTCCCGCCATCCTATTGTTTCTAAAACTAAATCTGAGCCATAATCTAAGGTTGTACTTATTTCTCGTTGTATTGTAAAATCTGAAATGACTGTTGTAGTAAATATTACAAAAGAAAAAGACAATGCGCACATTATCACTGTGCTTGAATTCCTTCTTTGATACCGAAAAACAAAGATCTTTATTACATGATATAGATTCTTTCCAAATGGTCTAAATATTTCAATTATTAATCTTAAAAATAGAGGTATCAAGCCCAAACCAGCTAAAGTTAATCCAATTAAAAAAATTAAAAGAATTGCTATTAAAGTACCCGCAAATAAATTCAAATCATTTGAAATTAAAATTCTAGGTATTATAAAATAAATAAATCCACCATTTATTGCTATTATCAAACCAATTAAAATTAATTTATAATTTACAGATGATCTTTTTCTTAAATGGTATAAAGTATCTTCATGACGATATGGATGGATGGATTCAATTAACTGGAGTCTCATAACTTTAATTGCAGGAGATAAGCTAACTGCTAATCCTACTAATATACCTATTATAAAAGGTATGATAAAAGATATAATTTGAGTACTAAATGATATGTTAAAGGTTAATGAAAGCCCACCAGCTAAAATACTCGATATAAGAGGTATAAAAATAAATTGAGTAAGAAAAAAGGCTAAAATAATACTTATAACGGAACCAATACCACATAAAAGTAATCCTTGAAGTAATACAATTGACAAATTATACGTCTTATATGCACC
>JBHLME010000214.1:0-4696 GCA_048938445.1 Promethearchaeota archaeon | reverse complement strand
AATCTCCCTAACCTATAAACATATTTCCACTTTATTAATAATAAGTAATATTGTTATATAAAATTATCTTAAAGAAAACACGAGTATTTAAAGGTGTCCAAATCAGATATACATTTTTTATTTAATTTAAGTAAGTAACTGAACAAGTTATGAACCATGGATTTTTTAAAGCCTATCTTCTTTTTTAACATATCTACCACGAGTTTCAATAACAAATATGTTTTTAATAATCTCATAACCTTCTTTTGAACCTTCTCTAGCATATTCTGTCCTATATCCTTCAAGAAATGCTTTAAAACAAGTTTTAAAATCTTTCCCATGTGAAGATATGAGCACTCTCTTGAAAAGATGCAAATCTACGCTTTTATCTTCAATGGAATCGGAATAATCATGAAGTCCAAAATCAATAAGAAAGATCTCTTCTTTTTCTGTGATAATTAAATTTGAAGTGGTAATATCACCATGAACATGCCCATTTTTATGTAAGATTGCAATAGAGCAACCTATTTTTTTAAAATAATCCTTTTTTTTATCATCGTCTATAATACCAATGACATCCTTCAATTTAGAACCTTCAATGTATTTCATGACAATAATCGAGTTTTTAACATCAATATCATAAACTTGAGGACAATTAATTCCATAATTTTTTACTCTTATCAGTGCTCTAGCTTCATTTAAAGTTCTTTTCGTTCTTATAGTATTATCCAATTCCTTTAATCGATATTTTTTTGGAATGCGATGTTTAAAAATTACCTCTTTATCAAACCAGTAACCATGAAATAAACTAGCTTCAGCACCTTTACGAATGAGGTCTTTTTTAATGATATAATCGCTCATTATATAGTTAAGACCTCCATGGAATTGAAATATCATCCATTCTTTCTTTTGGTTTTATAATAGTCTCAGATAAATCGTGAGTTCCTTCCTCAATATATCTTAAGATACCTGTCCATGCGATCATTACACCATTATCACCTGCAAATTTCAAGGGAACCACTTCAAATCGTGCTCCATGTTCGAGACTAATATATCTTATCATTTCTTGAAGACGCTTGTTAGCAGCAACCCCTCCGGTTAATAATACTTCCTTTTTATCAGTATGTGCTAAAGCTCTCTCGGTGACTTCTGTTAACATTGCGAAGGCGGTTTCTTGTAATGAATAGGCAACATCTTTTAAATCGTAACTTTTTTCGTACTCGTTAGATTTTACTAATCTCTTAGCAGCAGTATAAAGCCCTGAGAATGAAAGATCCATTCCTTTTACGACATAAGGTAAGGGGAGGTATTTATTCGATTCTTGGGCTAATCTTTCTATTTTTGGTCCTCCAGGATGAGATAATCCCACTATCCTTGCGAAAGAATCAATCATGTTACCTATTGGTAAATCTAAAGTCTCTCCAAATATCTGATATCTGTTTGATTCAAAAGCACTGACTATTGTATTTCCTCCTGAAACATATAATGTTAAAGGATCTTCAATTTTACACATCAAACGTCCTATTTCTACGTGTGCAACACAATGATTTACCCCAACAATGGGGATTTTTAATAATTGACTTATCATACGTGAAACCAGAGCGCCTATTTTTAATACTGGCCCCAAACCCGGACTTTGACTAAAAGCAATTAAATCGATATCATTAATAGAACATTCTGCTTCTGAAAGAGCCTTTTTAATGACTTTCATAAAATTGTTTAAGTGTTGTTCTCTTACTTGAACTGGATGAAGTCCACCACTTTCAGGAATGAATATATCGTTAACTCTACTGTAAACATTTCCCTTAAAGTCTATAATACCTACACCAAAAGTGTGAGCCGTGCTTTCAATTCCAAGACAGATTTTTTTGTTGAATTTCATTTATTTTTTTCATAATTTAGTATGCTTGACTTGATTTCAAAAATGAGATTATTTGGATTAACAAATTTAGGGAAATATATTATTTTTGATATTTAAAATTTATTTATGTTATGTAGATTTCGTACGTTTTCTAGGAGAGCGTCTTGCACTTGTTTTAGGTGCTGTTGTTTTACCTTTCCGTTTAAATATTGTATATCCGCAACGACCACAACTAGACCTATCATAATGATCTCCTAAGAAATAACTAGGACCACATTTAGGACACACGCGATGTGTTCGTACCAGTTTGTTATTTTCGACTTTATAATAATTAGATGCGTTGGTCATTTTTCTTCTCAATTACTTCAATAATTTATTTTATTCTTAAACAAAAAGATGCTTATATGGTTCTTTTTTCTTTTTCAATTGAATAATTTCATTTCGCTTTTCTAATGGTAAGTTCCTGACACGAATATGAAATGGTTCAAAATATTCCAGATCTTTTAAATTCTTATAAGCATATACTCTTCCAATAGCATAAGCATCACCAAAATGCGTTTTAACCTTTTTTGTTATGGTTAATTTTTCATCCAGATTCTTCATTGCTACAATTTTATTCTTCACTTCTAGTCGATTTGGAGTTCCTGCACCGAAATGAACTATCTTAAATTCATATTCTGTTCTATCAATTAATGGATGTGTTTTTTCAACAATATCTTCAATTTCAAATTTCATTTTGAACCAATTATTTTACTTTATTCTTTTCCAGAATCATATATAATATATTATTACATTATCCATAAAAGATAAAATTTTTTATTCTGAAGATCTTTATTTAAAAATAAAGTTCATTTTAAGTAAATAACTTTTTTTAACGAACTCTTAATGCATATTTGCCAGGAACAAAGATTTTGAGATATTCTGCTATTTTTGATTCTTTAGGATTGATTATTATGACTACTCCATCATAATCTTCCATTATTGAGTCTTTTTCATGAGATATTTTATATTACCTCTCTTAGTTTAATCATATTGAGGATTATATACTAAATTATTACTTAAAGTATGAAAGATAACATATTTAAGTCATATAATTTTAAAAAAGGAAGCTCAAATCGAAAAATAATATCTTTCTAACGAACTCTCAATGCATATTTACCAGGAATAAATATTTTAAGATATTCTGCTATTTTTGATTCTTTTGGATCGATTATAATAACTTCTCCATTATAATCCTCACTTAATGTATGAGTCTTACATTTAGGACATATACTATCATTTTTAGTTATTAAATGACAAGTTTTACATGCTCTCTCCTTCATTTTTCTTCTTTTTTTCTTTTTTAAAATTAATTAAATTTCATTCCTGCTCAGATTTTTTATCAGATTCACTAGCTTCGTCTTTTTCAGAATAGAATTCATCTAGATCACTTTCAATCCATTCATTCTTTCCTAAAAACTTTTGACGCATGGTTAAACCAAGTTTTCCACTTCTACCAGTTCCTAACGATACAGCAATGATTTTTGCACGTACTTGATCATTTACTTCTAATATTTTTCCTGTTTCCTTGCCAATAAATCGATTACTCACTTGCTCATATGAAATGTAATCATCACATATTTGAGAAACATGAACCAATCCGTCCAAGGGACCCATTCTTATGAAACTGCCAAAATCCACGATCTCCACTACATCTCCCTCAATGACTTCCGAGATTGATGGCTTAAATGATAATATGGTAAATTCGACAAGATGGTGAGTATTTGCATCTCCAGGAATCACGATTCCCGGTCCCACGCTAAGGACGTCTACGATAGAAATTATGAATCCAAATTCTCGGGTGATAATCCCATCATAATCTTCTGCTAAAATGATTCTCGCTGAGACTTCTTTGTCTTGATCAAAGAGAAATGGGGGAATAGCAATTCGAGCCGAAACAGTGTAAATAACAAACATTCTTTATAATTTCACCATTTTATTCAAAAATTTTATGGCTAAGCTAAGATTGAGCAATCTAATGAAAACTCTAATATATTTAATAAATGAATGATATAATTAATAATTTATGTTTTCTCTTATGAGGAGTGCTTAAAATATTAGTAAAAATTAAATATTTTATTCAAAAAATTTGAATACTTAATCAAATCCTTCTTTAACCTGATAAGCAGAACCCAAATTGAGACAATATGGTTAAAGCAACTCACATTATTATAAAAATATAAGGAATTATTTAATAAATATAGTAGAATTAACAAAAAGGAGATTAGTGGTGTACTTTTAAATTAATTTAGCTATTTTTTCACAAGTTCTCTTAGCGTCGAGTAAAATCAATCCAAGTCGTATATCAGGAGTAGTAGAGACTGTTAAAACGGCATTTCGTCCTGCTTGTAATACTAATAAATACCCATCGGTTCCCTTAATAAGAATCTCTTGAAAATCGCCTTTATTCATTTCATGTATTGCACGTTCTGCGAGAGATAAAATTGCCGCGGTCATAGCAGCGATACGAGTTTCATCTATATCCGCCGCCAAGGCTGAAGAAATTGGTAAACCCTCAACCGACACGATTGCAGCAGCAGTAACTTCTGGAATTGCCGACAAAAGCTTTCTTAGTATTATGTCGAGTGTTTCTGGAGTATCTGACATGGTAATTTTTTTTTCGTTTATTGTTTTTAACAAGAAGTACTTCTATATAATCTAATTATTAGATTTTATATTTATATTTTTTTTGTTAAAGTAAATTATGATAGACAATACAAATTTATAAATATAATTTTTTGGTTATTTAAAATATTTTTGAATAATTTCATCCGTGTCTTCTAAAAAAACGTTAATATTTCCATTAAATTCTTTTAA
>JBHLME010000213.1:0-4704 GCA_048938445.1 Promethearchaeota archaeon | reverse complement strand
TGATATTAAATTTGGAGCTATTTGAACCGCAATATCATTTTCTAAAATTAGTTTGGCGATACCTATAATTTTCAACATATCTTCAATAGTAACTGCTACTTTAGGTTGGTATGGAATTCCATTTTTATAAATAAAATTTTGTATTATGACTTCTTGAATGTGGCCATATTTTTCGTTTATTTTTTTTATTAAATATAAATCTCTAATTCTATCTTCTAAATTTTCACCTATACCAATCAATAAACCCGTAGTGAAAGGTATTTTTAACTTACCTGCGTTGGTGATATGCTCTATTCTCTTTTCTGGTGTTTTACTAGGAGAATGCTCATGAACACTTCCTTTTTTAAAAAGCTCCGTATTTGTACTTTCTAACATTAGTCCCATGCTGGCATTTTTGCTTTTTAACTCCCTTAGCT
Organism: Promethearchaeota archaeon; assembly: GCA_048938445.1. GTDB lineage: Archaea > Asgardarchaeota > Lokiarchaeia > Sigyniarchaeales > SOKP01 > FT1-020. The sequence continues at coordinate 4,288 of JBHLME010000213.1, read as the reverse complement.
CGTTATATGTAAGCAAACCAATGTTAGTGTGTGGTAAAAGATTAGAATTTAATAAAAGATTACAAATATCTTTAACAAATTCAAAAAAAGTACTGTAATTCCTTTTTTTTAATTCATTTCTAACTTCTTGGAAATTATCTGGTTTTTCTCCCGACATTATTAAAGCTTCTTTACAGTTAAATCGATGACTTTTTTCGATCCAATTGTAAATTTTTTCATTGTCTAATAAAACAAGATTCTCCTCGTTGTTCAATTTGGGAACATTATGATTATAAGAACAATATCCACACTGATTTTGACAATAATTAGACAATGAGAGAGTAAAATTTTTTGAATAAGTAATTACCTTATTTTTATGACTTGGTAACTGAGCTTTGATATCTATAACTTTTTCTTTTATTTGCTTAAATGTTAAGGTTTTAAATTTTTTAAAATCTTCTTGAATCTTCATTTGTTGCTCCTTTTGTACTTTAAAACAACATAATTATCTCTATCAACAATTTCAAGCAATTTGAATCTTCGTGCTTGAATCATTTTTTCGAAACCTTCACCTTCCACTAAACTTACAGCTTCTTTTCCTCCTATTATCCAAGGAGCAATAGTCAATCTGATTTCATCTATTAAATCGTCTTTGATAAAACTCCAATTTAAAGAACCACCTCCCTCTAATAAGATAGAATGTATCCCGATTTCATATAAAATAGGCATTAATTTTACTAAATCAACTCTTTTCCCTGTTCCAGATCGGATAATTTTTACGTTATAAACTTCATATTCTTCAATTTTTTCAATAGGAGTAGCTTCAGTAGTGCAAATTAAGGTAGGATAGATTTCAGGTTGAAAACTAATAACATTTGAATCTAAAGGTATTGTTAAATTACTATCTACTACAATACGATAATAACCTTCGTGTTCATAGAATTTTATATGTAATTTTGGATTGTCTTTCAAAATTGTCTCTTTCCCCACTATAATGCCGTTTACTTGCGTTCGTAATTTATGAACTTCCTTCCAATCAAACTCATCAGATATCTTAGGATCGCCTGTTTTAGTGGCAATTTTTCCATCTATCGTCATTGCTGCGCTTAAAATGATATAAGGTTTTTCATTTTCTCTCAAAAACGACTTCTCCTTTTATATAAGTTCTTTTAATATTCTCTGATCTTGTTCTTTGAACAATGACATTATATATATTGTTTTTATTTAGGTTATTAATATAAAGGTTTGGATCCTTTAAGTTTACTAAAAATAAATCAGCAGATTTTCCCTTAGAAATTGAGCCATATTTTCTTTCTAAATGAAAATTTTTGGCAGCATGAATTGTGACCATTTTTAATAGATCTTTAGAGGTTAACTTTATTCTTTTATCATAACTACTTAGGACTCTCGTAATTCTATATAAATAACGCATTTCTTCAAATAAATCGGTATTATTCGCCATCAGATTATCTGTTCCCAATGATATAGGAATTCCTAGTTGCAAAATTTCAATAATTGGAGGAAATCCTACTCCAAAATATCCATTACAACGGGGACACAAAACCAATGATTTTTTTTCGTCTTGAATTCTAACTAAATCGTCATTAATAAATTTTGTGCCATGAATGATTACATCAACTAAATTATCATCAAACATATCATTTATCAAATTGAGATCACGATTTTTCTCAGCGCAATGACAAGCAATTATTTTTTTGGAATATTGTTTTGATTCGGTTACAACTTTTTTATTAGTAGGGGAAATTTGTTTATAACTAACTAATCCGATGCCATCGGCTAATTCAAAAATTGATTCTATTTCATTATCATCCATAAATCGACCATATATTAAACAATTTATTGGAGATAGTTCTATGACTTTTTTTAATAGATGTATTCCATTAGCTCCGCCTTCTCTGAAATCTATAAAGCAAGTAATTCCATTTGACAGCATCTCTAAAACTGCCTTTTTAATGCCTTTAATTATGATATCTTCAGATGTTTGTCTAAGTAAGTTATGTTTAAGACCAAAAGGAGGTGCTACAACTTCAGTTAACTTTTTATTAAATCCTGATTCTTTCGCAAAATTATCTCCAATATGAGTATGAGAATTAATAAGGCCTGGTATTAGCAAATATAATTGATTATTATTGGAAATATCAATTAATTTTTCTGGATTTTTATATGTCATTTCCGAAATGTTTCCATTTTTATCGATTTCTAAAGTAACTTCTTGCTTAAGCTCTAAATCCTCTCCTATTAATGCAAAGTTACTAAAAATATTCATTTTAGGCATTTGGATAGTGATAAATTCGAATTATTTAAAATATTATTTCAAATCTTTTATTAGAAATATTATAACTCTTCTTATTTGAACTAATCTTATATTATATCTAATCTTTTTTAAGAATAGAGCAAAAAAATTTTATTTAATGAAACTGGTGATTTAAAATTCCAAACTTTAAAATGGATTTACAGGATTCTGATTCAACTATAGATATTGCAATTGATAAAGTCGGTATAGTCGAGTTAGAAAAGAAAGTTGAAATTGTTCAAGAAAATAAAAAATACTCTTTTTACCCTAAAATCTCAGCATTAATCGATCTTCCTGCTCAACAGCGTGGTATTCACATGTCTCGAACATCTGAAACAATCGAAGAGGTTATTAATGAGGTGATTTTTAAACCTACTCCAACAATCGAGCTTGTTGGCGATCGAATTGTAAGAAAACTATTGGAACGTCATCCATACACAACAAAAGCAGAGGTTAAGTTAGAAGGAAAAATAATTGTAAATGTTAGAGAAAATGAGCAAAGAACTATACAAAAATCATATGATATTAGCTCTTATGTTAAAGCTAATAAAAAATCATCTGGTGAAATTGATTATAGCTATTATATTGGAGCAAGTGCGGTGGGAATGACAGTTTGTCCCTGTGCCAAAGAAATGTCTCAAGAATATACTACAGAAGTCATCAAAACCAGAAAAGATATAAACGTCTCTGAAGAAGATCTTAAAAAACTAATAAATATCCTTCCCTATTCCTCACATAATCAAAGATCCATTGGAACAATAATTATTCAAATAAAAGATCTATCAGGTCATAAAGTTGATGTTTTAGATATTATTGATGTAATAGAAGAATCGATGAGTGGTAGGATTCAATCGGTTTTAAAAAGACCTGAAGAAGCAGAATTGGTTAGAAGTGCACATTTAAAGCCTCTCTTTTCTGAAGATGTTATTCGAGAAATGGCAAAGAACTTTATTTTAAGAGATTTTCCTAACCTAGAAGATAATTTTAAAGTAAATTTCAAGATTGAAAGTTTTGAATCTATTCATCCACATAATGTTTATGCGGAATTGAAAACTACGGTTGGAGAATTAAAAAAAAGTTTGAAATTGAAGAGTTAATCCTTTAAACTTCTTCCCAATTTCCTATTTAGTTAGTTTTTTTCTTTAAAAAATGTCTATAGATGATTAAATAATTCTTTACACTAATTATTCTAGGATTACGTTGATAGCTAGAGGGAATCGGGGAACTGCATCGTGAACAGAGATTTGAGGTTCGAGTCCAATCTTTAAATTCATCTGCATGTGCTGGATATCTACAACTTGGGCAAATTATTATCCCTCTACCTTTATCCTCAGGAAGTTTTGGCAATTTAAAACAAAAAATGCATTTAAAATCTTCGTGTGATAGAAATGATGCTATTGGCTTATATCTATTTAGATCTCGAATTTTTGAAGATATTTTTACATTTCCAGTTCCTGTTGCTTTTGTATGTGAAGTTAGAGGGGTTCTTGGCGATTGAGTTCTTGATCTAGTTGTGCGATTAATAGTTCTAGATGTTGGTGTTGATCTAATTGTTGTACGAGTGACGGTTCTAGATGGTGGATTTGATCTGGTTGATGTGGAGGGATATGCTAATGAATTTAATCTCCTAGTACGTTGGGCAATATAATCACGTGTTAATGATGGTAATGGTCTTTGGGAACTAATAAATCCAAAAACAATTAATATCAATATTGTTGTTATGAATAATAATAGAAGATTAAGATCTACTAAAAAGTGAAGTGGTGTTATTGGAGAATCATAAAATTCAATAACGGTATAGAATATAATCCAATAGATTATTATAAATAGAAGTACAATAAAAGTCAAAATATATCCAAATACCCTAGCTTTGACTGATTTTGTTCCAAAATAAATTACATTGTATTTCTTAAAACACCGATATAAAGAATGAGAACCATATAATACAAATGGAAGTCCAAAAATGATACTCCACCAACTAAAGTATAGATCTGA
>JBHLME010000083.1:0-19664 GCA_048938445.1 Promethearchaeota archaeon | reverse complement strand
AATTGATTTTTTAATAAGTTCCCTCAACATTTGTTTCCAAACTTAAAATTTGATATTTATCATATTTTAATGAATTTATTCAAATAATTTAATGATTAATTACACAAAGTTAACATATTAATAAAAGCGTTTTATTAAATTTTTAAATATTTTTTATTAGAATATGATATATTTAAAAATATAGTCAAATAGTACCTTAATCAAAAAAATAATATTAAAACTTTTGAAAAAAAGGAAATATATCAGATTTTTATATAACAATCAAATTTTATAAAAAATATGAATTACAAAATCAATCAAAATAAATTAAGTTATAGATTTAACAATGTAAAAGCAAATAACGAGTTTTTATTTGATTATTCTTATACATTATCAATTGTTATTCCTGTTTACAATGAAGAACGTTCCATAAAGGAAGTAATAAATAATATTCCAGATCATAATCAATATGAAATAATTGTTGTAAACGATGGATCTACTGATAATACTTTTAGAATATTACAAGATATAGAAAGAGAGATAATAGTAATCTCTCATGAAGAAAATAGAGGTTATGGTGCTTCAATTCTAACAGGATTAGAATATGCTACAGGTGATTTAATAATTACTATGGATTCTGATGGGCAACATGATCCCAATGAGATACCTGTGTTAATAGAACCAATTATCCAAAGGAAAGCAGATATCGTCATAGGATCAAGATATTTGGGTAGAAGTAGTTATAAGGTACCTCTATACACTCGTACGGGGGAGTATTTTGTAAAGATATGTTTATGGCTATTATTTCATCAAAAAATAGCTAATAATCAGAGCGGTTTTAGGGCTTTTAGTAAAAGAAGTATTAAGATACTCCATGAAATGGTATATACTAAGTTTGGATTATGTACTGAAACATTATTTAAAGCTGCGCATAATAAATTAAAAATTATAGAGGTTCCTATTACGATTTCCTTAAGAAAATATGGAAATTCTCACGTAAAAGTTGTTCAAATTATGAAATCAATAACTTCATGTATCATTTCATATTTAATAATTAAAAGTGGAGTAAAGAAAATTATAACAGAAAGTATCTTTGAGCAAGCTAAACTTCTATTTATAAAATTTTTTAATATTGTTAATTGATTGTTCTCAATCATTAATAGAAGGGTATTTTCTATTTAGTTCTGTTTATACACAATATTTTTAAGATGGAAGTTAAATCTTCTTATATAGAATAAAATTTTTTAATAAAGTGAAATTAATGGACAGGCAAAGAATTCTTAGAGAAGCACAGAAAATTGCATCTAAATTTTCATTTTGGATGGTTTCTGGAAATATTGCTCATCTATTTGGATATGTTTACGAAACTCCAGATGTAAAATATGAATTAGAAATTAAATTTGATGATGATTTTCCAAATTCACCTCCTCAACTAAAATTCTATGATCAAATTAAAGATCTCCTAGGTGACTTCAATCTTGAAAAAGTTAAAAATTGGACTCCAGATTCAAGTGTTGTAGATATCATGCACGAACTTAAAGCAAAAATTCAGGAAGCCCTTCAAGAGCCTATAATAATTGAAGAATTAATACCTATTGTAGAATCTAAACCTACAACCCAGATTAAAATTAATCCAAATGAAGAATATATAACTCCAGATCTTAACGCTTACCCTTCAGACTTTAGTAATGAAGATTATATTACCCCCTCAAATGTTTATAGTGATACTACAGATACTTCAGAAAGTTCTGATTCCAAATCTCAACATGCATATATCGCTTCAACCGATACACCTATCTCTCAATCAGAAGATTCATTTCAAGAGACATCATTCTCAGAATCTGAAGAACCAAGCTTATTGGTCAAAACAGAATTAGGTTTAATTCAGCAGTCATACGCATATGATCAAAGAGGTCCAAAAAGAGCAGAATTAAACATTTATATGACAATTACTATTACAAAAACATTTATTATAGGAATAAATTTCTCAGATTATCCTGAAAGACCCATATTAACTTTACCTGATGATGTCGAAACAATTCTAGGAGATCCCTATCAACAATTAATAACACTAAAGAAATGGAATATTAAAAAACCATCCCATATCGTAGATATTTTACATGAGCTTGAAACAAAATTATTTTTTATTAAAGACATAGAACAAGAAGTAAAAAAAATTTTAGGTGAATATCAATGCGATATGGTTCCAAATAGCGTTGCTCAACTGAAAGTTCATCTATTGACTTATGGATTCAAGGAATATATCTTAAATATTGATTTATCGCCCTTTCCTAAACCTCCTATTTTTAATTTGTCTGAAGAATTAAGAAATCTCATACAAATCCCAATCGATTCTCTTAATAGCTATAAAAACTGGAAAGAAAAAGAATCAGAACCAATAGAAATAATCAGAGAAATTTCTTGGTTAGTGGATAAGAATTCAAGAATTAATTTTGAATTAAGTCTTCTTCAAGACCATTACAAAGAAATTAAGTATAACTCAAATACATCAACTCTCAGGATTGATATGAAGGGTAAAATGCAAACGCAGGATATGACTTTTCAATTTGAAATAAACTTACCCAGAGAATATCCATTAAAATTACCTGAGATAAAAGTCATAAATGAATTTGAGATTGAATCTCATGAAAAAATAAAAGGCGACTTACAAGAATCCTTTAAGAGTTTTTTTGACGAATGGACTCCATTTAAATATCTTGTTGACCTTTTTGATACAATTTCTAAGAAAATTTTTGAACTATCTGTAGTGTCTTGTGTAATTTGTCACAAAATCGAATGTCCTTCTTGCAATAACAAGATTGGTGGATCTAGTTCTTGTCAAACTGAATGTCCCTATTGTGAAAGAGCGTATCATAAACATTGTTGGGATCAAACTATTGCTTCGTTTGGAAAATGCGGATTTTGCCTTAAAACACCTCCTCCAAATATGATTTCTTAAAAAAAATTATGCATAAAATTCTTAATTAAACTTGTTTTTTATATCTCAACAAAAGATTTCTTTTTTAGAGAAAAATTATTTTAGAGGATAGTATGAGTGCTAAAATATCTATCATATTTCCAATGTTGAATGGATCGCCATACTTAAAAAGAAATCTAGATTCTATAAAAAAATTGAAAAATAACTCTGATATTGAGCTAATCATCGTAAATAATAATTCAAATGATTCGAGTGTTGAAATTATTAATTCATATAAGGATTCGCTCAGTATAAATGTTATTAACCAGAAAGAAAATATAGGATTTGCCAAAGCTAGCAATATTGGAGTTTTGAAAGCAAAAGGAGAATTTATATTTATTACTAATGTTGATGTAATATTTCCTACCAATCTCTTTTTTGAAAAATTAAACGCAATGTATGAAAAATATAAAAAAACAAATGAGATTATTATCTCTCCCGCGATGATTTTAGAGAGGGGAGGTATACATTATTTTGGAGCAAAAATACATGCATTGGGCTTTTCATACACAAAAGAAATATTTAAAGAATTACCTGAGAATATCATTACTAAACCTACCTTGCGATTTTCTGGAGGATCATTTTTTATGAAAAGAGATGCCTTTATTAGTCTAGGAGGTTTTGATCAAAATTTCTTTATATATTATGAGGATACAGATTTCTCGTTAAGAAGTATTAGAAATAATATGAAAATTTATAGCACTCAAGATCCTTATTTAATACATCAAGATCATGAATTGAAACTTAATTCATTTAAATATTACTTACTTGAACGTAATAGATTTCTATTTTTTGCAAAAAATATTGAAGGTTTTAAGAAGTTGATTCCATATTTTTTAATTGTGGAATTTATTTTATTAATTCATTCAATTTTGATCAGAAAATTCAAATTCCGAATAATTATGTACTGTGAATTAATCAAAAATTATAAAAATATTAAAAGAATTAGACAGAAATCTAGAAATGAGATAAAATTAATACCTTTTCAAAAGCTATCAAGAAAGTTGGATCCTTGTCTCATTGGAGATATGAAGAATAAGAAATTTTTTGAAAAATTTTTAAATATACTTAACTATTTTCTAAAATTAATTTAATAAGCATAATTTAAGAATTTAGATCTATTATTCTTAAAATTTTTAAAATCTATAAGTGTAATTATAATAAAAAATATTAAAATGAAGATTTTAATTCTAGGCGGAGCAGGATTTATTGGGAGCCATTTAGTTGATGAACTTATTAAGCGAGATCATGAAATTACTGTTTATGATAATTTAGAACCTCAAGTACATGGTATATTAAATAAACCTCCAGATTATCTAGCAAAAAATATCAAGTTTATTAGGGATGATATACTTAACACAGATTCTTTAATTCAATCATTGAAAGACATTGAAATTGTTTACCATTTAGCCGCAATGGTCGGTGTTGGACAGTCAATGTATCAGATTGAGAAATATGTTGAAATTAATACATTAGGCACGGCTAAACTCTTAGATATTTTAATAAATAAAGAAAATGATGTGAAAAAATTAATAGTTGCCTCTTCAATGTCAACGTATGGTGAGGGCGGATATATTTGTGACCATTGTAATCAAGTAAATCCTGATTTAAGAGGAATAGATCAATTAAATGAAGGATTCTGGGAAATAAAATGTCCTAATTGTGGAAAAATCCTAAACCCCATTCCAACCAACGAAGAAAAGCCTCAAAATTGCACCTCTATCTATGCATTAACAAAGAAAGAACAAGAAAAAATGTGCATGTTAATAGGGGAAACTTATGGATTGGATACCACAGCACTTCGATTCTTTAATGTTTATGGAAGTAGACAATCTTTATCTAATCCATATACGGGGGTTTGCGCAATTTTTTCATCTAGTTTATTAAATCAAAATTCTCCAAGAATTTATGAGGATGGATATCAATCCCGAGATTTTGTTCATGTTAAAGACGTTTGTCAAGCATTAATTTTAAGTATGGATAAGAATCAAGCAAAAAATGAAGTTTTTAATGTTGGAACAGGAAGACAGATCACCATTAACCAAGTTGCTGAGGTACTCACTAAAAATATAAATTCAAAGATCAAACCAAATATTACTAGTAAGTACCGTGCTGGTGATATCCGCCATTGCTTTGCGGATATTTCAAAAATATCATCGAAGTTAGGATATAAACCAAAATACACGTTTGAAGAAGGAATGAAAGAATTGATAGAATGGGTAAAGGTTCAGCAAGGTAGAGTCATCGATAATTCAAATCTAGCTGATGAAATACTAATTAAAAGTGGATTGATTAAATAATGAAAACAGGGAGATATAATTCCATAGATATTATAAAAGGTATTGTACTTGTTGTTATGGTATTGAGCCATGTTTCAGCATTTTGGAGTAAATGGAATTCAAGTAATCTAATTGATCTTAGAGCTTTGGTAATAATTATATTGTTTATTGGAAATGCCGTTGGACCCTTTTTCATAATCGTTTCTGGAACAAATTTCTTTCTCTTTGTTAAAGTAAGAACTATGAAAAAAGAATCTAAAAAGGATATCTTTATACAAAGTGCTACCAGAGCTCTTTTTATTTTTTCAATTTCAACAATAATTCAAATTGTTATTGGACAGATTCTTTTAAAAAATACCTTTAACACGCAAATTGATAATCTTTTCTACTGGAGTATATTTCAAACTATAGCAGTGTCTCTAGTAGTATTTTTTATGATACCTTTTTTAAGAAGAATATATCGGATTCTTTTCTATTTTATTATTTCTATCTCAGTCCTCCTACTTGAATTTATTATTAATTTATTTAATTTTGAACCTTTATTATTTTTAGTAAGAGGGGAATGGAGATTTTTACCTTATTCTATATTATTTATTCTCGGTTTGACCTTAGGAGATATCATACATAACATATCTTCAGATAAAGGATTTAAACAGTTTATGATTAGTTGCTTACTTTTAGGAGTATCTTTTTTAACGATTTATTTTCCTTTTTTTGATTATTCAGATGGAAGTGTTTTACCACATTTCATCAAAGTATTAGGATTTTTCTTCATTTTCTATTGTTTTATATTTTATTTTTCAGATATAAAAGAAACAAACACTTCTATTGAAAAATCCCTCATTAGATGGGGTAAAGTATCCTTCTCTTTATACTATATTTCATGGGGAATAGTTGGAATAGGATTATTAGTTTTTCCCTTTATTTTTCCCTTTTGGGTGCAAGATAGATTTATAACAATACCACTCTTAATTGCCCTGCTTTTAATTTTTATCTTACTTGAAGTGTTGTTAAGAATTTGGGAGAAATTTGATTTTATTTTTGGTCTTGAATGGGTAATAAGAAAACTTACACCTAATAGACAAAATGATGAAAAAAATTTAGATATTAGTATTACATAATAAAACAATCGCGATTAAATATGAATTTTATATTAATTATCACTCAAAAATTAAATTAAAGAAATGATGAATCGAATAAAAATATAAATCTTTTGGATAATGATGATGATATGTCCTCTAATCCTTTATTATAGGTTAATTTCCTTAAAAAATAATGTTAAAATTTAGGAGTAATAAAATAATGGATAAAGAACGATATAATACCATAGATATTATAAAAGGTATAGTAATTGTGTTTATGATTCTAAGACATGTTCAGTGGCAATGGACTAAAATTGATTCAAATACTTCTCCTGAACTTTTTCTGACAGTCTGGATCTTTATTTTTATAGGAAGCGCAGTTGGTCCCTATTTTCTTATTGTTTCTGGAACTAATATGATTTTTTATATAAATAATAAAATTAATCATAAGGAGTTAAAAAAAGAAATTTTTATTCAGATTTCAATACGAGCTCTTTTAATTTTTTCTATTTCAACAGCTATCCAAATAATATTTGGACAAATTCTTTTAAAAAATATCTTTAACTTGCAAATTGATAGTCTATTCTATTGGAGTATATTTCAAACTATAGCAGTATCTCAAGTATTTTATATGATCATGCCATTTTTAAAAAGATTATTTCGAATACTACTCTATTTTGTTTTATCGATTTTGATGGTCCTAATTGAATTTATCATTAACATATTTCATATTGAACCACTATTATTTCTAACAAGAGGCGATTGGCACTTTTTTCCTTATACAATTTTTTTTATTTTAGGAATGCTTATAGGTGATATTATTTATAACGCCTCTTCAGATAAGTTAATTAAAAAAATTTTAATTAGTTCTATAATAATAGGGATAACTTTCACAATAATGTTTTTTCTATGTTTTGATTTTCTCCATGATACTACTTTTATCCCACTTTATGTTAGATCGTCTGGATTGTTTTTTATATTATTCCCATTAATTTTTTATTTTTCAGATATGAGAGAAAAAACAATTTTTATAGATAAATCACTCGCTCGATGGGGTAAAGTCTCGTTTTCTTTATATTATTTTCATTGGGGTATTATTGGAATGGGTTTATTAGTTTTCCCAATTTTATTTGATTCTTGGAATGAAGTTGGATTTTTATTTATTCCCTTATTAATAGCCTTGTTAATCATTATAATCTTAGTTGAAGTGTTTGTAAGAATTTGGGAGAAATTCGATTTTATTTTAGGTCTTGAATGGATAGTTAGAAAATTAACACCAAACAATCTAAAGAGTAAAAAAAATTTAGAAAATAATTTAATTAACGAAAAAAGAGAAATTTCAAAATGAATATTGTATTTGTATCATCTCATCTAACGGTTTTTGTAGGTTATGGAAAATTTTTAAGAGACTATGCGAATAAATTTAGTGAATTAGGTCATAATATTACTATAGTGGCTCAAAAAATCAATCAAAATAATTATAAATTTAATAAAAATATAGAGCTTATTGAAATTGGGGGCCCCATACTATCAAGTCCTTTATTTTGGATTAATTTCCATAATATTAAAAAAAAATACGTTAAAGTTCTAAATAAAATAGATTGCGATCTATTTATTTCATTAAATTTTCCTTCAAATTATTTCTGCGCGAGTATGGAAAAAAAAAAAGGGCAAAAACATGTTTTTTATTGTCAAGAACCTTATCGTTTCTTCCATGATAATGATTTCTATTCTCATGCTCCTTGGAATTTAAAAATAATTAGTGGGATTCTTCGATTTTTTTTTAAGAAATTTGATATTATTGGAGCGAGAAGCACAGATAACATCATTAGTATAAGTGATTTTATCAGAAAAAGAGTTAAAGAATGGTATGGCATGAATAGTGACGTTCATTATATTGGAGTTAAAAATACTAATAATATCAGAAAAGATATTAAAAAGTTTAATTTACATCAAAAATTAAATATCAAGGATAATATTCCTATTATTTTTGCTTTAGGTTACACACATCATTTGAAAGGTGTTAAAGAATTATTACTTATATTCAAGGAGGTTCTTAAAGAAAATCCCAATATAATTTTATTGATTGGAGGTTGGATTAAGGAAGAAAATCAAAAATTAATGAAAAAATACATTAAAAAATTAAATATACCTCAAAGAAACCTTATTTTTTATGGATTTATTGAAGATTCTTTATTAGATTTATTTTATGCTAATTCGACTTTAACATTTTACACTCCGATAGATGAAGCATTCGGATTAATCCCTGTAGAGTCAATGAGAAATGGAACACCGGTTATTGCGTTTGAGGGAGGCCCTTCTGAAACAATAATTGACGGTCAAACCGGTTATGTGATAAAAAAAAGAGATATAAGAGATTTTAGCCAAAAAGCATTATTACTACTTAAAAATAAGACTCTTTATGATAAGTTTTCAGAAAAAGGTATCGAAATTGTAAAAAATAATTTTTATTACGATAAATGCATACCTCATTTAGAATCACTTTTACAAGAAATCATCTCTAAAGGATAATTTCTTATTTTATTATGAAATAAAAATGCGTTTATATGATTTGAACATGATAAGAGCTATCATATTGAAAATTAATTCAAAATTGAAGCAAATTTTAGATAAAATTATACCTACCATTATAGTATATAAATTATTGCCATATACATCCAAATTTTTGATTTTATTAAACCAATCTCAGATTAATAAAGCCAAGGTAATATTTAATAACGCAAAATCTACACCAGTCTGGCTAAAAACTGATATAATGGTAGAGATGCTTCAAAAATATCCACCACAATTCATTGCAAAATTTGATACAATACGTCTAAAACATTTGGGAAGAATAAAAGCAAATGAGCTTATCAAACTAATAAAGCATAATAATAGAAAATTTAACAAGGTTCTTGAATTAGGTTGTAATGATGGATTAGTATGTTATTTTCTACAAAAAATGAAAAAGGAAGTCTTTGGTATCGATATTCAATCTCAAGGTTTCGATAAAAGGATATTGAAAAGTGGTGTAAATTTAATAAAAATGGATGCTTCAAATTTACAATTTAAAAACGAATCTATTGATTTTATTTACTCATATAACGCTTTTGAGCATTTTTTAGATCCAGAAAAGGTGTTACAAGAATCTATTCGTGTACTTAAAAAGAATGGATATCTTTTTTTTACTTTTGAACCATTATATACATCTCCTTGGGGTTTACATTTATGGCAAACCTTTCCTATTCCTTATGGGCAATATTTCTTTCCAGAATCAACTATTAAGGATTATCTTAAAAAAAGCAATGACTTAAATCAATTAACAATTGATTCTTTAAATAAATGGTCAATAGAAGACTTTCGTAAGCTATGGAGAAAATATTCTGACAAGCTGAAGATCATCAAGAATTATGAATACTTAAACATAAATTATTTAGATCTAATAATGAAATATCCCTCATGTTTTAAGAGTAAAACTATAAGTTTTGATGATTTAATTGTTAAAAAAGTATCCATATTATTAGAAAAAATCAAATAATATTTTAATATAAATAAAATTATAAGAAATAATGAAAATTTCAATAATAACTCCTAGCTTTCCTTATCCACGACGAGGATTACTTAAAGGTGCTGAAAGATATGTTGAGCATCTTGCGATTAATTTAAAAGAAATTGGAAACAATGTTAAAATCGTTACAACTTATTGGAATGGCGGTAAAAGATATGATGATTTTAATGGTATCTCAATACTCAGAATTTTGGATTCTAAGGCGTTAATTGGTAAATTGGGCTCTATTTTTTTTTTTAATCACGTTACTTTCGCATTTAATCTTTATAGAAAGAAGAATTTCAATTTTATTGATGATTCTGAGGTAGTTATATTAGCAATGGCAATTCCATTTACTAGATTCTTCAAAATTAAAAAAAAAGTTGTTATATCGATTTTTTATCATCGTGAGATCTTAAGGACCTTTTTAGATTATATTACTTATCCTTTTCTACATCTTTTAGAACAATTACAATATAAAATGCATAAACATGTTATTACAAAATCAGAAACTTCTAAAAATGCTTTATTGACTCATTATGGATTAAATATGAGAAATATTACAGTTATTTCAGATGGTATTGACACAAATAAATTTAATCCTACAAATAAAAAAGAATTTATAAGGGAAAAATATGGAAATAAGATTTTATTATATTCGGGATTAATGACAACTAGAAAACGTGTATCTGTACTATTAAAAGCATTACCTTTAGTAATACAAGAAATTCCCGATGTTCAACTAATATTAGCAGGAAAAGGACCATATTTAAAAGATTATAAAAAATTATCAAATTCCTTAGGACTTGAAAAGAATTCGACATTTTTAGGTTTTGTTGATGACCAAAAACTTAGAGAATTATATGCCTCTGTAGATATCTTTGTATTTCCATCAGAATTAGAGGGATTCGGTCAAGTTCTTTTGGAAGCTATGGCAAGTGGAACACCTGTAATCTGTGCTAATAAACCTCCAATGTCACTTATCATAAGAAATGGAGGTTTAACTTTTGAAGTAAATAATTCAAGGGATCTAGCCGGGAAAATTATTAGATTATTCAATAATCCAGAAGAAATGTTTAAATTAGGAAGTAATGGTATTAGAGAAGCAAAAAAATATGAATGGAAAAAAATAGCAAAAATTTATTTTGAAACTATTAAGGAAATTAATAAATCATATCTTAAATAATCAATTTTAAAAAAGGTAATATTAGGGTACCTATATTTCAGAAAATTGTAAGTCATTCTCAATTATCATTAAAGAATACTGTTTTTGATCCTCCCTAATTGTTCCAATAACATATTTATGAAATGGAAGTAGATTTATTAAATATGTTAATACTATACTTGGTAAAAATGTAGTTAAAAAGTAGAGTATGTAGAATGAATAATATTCCCTATTAAATCCTAATATCAAAAACACATCATAGGAGATTAAAAGAAAAAGATAGTGATATAAAAATATCCCAAATGAATATTTCCCCAAATTAATTAGCATATTTCTGATAAAATGACTTTTCTGGTTTATGAATCTTGCTAAACCAAAGAGAAAAACAAATAAGAATATAAAAAAAATACTTTTTGAACATATAAAATAGAAATGATTAAAAAAAATAAAAATAGTTGTATCTATTCTTCTTGTAAGGTATGTATAATCAGAATAAGTCTGAAGTATAATAGATATTATAAATATGAATCCCGAAAATAAAATTATCTTGTTATTTTCAATAATTTTTTTTATCTTATCGTAGTTTTCATGCACGTACATACCTAAAAAGAAATATCCAATAACTTCAAGGAAATTAGGTAATTTAAAAAAACCCGCAATAGTTGTAAAAATAAATTGAATAATTAAAAATGTTAACAAGACAATAGACAACCTACTTCTAAATTTATGAATGATCACTCTTATTAAGGGATAAATAAGATAATATGCTATAATAAGCCCAATAAACCAAAAATGTGAAGCAACACTCGTCGGATCAAAAAACATAGTGAGTATATTATAATTCGGGTATTTTATCATGTTATAGGGCAAATAAACAATAGCAGCAATAAGATATGGAGGGATAATTGTTAAAAACCTTTTCTTATAGTATTGAAGTAATGAAAAATCCTTATTATTATGATTATATCTTAATGATAATACAAATCCTGACACAAAAATGAACAAGGGCACTCCATATCCATTAAGATTAAAGATAAAAAAAATGTAAATAAATAATGGACTATAATTTGGGACATAAAATATAAAATATGTTACATGATAAATCACTACAGCAAGAATTGCAAATGCTCTTAGTATTTCTATTTCTCTGATATAATTTTTCATATTTTTAAGAATATAGTTTAATTCTTAATTTATTTTATTAAGATTTACATAATGATGAATGCTTAGAAGTTCTGATGATTATTTGAATAATCTAATATTTAAATTTTTAATGAATTCTTAGTATGTATTAAATTTAAACTCAATTATAGTAATTTTCAGAAGAATATAGTATATAGTTTTCAAATATCATTAACTTATTTCGTTTTTGATATTTTCTTATCTTGCCGATTGCATATTGATGAAATGGGAGTAAGCTAATTAAATATATTAATAGTGTACTAGAAGCAATTGAAGCTAAAAAGAGAATGATATAAAATAAATAATATTCTCTATTAAATCCTAGCATTATAAAAATATCATAAAAAACTAATAGAATAACATAATGATATAGAAATATTCCATATGAATATTTGCCCAAATTAGAAAAAATGGACCTTTTAAAACTACTTCTTTCTTTTATGTTTAAAGCTAAAAATAAAAGCAAAAGAATTAATAATGTATATACAATAGTTGCAACATATGCAAAACTTACAGTATAAAATATGTAAAAAAGCCTATTATTGTTAAAATTTATACGATTTATATAAACAATATAAAACACATATGTATGAATAATTATTGAAATTAATATTAATAAAGCAACTTTTATTAGAATTTTATAATTTATTCTTACTTTTTCTTTAAACTTTTCATAATATTCGTAGACATACATGCCGAGAATGAAATATCCCGAATGTTCAAGTATGGAGGGCAATTTAAAAAGAACTTCAATGATAATAGAAATAAATTGAACAATAAAAAAGATAGTTATTACTAAAGATGCTCTTTTTGTAAATTTATGAACGATTTTGCTAAATAGAGGATATAATATGTAAAAAAACATGATAAGAGGAATATACCAGAAGTGTGGAGAAACACTTTGAGGATAAAATATTGATAATATTTCATAGTTCTTGAAATATATCATATATACAATAGCCGCAATAAAATATGGAGGTAAGAGGATTAAAAACCTTTTTTTATAGAAATGAAGCAATGAATAGTTTTTACTATGATGATATCTAAATGATAAAACAAACCCAGATAAAAAGATGAATAAGGGTACACCAAAACCAAATAATACATTTAAAAACATTAATACAATAATTAATGGGCTCAGGATTGAAATAGAAGTTAGAAAAAATGTTACGTGAAATATGACTACAGTAAAAATTGCAAAACCTCTTAATATTTCTATTTCCCAGATATTTTTTTTCATTGTTAAGAAAAATATTATAAATCTTTTTTTTTTTGATGATATCATTAACTTGGCATTGCCAAGGTATTGAAAAAGAGTAATAAAATTTTGTTTAAATATTTTTAGTTCATTAGTTATCTTATAGCTATTTTAAGAACTTCTCTTTCAAGTATTAAAAATTAAAATTCAATTTATTTTAAATGCAATTCTTTAAGAAAAAATGGAGGAAATGCAACAATGTAAAATTTTTTTTCCAAAATATACTTAATGTATAAATTAGTAAAGAATCTGAATAAGAAATTATTCCAAATTGAAGATTGTCTGAAGTTATTGGACATATTTTCTGTATAAAGTACACTTCGAATTCCATTAATAATTCTATCTCGTTTTATCAAACTCTGAGCAAGACACATGTAATTAAGCAAATTAAAAGGATATAATCTAAACAACCTCATGACGTAATATCTTGCATTTTTATTCATCCCTAATATTAAATATGCCTTAATTACTCTAAATATTAAATACCATTTTAATTTTTTTGGAACTTGATTACCATATTTATCCAAAAAATAAATTCTCATCAATAAGTTTTCTCTTAATAGCCGTATATTATCAATTTTTAATGCGTTTTTATTATGCATTCGATATTTTGTTAGGGGATCTTTAATTATATGAAATTTATATTTTTCTGCAAGAGATACTTCAAATTCATAATCAGAGATATATCGAAATTTACTATTAAATCTTAAATTTCCTAGATTCTCTTTTTTCAAAATTAAACTTGAAAAGAGTAAATATGGATCTTGAAGGAGTTTTTCAAGAAGATCGCCATTTGTTTTAATATTAATGATAGACTTTGTCCATCGTTTTCCATAAACCTTACTTTTATTATCTATTAAAAATACATCCGTCCAAACTATGAGGTTTTCATCCTTTTCCAATATTTTCACTTGTTTTTCAAGCTTGGTTTTTTCCCACACGTCGTCTGAATTGAGAAATGCAATGTATTTTCCCTTAGCTCTTTCAATTGCTTCATTCTGAGTTAGAGCTATGCCTTTATTGACATCATGAAAAAGAATTCTTACTCTATCATCCTTTTTACCATAATTTTCAATAATTTCTCTTGAGTTATCTGGAGAACAATCATCTATTATAATTAACTCTAAATCTTTAAAAGTCTGGTTTAACACGCTTTCTATTGTTTCAGAGATATAATCCGCATGATTATATGATGGTAATATTACACTTACTAAAGGCATCTTTTTATTTTTAATCTAATAGTGATTGTATTATTCTTATAATTATTAAGAAAACTTAAATCATATTATTATTATGAGTTTTTAATACAAGTACTATGGAATAATTATTTTAAAATTTAAAAATTATCATTTAGTAAACCTTCTATCATACTTAAATCAAAAGTTGGAATATTACATTTATCAGAAACCTGCTTTCTTTCTTGAAAACTATCATCAATGAATATTGACTCTTTCTCTATAACATAATCCGCTTTTGAATCAAAATCCTTCAAATTAATGATTTTAGAGAATAATGTCTTACAAATATTAAATTTTTTTAAAGTTTCTTTAATATTTTTTCGATGCTTTGTAAGTAAAATAATGCTTTTATTAGTATTTTGGCATTGATATAAAAATTTAATTATAAGAGGATTGATCTTACCTTTTAGAATTAACACGTCATCGAAATCTAAATATACAGTATTATATGATAATGATAATTTATATTTATTTTGTAAAGCTCTGTCTATTTCTATATTATATGAATTGATTAAAATTTCTATATCAATTCTCTCATTTTCATAAATACTCAATAATGGGAAATTTATTCCTCTTACTCGATTGATGGCCATTGTTCCCGCGATTCTTGGAGCAATTTCCATTAATTTTAAAACACCATTAGAATCTTCTTTTAGTTGAAAAAACCAAGCTCCATAAAACTCAAGAAGGGATGAAATAATTTTCGCAAATTCTTTAAATTTTTCATTACTCACTATTATTGAGTTTACGGAGATTCCATTTCTTATACGAACACGTTCTCTTCCCTCACAAAATAAAAGTCCTTTGTCTCTATCCGTAAAACAATCTACTGTATATTCTTTACCCGATAAATATTCTAAAATCATAGGATCTTTTACTCTTTTTATTAATCCCTTTAATTCTTCCATGCTTTTTATTAAATAAGTATCTTTGGATCCTTGCCCTTTTTCAGGTTTCAAAAAGACTGGAAATAAATCTATTTTTGAATTAATCGCAAACACCTTTGGCACAGGTAATTTATTTTCAAAAATTTTATAGGTTTTTTTTTTTGAACGCGTTATTAAACAAGTTTTTAGAGGAGATGATATAATATTCGCTTTTATCCTTTCTTTATTCCTCGCTAGCGCAGTTATTATGTCATCATAAGCAGGAAAAATATAGTTTATATTATATCGTTCAATTATTGCATTCAAAGCATTTATCCATTCCTTTTCATAGATTGAAGGAATTATAAAGTGATTTTTATAAAAAAAAGGAGCAGGATTTGAGACATCGCTTCCAACAGAGAATAATTCGATGTCTTTTATGTATCTTAAGGATTTATTTATCTCTAAACCTATTTCTGTTCCACCTGGAAATACTAAAACTCTTTTCATTTCCATAATAATTTTTTTTTTCCAAAATTAATGTTATATATTTATTAAATTGTTTTTAATTTGATGTAATTTTTTAAAATCTCTATTCTAATCTCTTTAATTAAGCAATTATTGACTCTCTAAAATTAAAATTTTTTGAATTTCACTTGAATAAACTTTTATTTCTTTTTTTAATTAAGTTATACATAAGATTCATG
Organism: Promethearchaeota archaeon; assembly: GCA_048938445.1. Taxonomy (GTDB): domain Archaea; phylum Asgardarchaeota; class Lokiarchaeia; order Sigyniarchaeales; family SOKP01; genus FT1-020. The sequence continues at coordinate 3,384 of JBHLME010000083.1, read as the reverse complement.
ATAATACTGAGAAAAAGTATTTAAATTTAAAAAAAACGTAAAAATGAATCACCCAAATATAATTTTTATCGTATTGGATACTTTTAGAGCAGATAAAATCTCAGAAAATTACGAAAATAATATTTTAACTCCAAATTTAAATAAATTATTGAATAATTCAATATATTTTAAAAATTGTATAGCTAATGCTCCTTGGACTTTACCTTCTCACATTTCTATGTTTACAGGTCTATACCCTAGCCAGGTTAAACGAAATTCAAATAATTTTTTAAAAATAAGCACAAAATTTCCAGTATTAACTGAAATTCTAAATAATTTAGGATATTCTTCATTATGCTTTTCAGAAAATCCATATCTAACATGGAAAGAATTTGGTTTGAATAGAGGATTTGAAAAAATTGTGGTAGGAATTAAAGACATTGTAAATTGGAGTGATAAAAAATTACCAATGATTTCAAATCTTTTGAATAAAATTGAACATATTTTAGGTTCTCGGATTAAATTCAAACTATTATATAGATTTTTTAAAAGGATTATTGATGAGATTTTAATAAATGGCATATTAGCAGGAATAATAAAAAAAATATTTTGGAAAAATTATCTCTCTAATTATAATAATAGAACTTTTAGGGATTTAGATAAATTTTTTAAATTACTTAAAAATGATCGAATTAACAAGCCATATTATATGTATTTGAATGTGATGGCTACTCATTATCCTTATTTGCCTATAAATGAGGTTTTACAAAAGTTTAATATTACCTCAAAAGATTTTAAAAAAGTAAGAGACTTCTTCTTCACTAATGTCCATAAATTTCGCACAAGATTTAATATAAAATTAAAAAAAATATCAAAAGAAAAAATTAACATTATTGAAAAATTTTACAACGCGTCTGTTTATTATGCGGATATGATTATAAAAAAAATTATTGATGAATTACACAATATTGGCATTTTTGAAAATTCATATTTAATTATTACTTCCGATCACGGAGAACACCTATTTAGTGATTTAGATAAGAACTTATGGGAACATCACACGTGCTTAAGTGTATATAAACCCGTAATACATGTCCCTCTCATTATCTATCATTCTAGTTTTAATAAAAAATTAATAAAAGACCAGGTTGAATTAAAAGACTTATTTCACACCATACTTCATTTAACAGGGATTCCAATAGAAAATAATAAATATTTGAACTTAAACAAATCTATTATTAATCAAATTAACACAAAAACAACTCCAAAATATATATTCGGAGAATATAGTAAATTTAACAGTGATATGAATGAGATGTTTTATTTTTTCAATAGATTAGGTATATATAAAAGTATTATTCCAAAAAGAAAAAAAAAAGTATTGAAAATACACGATATCCTATTAAAAATGCGTGGAGATATCACTTATCTTCGTTCTAATGAATTGAAATACATAAATTATGATGAAAAATTTGAAGAATTATATAATATATTAACTGATCCTTATGAACAAGAAAATATTTTAAATAAATATCCTGAAGTTCATAGAGAAATGCGATCACATCTCAAAGATCTAATAGATAAAATTAGTAAACCTGAAGAATTAACGGCTTTAATAACTGAAAAAGAAAAAGATAATATCAAAAATATAATTAGTAACTTTAAAATTAAAGGGATTTAGTCTTATATTATTATTTTTCGTTTGCTATTTATAAAGAATGATTTTTACGTGTCATCTCAAGAGAATCTTCTTTTGAATTAACCCAATCTCTTTTTATTTTTTTAAAACCTGCTTTTGTAATAGTAAATGTATTTTTTCAAAATCATAATTATATTTATGTTCAAATAAAAATGAGTTTAAATTGAGATAAACAATTTTTGTAGGGTTTTTACTAAAAGGATTTTTTTAATATCATAAAATCCTTTAAAATATTCATTATTTTGATTAAAATAAGTATTATACCTATCTTCTATATTAGGAATAAATAATTTCATTTTTCCTCATTATTTTAAAATTCCATAGTACTCTATTAAACAATTAATTGCAGTAAAATTATAATAATTTATATTTTCAAAAAGGTATCATTTATCAATTAATTAACTATTAATTTTTTTTATAATTTTACAAACTATTTCAACATCTTCTCGTTTTAAATCACCATATAAAGGTAAGCATAAAACTTGTTCAGCAATTAATTCAGCATTAGGAATTTGACAATCTTCTTCATTTTCGCAAAATTTATAACTTGTAGTCAATGGATAAAAGTATTTTCGAGTAAAAATGTTATATTTCTTCAAGGTTTCATATACAAAATTTCTGTTTCTTTTAAATTCTTTTTCATTTATTATTATAGGAAAATATTGATAATTATGCTTTACATCCTTTTTATCATTCAAATATCTAATACCTTGAACATCATCTAGTTCTTCTCTGTAAATGAATGATAATTTTTTTCGTTTCTCGATTTCCTGATCAACGAGTTCTAAATTCAATAAACCTATTGCTGCTTGTAATTCATTCATTTTAGCATTTGTTCCAGGTAATATTACTTCCTCTTCACTTTTGATACCAAAATTTTTTAATAAATATAAAATTTCTTTCAGTTCAGGATTATTATAAGTTAAAGCGCCTCCCTCTATAGTGTGGAAGGTTTTTGTTGCGTGAAAGCTAAACATGCTAATATCACCATAATTTCCAATTCCAACGTCTTTATATTCTACACCAAAGCAATGAGCGGCATCATAGATAACCTTAAGATTGTAATTTTTCGCAATTTTTTCAATTTTTTCAATCTCGCATGGATTTCCAAAAACATGAACGGGTAATATAGCAGAAGTATCTGGATTTATTAAATCTTCAATATTTTCACTGTTAATATTAAAATCATCAACCCTAATATCGCAATAGATTGGCTTTAAATTACATTGAAATAATGAAGTTGTTGTTGCTGGAAATGTAAAAGGTGTAGTAATTACCTCTCCTGTTAAATTTAACGCTTGAAATGCTAATTGTAAAGCTAATGTTCCATTATTAAAAAGTGTTAAATATTTAACTTTAAGATAATTGATTAATTTCAATTCTAGATCCTTATGTTGGACCCCCATATTTGTTAGCCATTGAGATTCCCAAATTTCTTTTATCTTTTCATACACTTTTTCAAGAGAGGGTAATAGAGGGCGAGTGACATAAATAGGATTTTTAAATGATTTGATATTTTTCAACCACGAAGTTTATTTTAAAGAGTAAAACTATTAAATTAATACATTTTAATGTAAAAATTAATTAATACTTTATTTAAAATACCAATTTATCATTTACTCAAAAGAAAATAGAAAAATAGTCTAATGACAAAAAGAAAACTAAAAAATACTAATTAATATTTTAATGATTTAATATAGTTTAAT
>JBHLME010000212.1:0-4733 GCA_048938445.1 Promethearchaeota archaeon | reverse complement strand
GGTTGGACTGACGTAGATCTTTCTGAAAAAGGAATTCAAGAAGCAAAAGAAGCAGCTAGGTTAATGAAAGAAGAAGGTTATACTTTTGATATAGCATATACATCAGTTTTGAAAAGAGGAATTCGAACATTATGGATCGTATTAGATAATATGGATCTAATGTGGATTCCTGTATATCGTTCATGGCGTTTAAATGAAAGACATTATGGTGCTTTACAAGGATTTTTCAAGGATGAAATGGCTAGAGAGCTAGGTGAAGACCAAGTTTTAATTTGGAGAAGAAGTTACGACACACCTCCTCCTGCACTGAAAACAACAGATCCAAGATATCCTGGAAATGAATTGAAATATGCGAATTTGAAACCAGATGAGCTTCCTTTAACTGAGTGCTTAAAAGATACAGTTGAACGAGTATTACCTTATTGGCATGAGGAAATCTCTCCAATTATAAAATCTGGTAAAAATGTTTTAATTTCTGCTCATGGAAATAGTTTGAGAGCACTTGTAAAATATCTTGATAATATGCCTGAGGAAGAAATAGTAAGTCTGAATATTCCAACTGGTGTGCCTTTAATATATGAGTTAGATGATGATTTGAAACCGATCACTCATTACTATCTCGGTGATCAAGAAGAAATTCAAAAAGCCATTGAAGCTGTTGCTAACCAAGGAAAAGCTAAATAATAACAAAAAAAAAATTGATTTATAAATTTAAATTACTCCCATTTCATTCCTACCATTTTATAAGAATCAGAAACTCCGACTAGATTTTCTATTTTTATATAATATCCTTCAATCTGGCTTACAAAAGGAAAGAAATATTTATACACAGCCATCCCCGCTTCTTCTAACTTTCCTCTTTCTGTATAAATTAAATGGTATTGCTTCATGCCATCCTTACCATCAGCAGTGTTATAAACACGCCATTTGGTAACATTCGGTATTTCTCTAGGCTGTTTTAATATCATTTTAGCAACATCTATAGTTTTGTGGGGTGGATACCAAGTAGTTACAAATATAATACCTATTATTCTCACCTTGATTATTTTTTAAAATTGGATTTAACGGTGAACTATTCATTAATATAATATTATTTAAGATTTCTCATTTTTGTAAAAAAAGTTAAATAAAAAAAAAAATTTTTTAATTATGTTACTCCCATTTTAAACCAGCCATTTTATAAGAATCAGAAACTCCGATTAGCATTTCAACTGTTATTTGATACCCATCAACTTGAAGAGCAATTGGAGTAAAATATTTATAAATCTCCATCGATGCCTCTTCTAACTTTCCCCTCTCTGTATATATTAGGTGATATTGCTTCATACCGTCGTTTCCAGCAGGTGTATTGAAAACACGCCATTTTGTGACATAAGGTATGTCCCTCGGCTGTTTTAAATACCATTTAGCTACATCCATTCCTTTATTATTTGGATACCATGTTGTTACCATTAGCACACCCATTGAATATTACACCCCCAAAAATTATTATTAATTGGATTTAAAGGTAAGTTATCTCTTATTTCAATTTTATATAAGCTTTTGCATTTTTGTATAATATCATTAAAAAAGAATGCATCCATTAGGATATATGGGAGAACAAAATTATAATAGGCATAATTGTATGGTTAAAAATTTAATTAATAATCCGGTTGTTTCAAGACAAATCTTTTATCCTGACAAAAGTGATATTCCAACTGATTTAAATCCAAATACTAAGGTTCTAAAACTTTATATTAACAAAAAGACGATGATAGGGGGATTTTTCTATCAAAAGGATTTAAAGTTACCTTCAATTCTATTATTTCATGGAAATGGCGAGATTGCATGGGAGTATTCGGGATTATCTGAGTTTTTCTTCAATCTCGGAGTTAATTTGGCAGTAGTTGATTATCGTGGGTATGGATTTAGTACAGGTAAACCTTTTTATACCAGTTTACTTACTGATGCTATTCCCATATATAATGAATTTACTAATTGGTTGGTTTATAATAAAGGAAAAAACTCAATCTTTGTATTGGGACGCTCTTTAGGAAGTGCATGCGCTTCAGAGATAGGTGCTTATAATCCAAATAATCTAAGAGGAATAATTTTTTTCAGTGGATTTGCAAGTATTTATAACATGATGACACGACTTTTTCGAGTAAGTGGACCTAGTCTTACTCCAGAGGCTCTAAGAGGGTATTCAAATGATACAAGGATGTTAAAATTTAAAAAACCAGTATGGATCCTTCACGGTACTCAGGATTTTGTAATTCCTTACGATGAAAGCAAATTCATTTATGACTCCATTCCTGAAGAAGTCGAAAAGCACTTAATCTTAATTGAAAATGCTGGTCATAACAATCTAATTTTATTTAGAGAAGAATATTATAATTCTTTAAAAGATTTCATTCAGAAACATGAATAATTTTTAATTAAGAATTGGACTAAGAATCATTTTATTATTATTTTAAATTTGTCTTTGTAAGAGAAACAATTAAGTCTTGATAATAATATTATGTCCGAATTTATCTACAATTTTTGCCCTTTTTGTGGGAAAAAAATATCTAGATTTAGTAGATCTAAATCCAACTATTGTTCTTATTGTGGTAAAAGATTAGTAATTAAAATAGAGAGATCAAATATAAAGGTTCAATGTACTATTTGTCATAAAAATGTCAATCCCGATGTTAATAGGACAATAACATGTTCTTTTTGTGGAAGTTTATATCATGAATCGTGCGTAAGCTCTTGGCTTAAAAAATACAATGCCTGTCCTATGTGTCAAAATGTCTATTTGTACCCTAATAAAACTATTATATCATAAAAAACAAAGAAAAAGAATTATTTCTTTAAAATAAAAAGTCCTGTTTCTACAAACCAGAATAAGTTTGCAAAGAGAAATAGCCATTCAGAAATTGCTTTAGCCTCTGCTAGTAAGGTTGGCTCAATTCTATTAATTATAAATAATATCAAGTATAACAAGAAGAAAAAGGCTACAATAACATTTAATAATGCTTGCCATAAAGGAAATTCTGATAATTTGTATTCAATATAGGCATAACCAAATAAATATATTATTCCTGGAAAGAAGAAAATATACTGTGCAATTGTATGTATAACATAAAAATCTCTGACATTGAATAATGCTATCAATAAAAGACCTAGAGCAGAAATAAGTCCCAATATACAAGCGATTCCAGTTGATTTATTAGAAGCCCCTTTTTCCTGTAAATATTTTGTAAATCCTAATATAAATATTATCATAAATATTCCAGTTATAACCCAGCAAATCACAAAAAATATAGCTAAATCATTTCCGCCAGGTAATATAGGGTGTGGTGGTACAGCTAAATCACTTATAAAAACGTCTATAAAATTGAAACTCGTATGAACTAGCATTGCTGGAATTGCACCGATGAGGAAGATTGCTACACCAATTATTCCAAAATAACTCGCATGAAATTTTTCAAAAACTTTATCTAACTTTTTCATGTTATCTCAATCTTTTAAAATTGAATAATAAAATTGTATGGGATATATTTTGTCCTTTCAAATATTTAAAGATTGAATTTTAAAAAAAATTTAAGTTAAAATTACTTAATTTGATTTTTATTCATCAAATATAAATTCAGAGTACAATATTTCTTGAAATTTTGGATCTCTTTTTTTAAAAGGAAGTATTTCCTCCTCAGAATGAATATCTGGAATTGTAATTTTCTTAAATATCTCTGAAAATGGAATGATTAAATCTGAGATATTCACAAAATCCTCCAATGATTTTACTTCATTTTTAACTACGTGAATATTATTATTAAATACATTTATTCCCATTTTTCATCTCACATTGACTTCTTTTTAATATTTCAATGAAATTTAGATCTTTTAAATTAAAACTCCCGACAAATTTAGTGATAATGTTAAAGTTTTAAATCATTCTATTAAGAATTCTTGTTTGAGAATTTGCTTAAATTTAGAATCATGAGCTTTTTGTATAATATCCTGCCCAACAGAATAAATATCAATTGGGAATTTTTCATTATATATATTTAGAATTAACATTATTAGACTTGAAATATTATTAAAACAAACCTGGGAATTTTTATTCTTGAATAAGTCCGCTACAAGCTTGGATAATAAGATAAACTTCTTTCTTTGAATTTGTTTTCTATCTGGGGTGTTATTTGCATTAAAAATTGTTTGCAGAAAATGTTCTACTCTCTTTTCTATAACTCGTGAATTGAGACCCATAAATTACTGTTTCTTTTATGGGATATCTGTATGAAAATATAAAAACAAATTGATTTTTTTTAAAAATGAGATAAAAACAACAAAAATCCTTCAAATTTTGAATAAATTATATTTATTCGGTTAAGAATTCATAAATTAAAATCCGTCTATACTCTGGATGTCTATCCTTGAATGACATTTTTTCAGAACCAAAATATATATATTCTGTTTTTTCAACCTCACTAAAAGATGAAAAAGGAATAGAAAACTTTGTCAAATCAGTAATAGGCGGTTCTCCAGTAGGATAAATGATTACTGGAATTTGTTTATAAAAATCTTCAGTTTCCATATATCTCAATGTGGTTTATTTTAAGTATATAATCTTCTAATAATTTGATTATATTTAACGTGTAGGTAAACGAAAGATTTTTATATAAAAAACATCAAAATTCAATCTCCTCTGTCAATAAAATACCTTATAATAAAAAAAAATAAGAAATGAATTCACAAATTTAATTCTT
>JBHLME010000211.1:0-4734 GCA_048938445.1 Promethearchaeota archaeon | reverse complement strand
TATTATTTAAAAAATCTAATCCTTTATAATCTTTTTTTAAACATGGAACAAATAGTAAAATAATGAATGTAAATAATATTAATGCTAAATGGAACTGATACGAATAAACACCAATAAATAAGAAAGCTAGTAAAAAAAAACTAAATTTATATTCTAATTTTAAACGTTTTTTTAAAATTAAAAAACATGTGATAAGCAATAAGGTGATATTAGAAAAAAGAATTATAGATTTCATTCTAGAGGAGGAAAAATTAACTAAATTCTCTAAATATAACATATTAATCTTTTTAGGATCACGGATAGGGTGATTAATTCCCTCCAAAAAGTCAAACAAAACAGAAGGGAAGATTATAAATAGAAAATTCTGTAATAAGAACGAGCAAATTACTATTAAAAACTTTTTTTTATTGAACTGATTGAATATACTTTTGATTTGAATATCCTCAAATAAATATATAAGCAAAAGAAAAATAAAATATGGAGCAATAGCAATAGCAAAGACAAGAAGACTATAATTTACTAAATAAAACTTAAGGTTTTTTTCCTTTTCATCCATTCTGAATTGTAATTCTTGCCGAATTACAAATAAAAGGATTATTAATACAATATACTTGGCCTGATTCCATTTAAACTGATTAAATACGAAATAACCGTTTGAAATAATCCAAAGGAAAATAAATCTATGTTTTTTTTCTTTCAGGTTCATTAATTTTAAGATTTTATTGAGTTCAATTATAGTAAATAGACCAATAATATAATTTAAGGTATAAAATAAATAGCCAGCTATTAAATATGGTATTAGAGAAAAAGTAATTGCAAAAAACATTGCGAATGATGGCATGTATTGGTAACCGAATACATCATAGAGATTTCTTGGATCAAATAAAATTTGTTCCCCCGCATCATAATAAAATTGAAAATCTGCACCTGCACTTAATTGATTGATTATAAATATCGCATATATTGCCCAGAAGGAAAGACAATACATGGGGATTAATTTATGATAATGAGCCTTAATAAATTCCTTTTTAATGAGACAAATAAAACTTAAAATAAAAATGATGGTAAATGTTATAATAAAAACAGTAAAATAAATTAACATATTAAAAATTGACCTTAATTTAGTTACTTAGAAGTATTTAATTATTTCTTAATAAATTTTCAGAGTAATCGAAGATTATACTATAAAAAAGTAAAATTATATACACATTAAAACTGGTAAAATATATTAAAAATTAATGATTTTTAAAAATCACTTCCGTAGCTTCAATGAAACTAATATAAATGCATTATTAAGTCATTAAAATTATTAATAAGATGAAGAAATGATATTTTATATTACAATTTTTATTATTTTTTTCCTGTTGTTTTTTTTTATTAGCTTTTTTTGTTTAATTAAAAAGGATTTTGTAAGAGCTCGCTTTCATCAAATAATACCTATATCCTGCATAACTTTTTGGGCATTATATCTCCTGTTAACTTATGGTTATTTTGGATTTGGCTTTATGAGTGGTGATTTCACAGCTTTTTATGAAGCGGGAAAAAAAGTATTGTCAGATCCGGAAAATCTTTATGAATGGGAAACTGCAGATCCCTATTTATATCTCCCAAGTCTTGCGATATCTTTTAGTATTACTCTTTCATTATTGCCATATCTTCCTGCATATTTTATTTTTTATATAATAAATTATATAGCAGGGATTCTTTCCATCTTAGAATTCAATAAAATTTTAAAAATGATGAATGTAAAGAAAGAAATGCATAGATTAATATTTCTTTTCATAATTGCGAATGGATATCTGGTATATATTCAATTTTATTTCAATCAATTTAAATATCTTTTATTTATAATTTTTTTAGTAATAATAAGGAGAGAAATACAATTCCGCTTGGAAGAGAGAGAAAAAAATCATAGGTATTATCTTATAAATTATACCCTATTTGTCTATGCTATTGGTTTGGCTCCTTATTTCATTTTTACACTATTTATTTATATATTTAATGATATTAAATTCCAAGATTTGATTGAAAAAGAGAATCTTAAAAAATATTGTATTTTGATTGTTTTATTTCTATTAGAGAACTTCTTATTTTTGATTTATCCTAATTTAATATTTGAATTTCTGAAAGGCTTTACACGCCCTGGAGAAGAACGCGTAAAGATAAAAATGCTCTATTTAAAAGGTTTAATTGATGTATCTGCGAGTAGAATGGAAAAGATTACTTACATATCTATTGCGATTTTAACTGCTCTCACTATACTTTTAATCTTAGTTAAAAACTTAAAAATTGAAGAAAAATTCAGTTATTTTTTCCTTGCTTATCTTTTTGTAGGAGTTTTTTCCTATCCAATCCTATTAGGATTAATGTTATTTTCATTTACTCTCTTACTATTTGTTCCATTTTTAAATCAAAAAGCCAGAGGAAAAGAATTTATCAAAGAAAACAAATTTTTATTAATTGGTTTACTTTCAATAGCTACTATGTTTTTTATTACGGACGATTTCATACTTTATCAGTTTTTTCCAGGATATTTCGAGTTGGAACTTGGTATTATTGATAAATCGAAGATGTTTATTCTACATATTATAATGATGATTTGTCTTGGAACTTTATATATCCAGAAGTATAAAACTTCTAAATTAGAAAAAGAAAGAAAATTCCGAATAATAAACACTAAAGAGATTACATATTAACCAGAATCGGTTTTAATTATTTCAAGGAACTCTCAGACAAAATCCGCATTTCCCAAATTGATTGAGTGTTTGTTCCCAGCAATGTTTGTGGTAAACTCGGTCGCAATGTGGGCAAGAAATATTACATGAATCTGGTCCAGCAATTTTTATTGAGCATGTAGGGCATTCTATGTTATGGCATATTACACAAGAAACGGCTGAAATTTCGAATATCTTTTTGGAAATTAAGCTAAATAAATCAATCAAGTAACTGAACGGAGTCCATTCATTAAAAAAATCCTTTAGGGAGGCTCGAAGATCATCTTTTATTTTTTCTTGAGACTCTAACTCGAATTCATTTAATAGCTTTATTTCTGGCATTTTCATTGGATAGTCTCTAGGAAGATTTATTTGAAATTTGAATATTAAATCTTGAGTCTTCATTTTTCCCTTCATATCTACATTTATAGTATCTGTTAATCGATCATATTTCAGATTCTCATAATCTTTTTTCAATAAATCCATTTCAAAATTAATTCTTGAATCTTTATCTACAAGCCAAGCAATTTCCCTTACTATTTCAACTGGTTCTGATTCTTTATCTTTCCATTTTATATAACTAGTTAAAGACTTTTCTGGTTCTTTTATAATTTGCTGCAGTTCTGTTCCTAAGTTTATTTCAGGAGGTTTAGGGAATGGGGCTAAATTAAGTTCGAGTATATATTCTTTAAAACCATATGTTAATAAGTGTATTTTTAATTTTGTAGCACTTGTTCCAATCATTTCACATTTGTATTCTCCGAATATCTTTTTTAACTCCAATTCAATATCTTTTATGAAAAAGAGCATATTTTCTAATTCTTGCAAAATATCAACAATATGAGCTGGCTTCTTTTCATTCCATTTTTTAATAATCCCTAAAGATTTATATGGATCATCCAAAATGCTAATAATCTCTTCGGGAAAGGAAAAAATTGGTCTTTTTGGATAATCAGTAAAATTAATTCCAATAATATATGTTTTTGATATAGTAATTGTTAAATATACATTTATATCTGCTTGATTACTTCCTTTTTGGTCATAAGTGTAATATTGTTGAATAAGACTTAATTCTGTATTAACATCAATACTGAGTTGTTCCGGTTCTTCGAAGGTTTTTTCTTGTTGTAGTTCTTGATCATGAAATTCTGTTGTACTTGGTTGATTTGTTACAAATAAATCTATGTTGGAATCTATTTGAGATTGAGTGTTTTCTACTTCAAAATCAGGAGGGTAGGCATTTAAATCAGGGGTAATATATTTATCAGAACCAGACTCTGAGGGAGGTACTATAGGCTCTAATTCTTGATCTTCAGGAATGGATGGTGTTTTTTTCAATATTTCTTGAATTTTTAATTCAAGTTCTTTAACACTTTCAACAACAGAGGATTCTGATGTCCAATTCTTTAAACCTGATAATTGAACTTCCCCTAAAAGTTCTTTAATAGTATTATGATAAATGAAATTCGGAGGTGAATTTGGAAAATTTTCGTCAAATTTTATTTCTAAATCATATTTATTTTCCGGTGTTTCGTATACATGGCCATAAAGATGGGATATATCCCCTGATACCATCCAAAATGAGAATTTTGCTGCGATTTTTTGAGCTTCTCGTAAAATTCTTTGTTTGTCCATAAAATTCACATACTATAATCTAAAATAAAATACATTAATATGATTGAATTATCTTCTTAAAAATATTTTCAAATTTTATAAAAATTTATAAAAATTCTTTTAATTGTAATTACATTATCGATTAAGAAATATGGAAATTTTAATCATTAATTTACCTCGTTATGATGGCATTTCTGTAACAAGAGAAGGTCGTTGTGAAATGCTGATGAATTATCGAGTTGATACTCCAAGTACATTATTAACGCTAGCAGCTATATTGAGAAAAAAAAATCATCAAATAGATTTTATTGATTCAAATGGATTAGATCTAAGTTATGATGAGATAAATAATTTAATTAAATCCAAAAAGTACAATTGTGCGATTTTTACAATTGCTTCGCTAATA
>JBHLME010000210.1:0-4783 GCA_048938445.1 Promethearchaeota archaeon | reverse complement strand
AAAGTGTAATCATAGAACACTTGAAAAAAAGAAAGATATCTGGAGAGGATTTTCTTCTCTCTGTTCCTGAGCGAGGTTTTAGTGAACAGATGTTAGACTTTTATAAGAGCATTTTAGATAAATTACCTTGTTTTTTTGATGAAATATTTGATAATGATCGAGATCAAATCAAAATATACGAAAAATTCGTATATATTCTACACTTACTTCAATTAGGTAAGATTAAATACCAAAAGGAGACAAATACATTATATATATAAAAGAGGGATAAAAAATATGAATGAATTATCGATTTTAATGCATTTATTAAGTAAAAAAAATAATAATTTCCAAATTGGTGCTACAGAAGAAGAGATTCTTGATTTGCTTAACATTAAAGATAAAAACAAGTCATTTAAATTCCAAAAACTAATAAATTATCTCTCTTATCACGTGGAACTATTAGGACTGCAGGTAAGATTTAATCCACTTGACTCTCACTGGTTCTTAACATTTGATCAAGATTTATCAGATCTAATCTCAGCAAATCCATTTGAGGATCTTCCAAGATTAGGAGCAACACTATTTTATACTTTAGCTAGTTGTTTTAACAATTCAGGAGTAGGAAAAATAAATGAGATAAGGAACTTAAGAAAAAAAAAATTTATAATGGAAGATCTCAAGGAATTAGAGAAATTAGGTTATATTAAAATCGAAATGTATGATGGTGAAGTAAAATTAACCCCATTAATTGGATATAAATTAGACCTTAATTCTCTATTCGTAAAAGTAGCACTTAAACTAAAAGAAAAATAAATCAAATAAAGAATGAAAAAAATAAAAAAATCTTAATGTGAAGTTGTTATTTTTAATATCATTTCTGCCACGTGGTTATTAAAATCATTGTATCCTTCTATAGTTTCACCACAAGTTATGAAAAAATCATTCACTTTTATCTTCCTCTTGCCAAAAAAGTCTTCGATTTTCTTTTTAATTTCATCTAGCTTTGCTTCTTTATCTCCTTCATATAGATCGATCTTGTTTAAACAGACATAAATAGAATCGGGAAAAAACCTCACATCATTAAAGAATTCAAATTGAGTTTTCATATCCCTGTTGAGTGAAAAGACTGCAATAATTTGAGTTGCAATCCTACTTATCGTTATAATGCCCATCTTAACCACAGCTCTTTGACGGTCTCCTCCAGGAGCAAATATCGTATGGGCTTTTCCAGAATCATCTTCTCGAAACACAAGGCGATTTGGATGAATAGTTTTAGTCTCTTTCTCATTCAATTTATCTTCCTTGTCTCCTTGAGGAACAGTTGCTTCTCCACTAAAGTCAGTTTTGACTACGGTGCATTTTTTCCCGCCTTCTACTTTCTCTACCTCTCCTTTATTTAAATATTTTACAAACAAGCGTAAAATGCTAGTTTTCCCAACACTTATATCTCCTAATAAACCTACATTTACCATGACTTTATCAGACCTCCAATAATTTATTCAACAATAATTCGTAATCATCTATCAAAAATTGTGAAAGATATGCATTATTATGGGCATTTATGAGCGCAATTAAAATTTCTTTTAAATTTTTTGCACCTTTTACATATTTTATGAGATTTTCAGGAGTAGGATCATCTGAAAACTTTTTTGGAGTTTGTTCAAAGCCAAATTTCTTATATGTAGGGAAGGAATTAAAAAAACCAAATGCAGAATATCCTTGATGCTGAAAAAATACAAAAAATCGGGATTTAATGGATTTAATTACTTGCGTGAGGTACACGCTAGGATATATTTCACCAAGGGTTAGTTCATCATCTTGTTTTATTACAAAATAAGGTGAAATTGGTGAAGGTCGTGCACCAAGCATCTCCTTAGGAGGTAATGATATAAAAGGCAATTTTTCTTCCAAAATCGCCCATAAATCCTCTCGATTGGTATCTACAAGAATATCTTTTATTTCATCATATGCAAAATAAAAATCTGATTGAAGCGAAAGTAATGAACTCATGTAGACTGATAAGGAAGCAAATGTAGCTTCCAACATTGGGGTTCTTCCTTTGTCAGAAGGTTTTGCAGCACCTCTCCATGCTCTGAGAGCGGAATAGACGTAAGCTTTAACATCAAAGAAATTTCCACACAAGAAAATGAAGGCTGGAGCTTCACTCTCCGTAGATAATATTTCAGTCGCTTTTTGAGTTAATACTTCTTCTAAAGTGTCATCATTGAAGGTCGAGTGTGTTTTAGGCATCATCAACCATCCTGATTTGCTTTTTTTTGCCAAGTTATCAACACTCCTTTTAGTATCTATAACATTTATAAAACTTATAATAGTTATTAATTTTTGGTATATAATAATAAATTAAAATTAGAGCAATTTAATTGTTTTGAATTGTTTTTGAACTGGTTTTAGATCTTTATACTTAATTAAATTGAATTTTATTTACCATTCAATAATTCCTGAATTTTTAGAGTAATCAAATCAAACTGTTCGATAGTATTTGTACCTATTATTCTAATAGATTTGATTATATCCGAATTTTTTTTATGGTTATAGCTTACATCTAGATTTGGATTATTTTCTTTTATCTCAACTAATGCTCCCTTTAAAAATATGTTTATAAAATCTTCAGATGTTTCTTGTAATGACGCTTTATCCGGATCCATAAACTTTATGGTTATTTCACTCATATCAATGAAATCTAACACACTTAATAAAACTTCATCCTTAGAATAAATTTTTCTCTTGATGACACTACCATCAAGCCTGTCTTTTGGGATTTTTTCTGTAAAATATTGCTCATCCGATAATTTATCGGATTTTTTAATTAATTGCGAATATAATTCGTCCGCACCATGAAATGATCTAGTAGAAATAATAGTTTTTAGATTATATAACAACTGAGAGAGTTCTGAAATTTCTAACTTTAACTCTTCAAGTTGTTCTACCTTTTTATAATAAAGATTTTGGAGATCACTAGCTATTTGAACTAATTTCTCAATTTCTGTATTGTTATTACGATTTTCCATATATGAATTAGTAAATGATATATTTATTTAAATGTTCACGTGTTAGATTAATACGTGATTTATTAAAGGAAATAAAAATGCAATCAATGATCATAACCCCCAAACCGTCAGATCCGGAAGTGCAGATCTTAACTAAAGAGTTAGAAAAGAGGGGTTATAAGGTTCGTTATTTTATCCCTGCTTTAATTAATGTTAAGATCAATATTTGTAGATTTGGAGAACAATTTGATGATTTAGAGCCAAAAAAAGCCCTTGTTAGGGGTTTTGGCGCAGATTCTACAAAAAAGATTTTTTTCAGGCTCGACTTACTGAGTGCTATTGAAGAATATGGGATAAGATTAATTAATTCAAGAGAGGCTCTAGAAATTGCGAGTGATAAATTCTTGACATCCATCTATTTAGAAAGAAATGAAATTCCAACTCCTAAAACTATAATATGTGAGAATCCGGATGATGCTCTTGAAGCGTTTGAAGAACTTGGAGAAGATGTCATTTTAAAGCCATTATTTGGCTCTAAGGGATTGGGCATGACCCGATTAAACGATAAAGGATTTGCAGAAAATGTCATATATACATTAACGGAATTAAACGATATATTTTACCTCCAAGAGTTTGTGGAACATAATAATCGGGATATAAGAATTCTAGTATTAGGGGATAAAGCAATTGCGGGCATGTATCGAATCAGTGACAATTGGAAGACAAATATTCACGCAGGAGCTCGATCAGAACCGATAGAATTAACGAAACAATTAAAATCCTTGGCAATCAGAGCAGCAAATGCCACTAAAACCGAAATTGCAGGAGTTGATATAATAGAAAGTGAAACGGGATTTCAAGTTATAGAAGTTAATTCAATACCAGGATTTACAGCATTACAAAAAGTAACTAACATAAATCTTGCGGAAGAAATCATTAAATATTACTTGGAAAGTTAATAGATAGAAAAAAGAATAAAAAAATAAAAAATCATAAGTATTTGATTTCAATTTATCTAGAGATCATCAATTAATCCTATTAAAAATGCTATAAGGCATAATACTCCGCCAATTAAAGCACTACATATAATTAACCAAATTGCAAATATTAGAAAGACAATCCAATGGAAAGGTATAGGATCATCAGGTTTTATTCCACACACTAGAGCTAATACAGCTCCGATAATGCATGCTACAAAAACTGCAATTGGGTGTATAAACGCACCTAATGGATTAAAAAATCCGATTATTGGTATATCTTGTCCCGATAAACCTATAATTATATCGATGGCCTCAAAAATACCTACTATTCCTCCTATTATGACTAGAAACTTTATTATATCATAATGTTTATACTTTTTCGTCATGATATTTCAATTTATATTCTAAATTAGATAATAAGAAAAAGAAGAAAATATATTATTTATTTATTATTTTCTTTACTTTTTTGTTAATCCTTCAAGAAAAAATATAAGATAAAAAGTCTTTCGGTCTTTATCCAAGTTTTTTACTTTTTTCCAAAATTTTTAGTTTTATGAATATCTTTAATGCAAACTTAGGCATTATCCATCCAATATAAAAAAAAAGCGAATTAACAATAAGGATTGTTCTTACTATTGCCGTCTCTATCCCTACAGGGTCAGGAGGAGCAACTGCATCTATAGTTGCGCAAATGCTCCATAGAGTAAATGTTATACCTAATATTTTTCCTTTTAATTGTATTTCAGGATCTTTTGAAAATATAGAGTGATGAGCTACCATCAATCCAGTTACGAGAACAGTAATTACAATTAA
>JBHLME010000082.1:0-20130 GCA_048938445.1 Promethearchaeota archaeon | reverse complement strand
CTTCGGCACCCGAAACAAAATGAATTATTAGAGCAAGAACTGCAATTCCCGGGTAAATTTGATGTATCTCGAAAGTCTAACATTAATAGCCTTTTTTTCTTTTTTTCTATCAATATTTCCAGTTTCTCATCATATATATTACCAAATTCTTTAGTTCTTATTACTGAGCATGGAATCAACCATCCTTCAGCAGTTATGCATACAACGGTTCCACAATAAAACTTTGAAACATCCATTGGACCGCAAGATGTATCATCAGGATAATTAACCTTGTCTCTATGATTGTAAGCGTCTTTAATTTCTATATTAGAGGGTTCCCAGGAAGGATTTCCTGATCTATGAATAACGGGATTAAAGAGTGTTAAACATGTTTTAATTCCAAATTTTTCTTGGAAATATGATATCATTCCCTTAGCATCACCACGAGCTAAGGGTGTTGTATATGTTATGCAGTTTACCATTGCTCCAGGTTCTTTTCCCGCGGCTAAAGTATTTTTAATTCCTTTTAAAATTAAATTAATATTATTTGAATTTCCCTTGCAATCCTCTCCACCATGAAGAAGCATATATAGTTCAGGATCTAGTGTATCGAGATGAGTTGAGATAAAACCACCTTTAGACACCTTTACTGCATTCTTTGCTATTTCTGTATTTGCTAAAGGGATACCACTAGTCCAAATATTATTTATGAGTCCTTTTTTTAAAGCAAAATTGCATAATTCATACCAGTCGTTTCTCATGAGGGGATCCCCCCCTAACCAATCTATCATTCTCACACCCATAGAGGCAGCAGAATCAATTAATTCTCGGATTTTTTCTGAAGATAGTCCATCAGGACTGTTTGGTAAACTACCCGCATAACAATAGTTACATAATTGAGGACAACTCAGTGTAGATTCAATTTGAAGTATGAATACTTTACCTTCTTCAAAATATTCTTTTTGGAGGTTAATATCAGAAGCCATACTTGCATGAATCATTGGAACATCTTCTTTTGTCATAAATATCATCTAATATTTGTAATATCTTAATTTAAAATCAGGGATATATTAGATTTACCCATTGAAATCCAATTGTTACTTGTTGAATGAGTAGAGCGAGTAAAGATGCACCCATGCATACCATTGCCATATAAAAACTATATCTAGGCCAAGGTTTATTTTGAATGTTATATCCCATTTTAAACTGTTCCCAGAGAGCTAAAACAGCCCAGATAAACAATGTGATATCAAACACCCATGTCCCGAATTCAAGGCTTTCAGGAGGTAGATTTGCTAAATAAGCAGCCATTGGATCATAAGTATAGAGTTCAGCTTCTAAAGGAAATCTTACTATGATAAACATTAATCCCATATGTGCAATGAGTATCCAAGCTAAAACTAGTGTGTGTAGGTTTAACCATAACCAAGTCCTTTTTTGAAGTTTTTCTTGGAGAAACATTTTATCTCTAATCTTCTCTATTATAACAACTACTAACCATGACGTAAAAATTACTATAGTTATGATCGTTAGTATTATTGTATTGAAAGAACCACTCCCAACTACGGGTAAAAAGAAAGATTGAATTAAAGCAATACTTCGAGATACAACGCTTTTCTTATAGAAGGCTAATCCCACTGTCAAGATTATAATCGCATAAGCAAGATTATGAGCCCAACGAGGGTCTTCTATAAGACTTTCAGAAGCAATAAAAATCCACCATATAAGATAAAAAGCACCCATAAATGCTAATCCAAAACCAGGTCCTATTAAAAATTTATTTGATTTTGGCTCTTTTTCATTTTTGGTTCCCTTTTTTTCATTCATTGTCCAATTAAACCTATAATATTAAAAATTATCTATTAAAAAGTCTTTATTTTTGTTTCTATTAAAACGTTCTATTTATAAAATAAAAATATTATTAAATTGCATTAGTTATTATTAGAAATGAAAATTATTTTATGCTAAATCTTTTATTTTTTTCCTATTGGACATGATTCAATACAAATATTACACCATATTGAAGAATAATTAGAAAATTTTTTTAGATTTTTTAAATTGTAAGATAAGCACGCATCTTTATCATAATTTCCCTTTGAAAGAGCTTCTGCTGGACAAGCTTTAATGCAAATTGCACATTCTTTACAATATTTACTTTTTAAAATAGGTTTTCCTGCTTTCAATGGAGCATTTGTAGTTAATGCTCTTAATCTCACTTGTGAGCCGTACTCATCAGTGATTAACAGATTACTTTTTCCTATAGGTCCAATTCCTGCCAATGCAGCAGCATTTTTTAAATAGAAACCTGATGAATAAGGAATGATTGTTGATTTATATCCCCGTTTAGAGAGGAATTCTTTTATTTTATAGCAATTTTTTTCTAAAATAATATCTAAAAAATGAAAATTTTTTCCCGCTTTTTTATTTTCAATCCAAATATCGAGGAAAATATCAAATAAATGTAAACCAACAATTATTACAATTTTTGAATCATCTTGATAGTATTTTGGACTATTCTCATTTATAGGATTTTTAAAATGTTTCACATCTGCAAATCCAATTATATCTAATCCAATCTTTTTAGATAATTTAATCAATTGTGGATCAAGATCTTTATTTATATCCAATTTTTTATCAGATTGTTTTTTTCCTTATTTATTCTAAAATTAATTTTCTATTTTTTCAAATAACCTTTTTGAACACTTACAACGAGGGCATTTGAATTTTTCCTCAATAATATCTTCAAAACAACATTCGTTCTGTTCATCAATATATAGGTAATTACACCTTTTACAGCGATATATAGCCACCTATAACACCTATTTTTTTTGAATATTATTTTTTATTTTATTTCTTGCTATTTATCCTAAAAATTTTCTAATACTTGCAGCCATTAGTATATTTTCAGTAAGATCTTCATTTTTATTTTTTTTTAGGGAATCTAATATATCAGATGTGATCTCTGCATGCTCCTGATTTTGTTTATAGTCAATGGTTAGATCTTTCAATTTTAATTTAACAACATCAGGAATATAATCAATATTTGGATTAAAAAATTGAAGAGCGTCCTTCAAATCCTCTTCAAAATTAATATATACCTGTTTGATATAATCTATATACTTTTCCGTTAGAGCATTCAAACCTAATAATTCTGGGGGTATACCTAATGAATATAAAGATGCCGTGAAATTTATTGCTCTTGGGAGGTTTATCCCCCCAACATTTCTTGAATATCCAAATAATCCAATATGAAGTTTACGTTTTCTTCTACTAGGAATATATTTTGCAACTTTATTGATGAGAGGTGCTAAAAGCATTATTTGCTTTTCATACTCTTCAGAATATCTCTTAATTATTTCGATGCTTTTATGTTCATCAACATTTATGGGAGATTTTTGTTTTCTTTCTCTTAATATTTTAATCCCATTCATTACATCGTTTGGAGGATTATCATATTTGAATGCAGACTGAATCGTGAATGTATATGTATAGGGATATTCTTTTGCGACTCTTTGAACATTTTTCGGTCTTAAATTCCCTCTAAAAGGAGCAGATCCAACCCCCACTATTGGATAAATTTCAATATTAAGAGTATTAGATAAATGGTAAATTTTTTGTAATGCAATTTTATTGATTAATACAGCAGATACTAACCCATAATTCATAGCAGGATCAGAACGCGCAAAGAAAACCCTATGGTATTTTTCATTTTTATCGCTAAGATAATTTTTTAAGATTTGATCCGCATTAATCATATGTTCCATATCTTCTATTAATGGAATAACATTAATTTTATTGGGATAAAATTTGCCTATCCAATCTTCAATCGTAATGTCCCCTTCAGCAAATGATTTTTTCGATTTACCTATTACGAAATCTCGATAATAACAATAGACTCTATCAACACACTTAGAAGATGTCGTCATTGGTAAAATAACTTCAAAAATCGGAGCAATATCATCTTCAAATATTAAATTGGAAGCATCAAAGGATCTTGGGATGCTTTCTAATGTCTCAATCAAGATTTTTGCTTCAGGTTTTTCTACCGTTGGATTAGGAACTCTAAGCGTTAAAAATATGTCTCTACCTAATCTGTTCTCTATAAAATAATTATGATATCTTGTTAACAACTTTTTAACAACATAATTATCAATTTCCTTTCCCTCGCAATCCCACATTTGCTCATCACAACCAAGATGAGAATAGGAATAATAAGCTTCCATTATCTCATCTTCTCCCCCGATTTCAGAGGATTGCGTGAAAAAAGGTGAATTTACATTATCTGGATGTTGCGTACTCATGCATTTAGGAATTTTATAGTCCAATTTATAGCATCTTCCTCTTATACTTGACTTTTTTCTAAAGATATGTCTTTATTTACTTTAAAATTTTACAATTGAATAATTATATGATTTATAATCAATTAATCTTCACTAATGTGTTTTTTAAATTTATCCTTATTGGAGCCACAATTCGGACACTTCCAATCATCGGGCAAGTTTTTAAATAACAATTCCATCACTGCTTCATCATATATGGTTCCACATCCCCCACATATCCATTTATATAAGTTGATTGCTTTACGTAATTCTAATTCTTCAATTTCCATATCCATGTTCTTATTCACATAAGAGCGAGCTTCATTTTCGCCAAAAAGTATTGCTCCTTTAAGCTTATTATCTTTCAAAACGATTTTTTTATAGCATTTTTCTTTAGAGTCAAGATTCTTCAATATTTGCCAACCTGCACCTATGCGATCCTTATCTTCAGGATCAAAAATTCCAATAGAAGTCAAGTCTATTCCCATTATTTTAAGAGTATTTTTGGGAATTGTTCCTTCATAACCCATTTTTTTTTTTTCTAAAACAGAAGCTGCTATGATTTTTGATTGTTCAATACATGCGGGGATTATGCCCCAAGTTTGATTTTTATATTCTATACAATCTCCAACAGCATATATATCTTTTTTGCTTGTCTCTAGATATTGATTCACGATAATCCCTCGATTTGTCTCTATATCTGTTTGTTTAACCAAATCAATAGTAGGTGTAATTCCCGCTTGAATTAGAACTAAATCTCCTTGAATTATTCGACCATCTTTAATTTTTATTCCTCTTACAGTACCATTGATTATGATTTCTTCTGTTGTAGCATCTAATTCTACTTTAATACCCATTTCTTCTATTTTATCCTTGAGAAGCACGCCACAACTTGAATCTAATTGTTTTGGTAATAATCTTGGGAAGAATTCTACAACAACTGTATCAAGATTACAATCTTTTATTTGTTTTGCTAACTCTAATCCAAGTAAACCTCCACCAATAATGATTGCTTTTTTAATTCCATTGTTTTTTATATAATTACGGATTTCTAAAGCGTTATCTATATTTCTCAGAGTAAAAACACCATTTCCATACATTTCCTTAGCTTTTTTAATAGGGGGGATATTAGGCAGGCTTCCTGTTGCAATGATGAGTTTATCGTAAAAAATTGGATCATTTTCACCTTCTAAAAGGATTTTTTTATCCTCTGGAATAATTCTTTTAACAAGTTTATTCAAGTGGGTTTTAATGTTTTTTTTTTCATACCACTCTTTTTTAAAAACAATTAAATCCTCAATTGATATTTTTTCTGAAATGAGTTCTGGAAGCTTAACTCGCGTGTAATAAGGGTATTTCTCTTCCGAAAAAATATCTATTTCTACGTTACTATCAAAGCTTCGAATATTTTGAGCAGTAAATGTCCCAGCAACGCCATTTCCGATGATTATAATCTTCATAACTTTAATACTTTAAACATAATATTTTAAACTTTTTATTATAATTTCAAACACACACAATAAAGAATATCGAGAAATCCATATAGAACATGTTCGTAGATGATTCTTTATTAAGTAAAATTTTTGGATACATGATTCATAAATAAAAATTTTATAATAAATAACAAACTAAAGAGTGATAAAAAAAAAGAGAGGTTATGAAAAATGGAAGGAGAAAGAATTTCATATCATAAATCTGTTCAAAAAGTATATGAGCGTATTAAAAATGATGGAATGGTTAATATATGGGATCGATTTGTAGCACAAGGATTTGGTGAAGACCCTGATAAACGCTGTCCATTTTGTTTAAAAGGTGCTCGCTGTGATTTATGCTCTAATGGTCCTTGTAGGTCTGATGCTTCAATAGATAAGAGGGGGGTATGTGGTATTACTGCGGATGGAATGGCGATGAGAATGATGCTTCTCAGAAATGTTATGGGTGCCTCAACATACCATTATCACACAGAAACAACTCTTAGGACGCTAAAAGCTACTGTAGAAGGAAAAACTCCATTCAAAATTTCTGAACCTGAGAAATTAAAGAGTTTTGTGGGACGTTTAGGATTAGTTTCGTCAGGATCGGATAAGGACATAGCACTTAGATTGCATGATTTTGTAAAGGAAGATTTTAACAGAGCTTTTGATGAACCAAGTTTGATTGTAGAAAAACTCGCGCCTCCAGAAAGAATTGAGACATGGAAAAAATTAGGCATTTTTCCAGGAGGTCTATATGGAGAGATGATGTTTTCTACAAGTTCCTGTTTGACAAATGTCGATGGATATTATGTAAGCTTAGCTTTAAAAGCCATGAGATTGGGCATTGCTATGGCATATCAAAGTCAAATTGTAAATGAATTCATTCAAGACATACTATTTAATATTCCTAAACCTCATCCAATGAGGGTAAATTTAGGAGTACTAGATCCTGATTATGTAAATATTCTTCCTAATGGTCATGAACCATTTCTGGGTTTTGCGATGGTTCAACTAGCGAGAAAACCAGAATGGCAAGCAAAAGCTAAAGAGGTCGGAGCGAAAGGATTGCGAATCATAGCAAATATCGAAACTGGACAAGAGATGATACAAAGATGGGAAATGGATGATGTTTTTTATGGATTTACTGGTAATTGGATAATGCAAGAAGCCATTTTAGCAAGTGGATGTATTGATGCATTCATTTGTGATATGAATTGCTCAATGCCGATCGATCCAATCTATGCTGAAAAGTATAAATTTAAATTAGTGCCCGTATCTGAAGTTGTTGCATTTGAAGGTGTAAACGAGAGAGTGGATTATAAACCAGAAAAAGCCGAGGAACAAGCAGCGATCCTCTTGCAAATGGCTATTGATAATTTCAAGGAACGCCGAGCTACCATCGAACCCATAATAGGATTAGAAATGAATGAGGCAATCGTTGGTTTTTCAACTGAAAGCATCCTTGAAGCTTTAGGTGGTACTCTTGATCCTTTATTAGACGCAATTAAGAGTGGAGCCATAAGGGGTGTTGCAGGCTTGGTTTCTTGCACGAGTCTTAGAGATTATGGTCAAGATGTTCACACAATAGAAGTAGCTAAAGAACTCATAAAAAGGGACATTCTCGTTCTTTCCATGGGATGTGGAAATGGCGCATTACAAGTTGGAGGATTATGCAGTCCAGAGGCTAAAAATCTTGCAGGTCCTGGTCTTAAAGCCGTATGTGAGAAATTAGGAACGCCTCCCGTTTTAAGTTATGGAACTTGTACTGATACGGGGAGAATAGCTGATTTGGTAGGTGCCATATCTGCAGCTCTTGGGGGTGTACCAATTCCAGATTTACCCATAATAGCATGTGCTCCTGAATACATGGAACAGAAAGCAACGATAGACGCTGTTTTTGCTCTGGCGTTTGGTCTCTATACATATGTTAATCCTGTTCCGACGGTTACGGGTGGACCTGATTTGGTAAAGCTTCTCACGGTAGATTGTAAAGATGTCACTGGAGGAATTTTGCATGTAGAAATTGATACTAAAGAAGCTGTTGATGCGATGCTTGAGCATATAGAAATAAATAGGAAAAAATTAGGTATCTAATATTATATTTTTTATATTTAATTTTTTGTTATATTCAAGGGAAAAAAACTATATAAAAATTAATAAGCTTTGTGAACACTAGGGTTATAAAAAAAATTCAATCTAATTTTTTAACTATACGAAGATATAAAAAATGCTATCCCCAATTGGCTGGATAAATGGTCTTTCAGTATCTGGAATTGTGGTTATTGGTATTGTTATTGGATTTTTTGGATTGTTTTATGCAAATAAATTCAAAGCTAAACTCCTTTACTATAGTAGTTTAATCCTTATTTTTATAAGTTTCATGTGGTTAGGAAATTTCACTGATTTTATAACAATATTATTAACCAGCAAAAATATGGATAATTCGTATGGTCTCTATAGTTATTTAAATTTAATGTGGCTAGGGCCTATAATTATTGTAGGTTCACTTGCATTTACCGAGTTAATCTTTCCGGATAAAAAATATTACATCTTTTCCTTAGCAATAATATTTGCTATTGTTTATGAGTTAATTCTTTATATTTTTTTGTCAAATTCTATTACTTTTACATATCCTGATAAGATTGGTGAAGATCTAATTGATGAAGAAATAGGTATATTCACTCCTTTTGGAATCACTATCATTTTTGCTATAATATTGATATTTATTATGATTTTTGGATTTTTTATTAAAAGTTTTCAATCAGAGGGAATAATAAGGAAAAAACTTTTATTAATATCTATTGGATATTTTCTTTTTTTGCTATTTGCAGTGTTGGATGGATTAATATCCAATTTAATAGCAGTAGTATTCTTTAGGATTGGGGTAATAATTGGTATGATTATATATTATTTCGGCATAAGAGAAGAATCAATAGAAAAGCCGAAAATTAATAAAGAAATTGAAATTGAGGGAAATCTTTTAAGATTTGCTAAGATAAGTCCAGGGAAAATTACAGAAGAGCAAGTGATGTTTTATAAAGAGCAAAAAGTATGTTTAATATGTAAGGCAAAGGCCTTGAGATTCATTTATGTTTGTTCTAAATGTGATGCTCTTTATTGTGAGAAATGTGCTCGTGCGTTATCTAATTTAGAAAATGTATGTTGGGTTTGTAATCAACCTATTAATGAATCGAAACCTAGTAATCCTTTTAGTGTTGAGAAAGATAAATCCAAATTTTCCGATGATATAAAAAAACGCAAAAGAAAAAATAAATCGATTCAACAACCTAAGAACTAATAAAAAATTTTAGTAAAATGACACTAATCTTAATTAAAGAAATTTATAACCTCAAATCTGCTTTTCTTATGTATTTGAGATATTATCATTGAACATGTTCGAAATTAATATTATAAGATTTCAAAATTTGAAATAATATAGAATAAAATATAATAATTTGAGTTTAATCATGACTGAAGCCAAACAATATAATAAAAAAAAAAGGAAAATAATCGAAATAGACGAGGAACTTTGCACTGGATGCGGTCAATGTGTAATAGCATGCGCAGAAGGGGCTTTAGAAATAATTGATGGAAAAGCGAAAGTTATCAGTGAAATTTTTTGCGATGGTTTGGGTGCCTGTATTGGTGAGTGTCCCGAAGGTGCTTTAAAGATAATTGAGAGAGATGCCTTAGAGTTTGATGAAGAACAAGTAGAGAAGCACTTGGAGGAGATGAAGGAGCAAAAACATTTAGAATTAACTCTCAAACATACAAGCTTAGGGCAACAGCAACAACATACCCATCAATGTAATTGTCCTTCCGCTAACACGATCGTTTATGATCAAACTTGGGCCGATTCAGATATTACAGAAGAAGTCCCCTCAGCATTGAGACAATGGCCAACAAAACTCACGTTGGTAAATCCGACTGCGCCATATTTTAATAATGAAGAGTTAATTATTGTCTCAGATTGTTCCCCCTTGGCTTATGGTGATTTTCATAGAAAAATCTTAAAAGGAAAACCAATTGTAACACTTTGTCCGATGCTCTCATTAGGAGAAGCGGAACTTGAAAAATTGGAAGCAATTTTAATGAGTAATCCAATTAAAAAGATCAACATGATACTAATGGAAGTACCATGTTGCCAAAAAATAAAATTTTTTATGGAACCCATTCTTTCAGTAATAGAACGGGAAATAAGTGTTGAAGAGACAATTGTTTCTCGAGAGGGTAAAATTTTAAGAAGAGGAGCAATTTAATTATCATTTTTTCTCTAATTTTTTACTCTACAACTACAATCTTCTTTTTGATAATTTTTCTTAACATTACTGAGAGTGCCGATTTAGATTTTCCTAGATTATCCGCTAATTCCTCTAGAGATATTTTTCTTGGTATCTCAAAAAAACCCATTTCTATTGCTTTTTCTAAAACTCGAGATTCTTCTAAAGTTAATTTGTTTTCATGCTCTTCAAGATTATAAGGAGATTTACCAATACGTAATAATTCGAATTTGATATTCTTTTCCTCAAAAATAGTTAATAATTGGTCTATCCTCTCTCTCGTGGCAATCAACTTCCAAAAAGCATGGCCTTCTCTAACATTTATGGGGAAATTTACGAGCACTCCACATTTAATGATAGCATATAATAAGTATGGATCTTTAGTTTTAATGTTAAAATTTACTCGAGTTTCTTCCCGTTCCATAATACTCATTTCATATATAGATGGATGATTTTCTATTATTTCCATTATTGAATCAATATCGTGATATAATATTTCTATAATGGCGTTTCCTATTGATTTTTCTAAATCGTAAGGGAGGAAATATGAAATTTGCATTTTTATGTCAGGGAATTGCTTGAAAACTTCTGAAATCCAAATACTATCGGGAAATTTGATCTTAATCCTTGCTAGTGAAGGTCTATTGACATCCATTATAAAAAAATATTATTTTAAAATAAGTACGTTTAATAAGAATATAATAAATAGCAAAAAAGATTTATGATCTCATGGTTGACAAATTATTAGGAGTATGTGGAAGTCCGCGAAATCAAGGAACGGAGCATGCAATCAAGTATGCTTTAGAATATGCATCGAAGAAATTTGGGTTTGAAACAGAATTTTGGACCGTGAGAGGAAAAAACATTAAATTTTGCATACATTGTGATTATTGCATTCGAGAAAAAAAAGGTTGTATGCATATAGATAACTTGGTAGATTTATATCCTAAAATTGAGGAGGCAAAATTTTTACTTTTTGGAACACCAGTATTTCAAGGAAATTTATCTGGGCAATTAAAAACGGTAATGGATCGTTGTAGGGCTTTAATTGCACGAAATTCAGATGTATTTAAGGATAAAATCGGTGCTGCATTAGCCGTAGGTGGCGATCGGAGCGGGGGGCAAGAAATCGCAATTCGGACAATATTTGATTTTTTCCAGCAAAATCATGTTATCTGTGTTTCAGGAGGCGCTTTTGGAGCGAATTTAGGAGCGAGTTTATGGACAAGAGATCAAGGTAGAAAAGGTATTGAAGCTGATGAAGAGGGCTTACGGACAATTCGGAAAGTTATAAAAAGAATGGCCGAATTTAGGGATTGAAAATATAATTTACTTATTTATGGAAGATAATAAAAAAATAAAAAAATTTATTTGACATCAAATAATTTTTTAGCTTGTTTCTCTTTTAATCCAGAAATACCCCATAATTCCTTAAACCAATATTTTCCTTTATGAATTACCACGGGTGTATTCACTATGCATTCATTTTCATCACAAAACGTTCCAACAAAATTATTATCATGTAAAAGTTGATGAATGAATTCTTGGTCTTCAAGGTCTTTCTCGATATATGAAACTTTATTATTATTAAGCCATTCCTTTAATTCATGACATCGATGGCATCCTTCTTTGGTAATTATCAATGGTATTTGCATTTCAGTCATAGGTAACTATGAACATTTGTTATAAAATAAAGTTTTAGAGTATAATTCTAAAAAAAGTAATTTAAATACTATTTAATCTTTTTAATGATGATTATTCCAACACCGAGAATTGCAGCAATATAGTTGAGTATTGTAAAAAGAATATTAACTATTTGAACTGGTTGGTAAGTAATAACACCATATAAATGGTTTGTAGCAAATAAACTTGTTATTACGATAATACTTATTGTTATGATCATATTAAACCGTTCATTTTTAGCCCATAATGCATATATTATCAAAATAATAATCCCTAAATTCCAAATACCTATTTCACGTTGCCATCCATCTGCGAAAACCCATGCTGAATTGTTGGCAATAATTTCTGGTAAAAATAATTGACTTATACATGCACTAATAAAAGCAATTAAACATACAATTAGATAAATTCGATGCAATTTATCGATATTATTTTTTAATTTTTCCATCATTATTCACGGATTTATTACAGAAAAGAATAATTTATGTTTTAATAAGATTAAACGCTATTATTTATAAAGTTATATTTTAAAATAAAAAAAATTAGAATTACTGAACAATCATTTTACTCTGACAATAAGGACAATCCAGTGGTAATTGCTCCTCACAAGTTTCTAATTCTTCACTTCTCAAAATATTCTTCCAGCAGATCAATTTATCTCCTTTTTTTACCATATCTCTACCGTGATGTTGCGGAATAATGTTTTTGGTTTCACAATGTTCACAGATCAACAATTTTGCTTCAGATTCTATTTCTTCAATAGGTATATTTTTATAAAGAGTGTTATAACGGAAAATTGTCATTCCATTAAGAAGCACTAAAAGGGAAACACCCATATCTCCGATTCCAACGGCCAACCAGAGAGTCATTAGACCGATAACGGTAAGCACCGCAAAAGTAAGTTTAATAATAATAGACGTCCAAATGTTTTGTTTTATTTTTTTATTAGTTTTTTTTGCTATATCAATAAAAGTGAGAATCTTCTTTAAATCATCATTAATTACTATTATATCAGCAGTCTCGATGGTAATATCAGTAGCCGAAGCCCCAATAGCGATGCCTAAGTCTGATATAGCTAAGGCAGGAGCATCATTGATTCCGTCACCAACCATTGCCACCCCCTTTCGTTGGTTTTTTAATTCTTCGATTTTTTTTAGTTTTTGGTCGGGTAAGTTTTCACCATAAGTATAGTCCATATCTAAGCAAGCACCAATAGAATTACATGCTAATTGATTGTCACCCGAGATTAAAACAGTTTCATAACCCCGTTTTTTCAAGCCATCTATTAAAATTGGAGCAGTAGTGCGGAGAACGTCCCTTATTGTAATTATACCTAATAATCTAGTTTCATTAGCTAGCAGTATGGGTATTGTTCCAACTTTTTCGATCTCCTCTAAATCCTTGAGTGGTACTTCCAAATCAAGTTCCTCAATATATTTCTGACTTCCCACATACATTAATTCTCCATTTATATATCCTTTAATCCCCTTTCCTTTTATGACTTCAAAATTTTCAACAGATTGAAATATAACATCCATTTTTCTGGCTTGATCTACTATTGCCTTCCCTATTGGATGCTCTGAGAGCGCTTCTAAACTTGCAGCAAGTTTAATGATTTCTTTACTATTTAAGATGGAATAGGGGATAATATCAAAAATTTTTAATCTACCTTCCGTTAGTGTTCCAGTTTTATCAAATGCAAATACCCTAATTTCACCAATTTTTTCAATAAAACGATTTCCCTTTACTAAAATTCCCTCTCTAGCCAATTTTGTTAAAGAAGCTATGTTTGCGAGAGGTGTGGAGAGTGTTAGAGCACAAGGGCAAGAAACAACTAATAAAACCAATCCCCTATAAAACCAATCGTAGAAATCTCGAAAAATTAATGAAGGAACGATCATTACGAATAATGAGCAGATTAGAATGGTAGGTGTATAATATCTCGCAAATTTTTCTATAAATTTTTCATTTTTACTTCTATTTTGTTGAGCAATTCTCACGCTTTCGGCAATTTGAGCAACTAATGTATTGGAACTTTCTTTAGTAACTTCAATATCAATAAAACTATCAGAATTTATACTTGCAGCAAAAATTTCGTCACCTTCTTGTTTAAAAACAGGAATAGATTCCCCTGTAATTGCACTTTGATCAAAATAAGATTTTCCATTAATAACAATACCATCAAGCGGAACTTTCATACCAGATTTTATCCCGATGAAATCTCCCTTTTTTACCTCTTTCGTTGGAATGAGCTTATATCCATTATCTATTTTAATTAATGCCTCATCAGGAGTCAATTCCAACAACTGTTTTATCGCATTTCTCGATTTATCAGTAGTAATTTCTTCTAATCTTTCCGCAATAGCATATAGAAGAACTGCAGTAGCACCTTCTTGTCCATGCAAAATGAAAAATGAAGCTACACCAGCTATAATCATAAGAATATTTGCGGTAATTCTCTTATCCAGCACATCATCAATTGCTTCAGTTATTATTCCATAACTAGATAAAAAAATTGATGAAAAAGCGAGAATCTGAGAGATAATAAGTAATTCAAACGTAAATTCTAAAAATATTGAGATACCAATTAAAATCGCAGAAGGAATGATAAAATACCAGAAATGTTCTTCAAAAAAGGTTTCTTCTTCCTCTCCATTTTTAAGATCTAAATCACATGAAGTCGACGAGCATGCTGTATTTTTTATGTTGATCACCTAAGTAACCATCATCTAGAAATCATAAAAGTTTCACTTTTATTTTATATAAAAAATCAATTCCTAATGAAAAAGACTTCATAAAAAATCGAACTTAATTATTATATATTATAAATAGATTATCATTATAGGAGGAGAGAAAGAAAAGTTAACTACTATAGCATGTGTTTAATCATCCAACGCAATGATTTTAATAAATTTTTCCCTTCTTTTTCTATATTTAGTTTAAAGTATTTCATTTTCATTCCACAAGATTCAAGGTTTTCAAATTCAAATATCTTCAAAATGTAGTCATCATCGAATTCATCACTTTCAGCTCGTTTATTTCCAATAATTAAGACAGGTATTTTATCACTCTCAATTAGACCACAACTATTAATAATTGATTGAAAATGTTCTTTAGCAGAAAGGATCGAATTCTCATCAGTTACGTCAAAAACTACTACAAATCCTTGAGCATTTTCTAAACATCCGCCTAAATGTTCACATTGGGAACATTGGAGTTTTTGTTCGAAACAATCATACGAAAGAATTGCCAAGTTATCTATCACTAGTTCATAAATTTGAGTTGGCAATCCTGGATTATTTTGCATGTAAAATTGAGAATCTTCAATATTCTTTAAAAAAGAAGTTTTTCCAGAATGAGGAGTTCCTAAAATGAATATCTTCTTTGAAAATTCATGATCTACTCCAATGGTTCTTTCAAATTGCTTGTATGAGATTACATCGAAGTATTCATTATAGAGTTTTAAAAATTTATTCTCAAATTTTTTATCCCTAAAATTAAGCTCATTGAGTTTATTTGCATCTCTTTTCTTTTCACGTAAAATTTTGGGTAATTGTTTCATTTTTTTTAATTCTAAAGAAAAATTAATTAAAACTTTCCTTTTAGAATCCAGATATTTGAATACATCCACGATTTCGTTTCTGAAATATGCAGATTTAACCATATAGGAGATCATTAAAAGATCTTTACCACCTCTAGCTAATTCTGTTTCATTATAAAAAAGGTGATTTAACGATTGATACTTTCTAAAAGCAAAAATAAAAGTACCTTCATCATCATTAAAATCTAATACTCTAGTTAAATTAGGATAATCGGGATCATTTAAAGACGGGACATTGCAATAAAATATTGATGGTCCATATATTTCATCGAAATATGACAAGACTAGAAGTTCTTCTGACATAATCTCATACAAAGATTAATTCCTATATCTCTTATATCAAAGATATATTGTATACATAAATAGTTTTATTTCATTTTCTATAACTATTTGATAGTTCAAATTTAAAAATAATAAAAAAATGAAGATACAATTAAAAATTAAATTGCTACAGTGGCTTCTATTTTTATTCCTTTTGCGACTTTACTGCTCCATTCTTTAACAGCTTTAAAGAAATATTTTAACATACCTTCTAGAATAAATTTCAGTGTAATATTGAGAAAACTTATTATTTATAGGCATTAATGTTAAATAATAATTTTAAATATTTTGACAATAACAATCGAACAATATCGATGGAATTCAAATTTGAATATGGATGAAAATCATGAATGAAGATAATAAAAATCCGGAAATAGATCGGATTAAAAGGCCTACTGCCGGTGGGGGCATGACGATTCGAGATTGGTGGCCGAACCAGTTGAATCTCGATATCTTGCACCAACATTCCAATAAATCTAATCCGATGGGCGAGGATTTCAACTACGCTAAGGAATTCAATAATCTCGACTTAAAGGCCGTGAAGAAGGACCTAAGGGAACTCATGACGAAGTCGCAAAGTTGGTGGCCAGCGGACTTCGGTCACTACGGACCTTTGTTCATCCGTATGGCTTGGCATAGTGCAGGTACCTACCGTACTGGCGATGGTCGCGGCGGTGGTGGTACCGGAAGCCAACGCTTCGCGCCTCTCAATAGTTGGCCCGACAATGTCAACCTCGACAAGGCACGCCGGTTGCTCTGGCCGATCAAGAAGAAGTATGGCCGAAAAATTTCCTGGGCAGATCTAATGATCCTCGCTGGTAACGTCGCGTTAGAATCGATGGGTTTCAAAACCTTCGGTTTTGGTGGTGGGCGTGAGGACATCTGGGAACCAGAAAAGGACGTCTACTGGGGTTCTGAGGAAGAATGGCTGGGTGATGAGCGCTACACTGGTGATCGAGAACTTGAAAATCCACTCGCTGCTGTGCAGATGGGTCTGATTTACGTCAATCCAGAAGGTCCGAATGGTAATCCTGATCCAGTTGCGGCTGCGAAAGATATCCGTGAGTCCTTTGGACGCATGGCAATGAATGATGAGGAGACAGTGGCACTCATCGCAGGAGGTCACTCGTTCGGAAAGTGTCATGGTGCCGGTAGTGCAGAACATGTGGGTCCCGAACCTGAAGCGGCTGATATAGAGGATATGGCATTAGGTTGGAAGAGTAGCTTTGGCACAGGTAAAGGTAAAGATACAATCACTAGTGGACTGGAAGTCACTTGGACGACCACGCCTACAAAATGGAGTACCAATTTTTTCCAGAACCTATTCGGTTTTGAATGGGAACTAACGAAGAGTCCCGCTGGCGCGCATCAGTGGAAACCGAAGGGTGACGCGGGTGCCGGTATTATACCGGATGCCCACGACCCATCAAAACGTCATGCGCCATCTATGCTGACTACCGACCTCTCTCTTCGGTTCGATCCGGAATATGAAAAGATCTCACGGCGCTTTATGCAGAATCCGGATGAATTTGCGGACGCATTCGCCCGAGCGTGGTTCAAGTTGACCCACCGCGATATGGGTCCACGTACTCGCTATCTAGGGCCAGAGGTTCCTGATGAAGAGCTTATCTGGCAGGATCCCATTCCTGCGGTTGATCACAAGCTTGTTGATGAAAAGGACATTGACGCCCTCAAGGTCAAGATCCTAAATTTAGGTCTGTCCATCTCGGAACTAGTTTCGACTGCCTGGGCGTCGGCGTCCACGTTCCGTGGCTCAGACAAGCGAGGTGGTGCGAATGGGGCTCGCATTCGTCTGGCACCACAGAAAGATTGGGAGGTTAATCAACCTACCCAGCTAGCAAAGGTACTCAAGTCCTTAGAAAGCATCCAGGCAGAATTTAATGATGCTCAGTCTGACGATAAGAAGATATCGCTTGCTGATTTGATCGTTCTGGGAGGTTGCGCAGGTATCGAGCAAGCTGCCAAAAATGCCGGTTATGAGGTCAAGGTCCCCTTCACACCGGGACGTATGGATGCTTCACAGAAACAAACAGATGAAAATTCTTTTGCTGTTCTTGAACCCAAAGTAGATGGCTTCCGTAACTACCAGAAGACTCTCTATGCTGTATCAGCTGAGGAAATGCTGGTTGATAAAGCGCAATTGTTAACTCTGACCGCCCCCGAAATGACGGTGCTCGTGGGTGGCTTGCGTGTCCTTAATACCAATTTCGGGGGAACGCAGCATGGTGTCTTTACTGAACGACCTGAGGCGCTTACTAATGATTTCTTTGTGAATCTGCTCGATATGAACACAATTTGGAATGCAACCTCGGAAGATAAAACCTTATTTAAGGGGCGTGGTCTCGAAACGGGTGAGCTTAAGTGGACGGCTACCCGTGTTGATCTCATCTTCGGTTCGAACTCCCAACTCCGTGCATTAGCCGAGGTTTATGGCAGCGATGATTCTCAGGAGAAGTTCCTGCATGACTTTATAGCGGTGTGGAATAAAGTAATGAACTTAGATCGTTTCGATCTCGTATAATAGCTTAATACTGCTTTAAATATTTAAATTTTCTATTTTTTTTTATAACTATAAATTATTAATTTTCTTCTATACATAATTACAAATGATTCTTGAATTAGAGATATTTTTTTGAAATCATAACCATCAACTACTAATTTTCTCATACTTTAAATGAAGATAAGATGGAACAAAAAACTCAAGAAAATGAATATAATCAATTAATAAAAAATCTCTTCAGAAGCGAAAAATGGGAAGAAAGAGCTGAAGCTGCAAGAAGAATTGGACATTTGGAACAAGGGAGGGCTATTAATTTATTGGTGAGAGCATTACAAATTGAAAAGGATGATGTCGTTATCAATAGGATTATTGAAGCATTAGGTCGGATTAAAAATGCAAAAGCTACAATGTCTATAATCGAATTTCTTAAAAAAGAAAATGAAAAAGAGGAGCCAGATAAAAAAAGATTATTTGTTATCATTGAAAGTTTAATGAAGATCAGCGATAAAAGAGCCTTGTCTGAGTTGGGACTACTTTATGATTCCTGTGAGCCAGATATTAAGGAAATGACTGAAGAGGCACTAAGATGTATAGATCCACATTGGCAAGAAAATTTAAAACAAAATAAATGAGTAAGTTAAAAACATTGTACTAATGATCTAAATTTTAGAAACGTAGAAATCGATTAATCGAGTAAATTCAGATTTCATATGTCTATTGAGTTTTATTGAAATATTAAGTATTTATAAGCATAAACTTTTTTAAATCAAAATTGAATATTATAACAATATCCAATATTATGAGTAAAAAAAAGAGATTAACATGTCAAAAGCAGAAGAATTAATAGAGAATCTCGCTAATGATGTTGATGGACAGAACGGCGTAAATGAAAAGATTACTATATTTACCCTTTCAACTTGTATGTGGTGTAAAAAATGCAAGCGATTCTTAGACGAGAAAAATATGAAATATAGATATATTGATGTAGATAAAATTGATCCAAAAGATAAAGTAATTCTTTTAGACCACTTGAGAAACACCTATCAAGAACGTATCTCCTATCCATTTTTAGTGTGTGAATCGGGACATGTAGTAGGCTATGATCCAAATAAATACATGGAAATATTAAAAGGAGGGGACTAATGAAATGAACATGGAAACGAGAGAAGGAATGATTGAATATATAAATAAGATTTGCGAATTAAATAATTACATCCTAAACAAGGATGAAATGACTTTAAATGATTTAATTGATGGATTACTCGAAAATAAAAAGACTCATGGATATCAGTCATGTCCATGTAGGCTCGCAACAGGCAATAAAGAGTTAGATAGAGATCTTATATGTCCTTGCGACTACGCTCCTTTAGATGTCAAGGAATTTGGTGCATGTTATTGCAATTTATATCTGAGTCCTGATTTTTATGAAAAGGGTGTGGAATATGTTGTGGTACCTGAAAGAAGACCCGTTGAGAAAACTGATGCTGTCCATGATTATTTGTTAAATTTGTAATTTATCTTTTTTTTAATTCTATTTTTCATTTTTCTTAAAGCTCAATAAATTATAAAAAAAATCTTTTTATATTCACGATCTTCATTTTATATTATGACAAAGAAAGAAATGACCGATGAAGAATTAGACGCCGAATTGGAGAAAGCATTTAAAACAAATGAAGCCAAAAGAGACCATTGTGGCACGGCAATACCTTCTAGTAGAGAAGTAGGTATACAAAGAAATCAACTCAAACCTAAAAAGAAATGATTTAATTTCTTTTTTTTCTTTATCTTTTTAAAATCAATACACATTGTATAAATATTAATTAAATTATACCAATTTATTAAAAAATCAATTTAATTCTTGAATTTTAAAAAAATTAGAAGATCATTAAAGAAAATTGATTTTAAAAAAAAATTTTATATTATTATTAAAAATTTTTAAGGAAATTTTAGA
>JBHLME010000209.1:0-4914 GCA_048938445.1 Promethearchaeota archaeon | reverse complement strand
GTAAGTCTTAAATTGTCAAATTTTTTAAGATTTTCAAGATCATATGAAAAAATTGAAAATAGTTCAGGATGAGTATAAATATAATAAGTAACATGCTCTTTTTCTGGTTTTGTTATAGCATAACTAAAAACTTGTTCTAAGACTTTAAAACTAAAGATTTCAATTTCAAATCCTCTTGAAAAATTAGTAGACTCATCAACATTTCGAATATAATCATAGTTATGAGCTAAGTAAAAACTAATCATATCATCCAAAATTATAGGATCAATAAAAGGACAATCTGATGTAATGCGTATTACTATATCTAAATTAAATTTCTTAGCTGCGCTATAATATCTTAATAAAACATTT
The DNA here is from genome assembly GCA_048938445.1 of Promethearchaeota archaeon. Taxonomy (GTDB): domain Archaea; phylum Asgardarchaeota; class Lokiarchaeia; order Sigyniarchaeales; family SOKP01; genus FT1-020. The sequence continues at coordinate 4,563 of JBHLME010000209.1, read as the reverse complement.
TCTTCATCTCCAATGAATGAAGATACGCCATTTTCTTTTGCAACATTAATAATTGTATGATTTCGATTATCTGGAGTTGTTGCAATTATAATTTCATCTACATTTTTACTTAATTTTAGTCTTTTAATTAAAATATCAAGAACTGTATTATCTTCATATAGCAATTTTAATACTTTATCAGGTAATCGGGTCGAACCCATCCTCGCCTGTACAATTACACCAACTTTTTTGTCAATCATAAATAATATAAATTTAAATCTAATTTAACATAAACACTAATAAACATATTTATTTCTCTTTTTCAAATAAGAAAAACCCTCTTTTATCTCCGAATCCCTCTTCAGGCCCTGTTTCACCTTCTGCGATTAATTTTACATCGAAATTATCTAAAACAAGTTTTTTATAATTACCTCTCCACAATCCAACATTATCCCTATATGGGATCTTTTCAAATTCTTCAAAATCATAATTATATTCCATCATCAAGTAATATTTTTTAGATACTCGAAATATTTCTTTTAAAGCATCTTTCAGGGTTTTAGGATCAAGATGTATTAAAACTCCAACGCTCATTACAAGATCGAAAAAATTATCTTTGTAGAGTATATCATAAATATTTCCAACAGTAAATGAAATCTCTCTGTTGGATCTAGCTACTACAATACTATAGGGATTAATATCGATTCCATATAAGTCATACTGTCCACAATATGAAATAGCTACTAAATTATGACCTCTATTACACCCGACTTCTAAAATCTTTTCAACATCACGTTCTTTTAATATTTTTTTATAGAATGGAACTAATTTTTCTGGAATAATTTTATTTCTAACTGTGTATCTTATCCCAAAATCTCCAAACCAAGATCCTTTTTTCTCGTTTTTTTCAGACATATGAAAAAAAAAAATTACTATCATTTAAATTTTAATTAAAATTCTCTCTAAAAAAAAATTAAAAATTAGACTAAATAAACCTTATTTCTATTAACTTAAATTAAATAAGAGAAAATAGTCTATTTATCGATTCTTACATTGATTCCATTTTTTTTTAAAAAATATTTAGCCTCTATGGGTGTTTGCTCTGTAAATTGAAATATACTTGAAGCAGCGACTGCATTTGCATTGCCATCTCTAATTGCCTGAAGCATATGTTCATAATTACCCGCTCCTCCAGATGCAATTATCGGAATCGAAACTGCTGAAGAAATTTTTTTAATAAGTTGAATGTCATAACCCTTCATTGTCCCATCACGATCAATTGAAGTTAATAAAATTTCTCCCGCATTTCTTTTCTCAACTTCAAGAGCAAACTCAACTGGATCTAATCCGGTGGATTTAGTCCCACTATGTGTATATATTTCATACTCACCATTGTTATGCTTTTTAACATCAATAGAAACAACAATACATTGAGATCCAAATTCATTAGCAATTTCATTTATGATATTTGGATTGAAAACTGCCGAAGAACATATAGATATTTTATCAGCTCCTACAGCTAATAGTTTTCTTACATCTTCAATATTCCTTATTCCACCTCCAACGGTTAAGGGCATGAAACATTCATAAGCAAAATCATCAACCAAAAGAAAATCTGGACCTCTTCCTTCCTTTGTCGCAGTAATGTCTAGAAATATTAATTCATCCACCTGACGAATATTATAAACTTTAATTGCCTGCATTAAATATCCAATTCTTCTCCAACTATCAAAACTAATTCCCTTTACTAAGGTTGTATCTTTATATAATAAAGTTGGCATTATACGAACTTTTAACAAAATTCTCACCTATAATGTTAAAAAATTTCTTAGTAACTCAAATCCTGCCCGTTGACTCTTTTCTGGATGAAATTGGACACCAAAAACATTCCCATTTCCAACCGCGGATATAAATTTTCCACAATAGGGAGTATAAGCAAGGATATCTTCATTTCTTTCGCAAATAAAACTATAACTATGAACAAAATAAAAATCTCTTCCAGAATTCATATTGGTAAATAATGGAGATGATTTATTAAAAATTACTTCATTCCATCCAATATGAGGAATTCTTATCATTGGACTGTTAGGCTCAAGCAATTTTACTTCTCCTTTTATTAAATCTAGACCTTTAGTTTCTCCACCTTCATATCCTTTTGTTGCAAGTATCTGCATTCCCAAACAAATACCTAAAATAGGTACTTTTTTATTTAGAACATAATCTCGTATCAAATCTTTTAGACCATAATTATGAATATTTTGCATTGCTTTAGCGAAAGAACCTACACCCGGTAAGATCAAGAGTGATGCATTTTTAAAATCAGTATGTTTATTTGATATAATTGGATTGCCACCACACTCCTCAATTGCTCGGGAAATTGAATCAATATTTCCCATATCATAATCAATAATTAAAACTGTCTTCAATGAATTAATTTGTCCTAAATATATTTAATCTATTATATCATTATCATAATTAATTTTTGTTAAATTACCATATTTATCTTTAATTAATCTACCTTGAGAATCACATTTGAATAGTTTTTTATTTGTAAATCTGTCACAAATTTGAATAAACTCTTCTAATGTGATATCGAGGGGTTTTAATATTTCTTCAAGAGGTTTACCTAGATAAGACCAAGGAAATTTCCCATCATGTTTTTTAATTAGTTCTAATCCATCTTCTCTTGTTATTCTACCTCTTCTAATATGGAGACAAGCCAAATCTGTTGCTCGTCCGAATCCAAATTTTAAGTATTTAAAATAATCATGGATACCGGTTTGATAATTATCCAAGTTTTCATAATTGACGCATGATCCTTCTATAGTTTTATTATAAGTTGTGAATCCATGACCTTGCGCTATTAAAGCATTAGAATAACCATCCCAAGGAAGATAATAACCAAGAAAAATTCCTGTAACTCCAACTTTATTTAACTCTTCATCAGAAGGATAAATATAAGGTATTAAATGTTTTTTTTGAATGCCATTCATGCCAATTAAATCAGAGACTCTGAGCCCTAAGAGCCCTCCAAATTCTTCAAGCCATCTTCTAGTTAATACATTATTTTCCGCATCTGAAGCAGGTCCTCCATATTCATTTTGAGAGTTTTCGCCCCATATGATTAAAGGAACATTATACTGAACAGCGACTCTTATCGGAATAGTGAATATACTTGTATGTTCAGGCCAAGAAATATCACCTACTTCTTTCAATCCTATTCGATTAAGTTCTCTCCTAATTTTCTTATTAGGAGAAATTTCAATATAATCAACTCCTAAATTTTTAATATTTTCAATATTTTTTCTTCCTATATCTGAAAGATCACATGTTGTAGAAGTTACACATAAAGGATTCATACCAAATTCAAGCATGCGGATAGTTTGATAATGACTATCTTTTCCTCCACTAACAGGTATAATACAATCCCAATTTGTACCATCTTTTGAACGGTATTTTTCTAATATATCTTTAAGTTCCTTTTTTCTACTATTCCAATCGATTTTTTCACGAGTTTCATAACTACGACAAGCATTACATGCTCCTGATTCATCAATCTGTAAATCAGGTTTAGTTTCAGGCATAATACAATGCTTACAATATTTAATATATTTAACCATTTAATCATTCCAATAATTTTGAAAAATATCCATTCATTAGTAAAATGAATCATTTCTAATAAATGATGCTCTAACTAAATCAAAATATATAATTAGTTTGATTGTTTATATTGATTAAATTAATATATTAACATATTCTTAATTTAGAATAATATATAAAATTATAAATAACTACATGAGATAAGAAGGATTGAAGTATTGTAAAAAATGTGTAATACCTGATACACGTCCTCATATACTATTTAATCAAGATGGAATATGTCAAGCATGTATTAATAGCGAAAAAAAGAAATCTATAGATTATGAAAAGAGATTTAACGAGTTAAAAGAACTGTGTGATAAATATCGACGAGATGATGGGTATTATGATTGTATTATTGCTGTTTCAGGGGGGAAAGATAGTCATTTCATTACCTATAATATGAAGGAAAGGTTAAATATGAATCCCCTTTTAGTTTGTGTTGCTGATCCTTTTACACATTCAGAAGTTGGAAAACATAATCTAAACAATTTAACTGAAGCTTTTGGCTGTGATTTGTATATATTTAATCTTAGCATACCTACATTTAAAAAAGCAACTAAAATTGGATTTGAAGAATTAGGAGAACCATTAAGATTTATTGAAGCAGCAATTTATACTGTTCCATTTAAAGTCTCCGTAGCAATGAATATTCCTCTTATTGTTTTTGGTGAAAATTCTGCATTCGAATATGGAACTGCATCTGAAGATCATTTTAGTGCTAAAAAATACATTGAAGCAGGACATAGTTCTGCAGGAGAAAAATTAAGTGATGAAATTCAAGAATTTTGGATTGAAAGAGGTCTATCAAAAAATGAAATTAATGCAATTATTTTACCAAAAAAAGAAGAGTTAGATCGAGTCAAACCAGAACCTATATTTTTAAGCTATTTTACTCCTTGGGATGATGAGAGAAATTACTTGATAGCAAAAAGATATGGTTTT
>JBHLME010000208.1:0-4939 GCA_048938445.1 Promethearchaeota archaeon | reverse complement strand
GGATAAAAGATACAATTCAAGCAATTTGGTTAGCTGCTGAAAAAGGAAAATCAGGAGAAGTATATAATGTATGCTCGGGTAAAAGAACACAAATTAAAAACCTATTGGAAACTGCTTTAAGTTTCTCAAATAAAAAAATAAAAGTCGTTGAAAATACACCTAATAAAATGAGAAATGTTGATGAAGATGTTATATTAGGAGATAATTCAAAAATTAAAAATGAGCTAGGTTTCAAAAACACGCAATCAATTGAAAATGTATTAAAAGATATGTTTGATTATTGGATATCATTTTTAAAAATAGAATGAAAAATGCTTTAGAGCAAATCGAAATAAAAAAAATATAAAATTATTAAAAGACTTATCCATATTAAAATAAATATTCAATTCGATAATGGACTAAAATAAATTATGCAAAAAGTATTCATAACTGGAGCCAATGGTTTTATAGGTTCGCATTTAACTGATTTTTTTATTTATAAAGGCTATGAAGTTTTCTCTTTAGTGAGACATGGATCTAACTTGAAAAATCTTGAACGCTATACTAATGGGGAATCAACATTTTCTTCAGAAATGAAAAAAAATATTTTCAATGAAAACATTCAAATTCCTGTAAATTTTGCTAATCTTACATTATTAGAATGTGATTTGAAAAATGATGAATTATTACATAAAATTTTATCTCATATTCGACCAAATTTCATTTTTCACTTTGGAGCACAATCAAATGTAGTACCATCTTGGGAGGATCCAATTGGAACCATTGAGACGAATGTTATAGGGACAATTAATCTATTTGAAGCGATAAAAAAAATAAAATTTAAAACAAAAGTAATTATGGCTTGTACTGCTGCCGAATATGGTACAACAACAGAGATTAAACGCCCATTAATAGAAATAGATCCTTTAATGGCAATTCATCCATACGGTATAAGTAAAATTGCTGCTGAACTTCTAGCAAGACAATATTATTTAAATTTTGGAATAGATATTGTTAATCTTAGATTTTTTATCCAAGTAGGTCCACGAAAAGTAGGAGACGCATGTGCAGATTTTGTTAGTAAAGTTGCTCAGATCGAGCTAGGATTAGCAGAACCTGTCATAGAGGTAGGGAATTTAAATCCTTATCGTGATTTCACGGGGATAAATGACACAATTCAGGCGATTTGGTTAGCTGCTGAAAAAGGAAAATCTGGAGAGGTTTATAATGTTTGCTCAAATAAAAAAACTCAAATAAAAGAACTTTTAAATATGGCCATAAAATTATCAAGTAGGAAAATAAAAGTGGTAGAAAATGTTCCAAATAGAATGAGAAATGCGGATGAAGATACTATAATAGGAGATAATTCAAAAATAAGAAAAGAATTAGGTTTCAATATCAATTCTTCTTTAGAAGAAACAATAAAAGAGACTTTTGACTATTGGATTGAATATTATAAAAAATCAGAAATTAAGAATTAATAACTTCAATACAGACAGAAATTTCTTTTTTCTGAATTTTAAAATTATACTCTCTACCTTTTTTTTCATTACCAATCTTAACAATACCGGTTTCTTCTTTTACTGCTTCAATAAAATCAGAAGTTAATTCTTTTTTCAAATCAAAATCATTTTGAATATTAACTATGAGTTTTTCTTTACCCCTTGTTAATCCTAATTTTTTACGTATATCTTGCATGTTCCTGATGAAATCATTAATAAATCCTTCTTTTAATAATATTTCATTCAATTCGGAATTAATAAATAAAATTCCTTCACCAGATAATTTCACAGAATAAGGTTCTTTAGCACTTTGCTCAATTTGAAAATGATCTTTAGTGATTTCATACTCTTTATTATCAAGAATAACTTTTAGCTTCCCTTTTGTCATACTCTTCTTGATATCACTTATGGTTAGGTTTGAAAGATATTGTTCAACTTTTTTCCTATCTCTTTTAAAATCTTTTCCAATAGCACCTGTATTTAATATTAACTTTTCAGAATAGAGTGAAGTTGCTTTTTTCTTGTCAATAAAATTTAATTTTTTGACCCTAAGTTCTGATGTAATTAATTTTTCATATTTTTTTATTATTTTTATTTTATCTTGTTTAAAATGTAATAAATATTCCTTAATTGGTTGACGAATTTTAATTTTAACTTGATCTCTTAAGGAACGCAAGTCTTGAATGAGTTTATTTAAGAAATCCATTTCCTCTATTAGTAAATCATTGATTAATTTGTCATTAAACTTTGGAAAATCCATTAAATGAATTGATTTTATTTTTTTCTTGTAATTAAATTGATCTTGCATTTGTAGGAATATTTTTTCTGTTAAAAATGGTACAAAAGGGGCCATTAACCGATTTAATATATCAAATATATAAAAAGTAACATCATAAACATCTTGGTCTCCTTCAAGAAATCTATTACGTGCAAATCTAAGATACCAATTACTCAAATCATCAATTACAAACTTCTGAATAATTTCAGCAGAATTAAATATCAAGTAATCATCTAGAAATTGCTTTAATTGCTTACTTATAACATTTATTTTAGCTAATATCCATTGATCTAAATAATTTTTTAAATTTCCTGAATCAAATTTTAAATTAGGTTTAATATTATTGCTTTTACAATTTTCAGAGAAGAGTTTAAAAGAATTTTCATATTTTGAAGTAAATTGAGATATTACATATTTGACATTATCGATACTTAAACGTTTTTCTTTATGTGGTGGACCTGAAACATAATATAACCACCGTAGTGCATCTGCTCCTTGCAAATTAAAAATAGTCCACGGATCGATTGTATTACCTAAGCTTTTACTCATCTTTCTTCCTTCACCATCAAGTACAATTCCATTGACAACAACATTATGGAACGCATTTTGATTAAATACAACTGTACCAATCGCATGGAGTGTATAAAACCATCCCCTCGTTTGGTCCATTCCCTCAGCAATGAAGTCAACAGGATAAGCCCCGCCCTTATCAACAAGATCCTTATTTTCAAAAGGATAATGATATTGAGCAAAGGGAGCTGCACCAGAATCATACCAAACATCAATAACTTCGGGAGTTCTTTCCATGTCACTTTTACATTTAGGACAAGTAATTAAAATTTCATCGATCATAGGTTTATGATAGTCTTCTAAAACAACATTTCCTTTTGATAATTGTTTTAATTCCTCATAAGATCCAATGGCAATTTTATGATTACACTCATTATTATTACAGATCCAGATTGGTAAGGGTGTACCCCAAAATCTTTCCCTAGAGACAGCCCAATCCCTCACGTTATCTAGAAAATTACCAAATCTACCAGTACCTATTGATTTAGGTACCCAATTAACTTTGTCATTAGTTTCCAGCAAGTCTTCCCTGAAACGAGACATTTCAATAAACCATGACTCCCGAGCATAATATAAAAGAGCTCTTTTACACCTCCAACAAAATGGATAATCATGAGCATAATCACGAGTGTTTAATAATTTATCCATTTTTTTTAGTTCATCAACAACCCATTTATCCGTGTCCCAGATTCCTTTCTTACCGATATCTTCACGATGGATTTTAAAATACTTGCCTTTTAATTCTGGAATGGAATCATCAAAAAATCCTTTCTCATTTATCGGTTGGATGAATGGGAGTTCATATTCTTGACCTATGTTATAGTCATCTTCTCCAAAAGCAGGAGCAATATGTACAAATCCCGTGGAGATGTTATCTGAAGTTGCTTCAGTTGATACAAAATCACCAGTAACAACGATAAAACCATTTTTTTTTGATAAATGTTCAAAATATGGGAATAAGGGTTCATATTTTTTGTATAATAAATCAGAACCATAGAATTCTTTAACTTTTTTATAAGATCCCTCACCTAAAACTGTATCGAGTAAAGATGTAGCAATAATCAATTTTTCCTCATTGAATTCGACAAGAGAATAACGACTATCTGCGTTAGCCGCTAGAGCTACATTACTTAATAAAGTCCATGGTGTGGTCGTCCATGCGACTATTTTTACATCTTCAAAATTAGGATCTAATAGCCTAAATTTAACATAAATTGATTCTTCAGTAACATTTTCATAACCAAGAGAAATCTCATGAGATGATAGTGGTGTTTCACAGCGAGGGCAGAATGGAACTACTTTTCTTCCTTTATAGATTTTTTCTTTATCGAATATTTGCTTTAATGACCACCAAATTGATTCAATGAAATAATTTTCACATGTAATATAAGGATTTTCCATATCAAGCCAAAAAGCCATTCTTTTAGTTAGTTTTTCCCATTCTGTAACATATTTAAATACGCTCTCTCGGCATTTTTTATTAAATTTATCTATTCCGTAATCCAAGATATCTTTCTTGGTTTTCAAACCTAATTCTTTTTCCACTTCGATTTCTACCGGGAGACCATGGGTGTCCCAACCTGCTTTCCGAGGAACCCAATAACCATCCATAAATTTATATCTAAGAATGATGTCTTTAATGCTTCTTGCATAGACATGATGGATACCCGGTAATCCATTAGCGGTTGGAGGTCCTTCTGTAAATTGAAATCGACCCTTAGGTTTTTTAGCATCAAGAATTAATTTAATTATTGAAATTGAATCCCAATATTCTAAAATTCTTGTCTCTTCTTCCGGTAAAGTCATTTTAGATCATTAGTAATTATAAAAGTAAAACTTCAATAATTTTAATATGATAAATAAAATAGGATTTATTATGAATTTTGGGATTTCTCTTTAATGGTTTTTATTTATCAGTTTTAATATTAACCTCTAAAAGTACAGAATTAAATAATTAAGATATAGGTTTTTTATTTTAATATATAAATGATATACAATGTAATTTATCGTTATAGAATTATCTCCTAACATAAATTTATTTAATTTTAAATACCTTTATCAATTTTAAATTAATTCTAAATTGAGTTTGAGCGTACTTTTAAATTCTTAA
>JBHLME010000207.1:0-4955 GCA_048938445.1 Promethearchaeota archaeon | reverse complement strand
AAGAAGTTCCAATTAGTGATGAATTGAAATCTAAGATAAAGCTTGGAGTCAAATTTTGGTTAGAATTTGATAATAAGAAGCTTGGAGGTTCTGGTTGGACAAAATTACTTGAAAATATTGATAAAAATGACGGTGGTTCTTTAACACAAGCTTTAGATATCAAGCCTAAAGCTTATTCTTATAAGTATGCATGGAATATTTTAAAAAGGATCGAAGAAAGAACGGGAATGTCGCCAGTTATTACTGGAAAAGGAGGACGTGGAGGAGGAGGATGGATTAGACTTAACGATTGGGGTAAATATTTATTAAAAAGATATAAAGACTATGAAAAAGAGTTAAATAATTTGTTAAACAAAATTGAGAAAAGTTCATAGAAAATAATAACAACATTTTTTAATTATATATTGATTAAATTCCATAGAGGTTTATACTTTTATCTAAATTAATTTCTTTACACATTTTAGTCATAGGCTCAGAAAATGGAAAAAAATCTCTTGAAACAATTCGCTGATAAAAAAGTTTCTGAAGTAATGATCAAGGACCCTCTCTATTACATAACTCCTGAAGAGAAAATTAGCACTACTGAACTCTTGATGTTAAAAAAAAAAATTGGAGGGCTTCCAGTAGTTAACAATCCTAAAGACAAACATTTAATTGGTATAATAACTCAGAGAGATATTAGGTTAGCACGTTTTGCTGTTTCATTAGAATCACCACATACTATGGTCAAAAATTTAATGACACCAGAACCTATAATAGTAAAAGAAGATGATTCCATTAAAGATGCTCTCATTAAATTTTTTAAGTATGATATTGAGCGACTTCCAGTGGTAAATGGTCATGAAAAAATTTTAGTTGGATTATTAATTCAAAGAGACATCTTGAAAGTCCTTTTTGAAATGATTCTAAACAATGACAAGATTTAATTAGTAAAAATATCAAATTATTGAGCATTAAAAGTATTATTGTAAATATCTAAATAAAGGCAAAAATATAATTAAGATCTTCTTATTATTATAATAATATTATTGAAAGATTTATATAGAGAATTAATCAATAGACATGAGATAATATGAGTATCCCTGGTCCTGGCACGCCCATTATAATTGATATAGGAAGTGCATATGCAAAAGTCGGTTTTGCAGGAGAACCCACCCCGCGATTCATTTTTCCATCTATCACGGGAACAGAAAAATATAAATCTGTCATGGCAGATGTTTCCACCCGAAGTATTTATGTTGGAAATGATGCAATGAAAATGCGAGGAGTTCTTAAAGTTAAACACCCCGTTGAGAGAGCACAAATAATGAGTTGGGATGATTATTATGAAATTTTAAATCATATCTTCTATACTTTATTAAGAATTGAGAATCTTAATGCTTATCCCGTTTTTTATGTTGAACCATCATTTATACAAAAGGAGACCAAGGAATATATCGCACGAATCATGTTTGAAACCCATCGAGTACAAAGTTTAATAATGGTACCTTCCCCCATTTTATCAATATTCTCTGTGGGATTAATCTCGGGGTTAGTTATTGAAAGTGGTCATGGAATTACAACAATCGTTCCTATCGTGAATGGTCAAATTTATTATCAAGGGATTCAAAAACTAAACTTGGCAGGGCAAGATATCATTCAAAATTTAAGAACATTACTTATGAGAGAAGGAATAAGCATTTCATCATCGGCGGTGGATGAAATATTACGAGAAATAGTTGAAAAAAATTGTTATTATATTTTAAATCCCAATGATGCAGCCATCACTTCAGAACAATTTCATTACCCCATGCCTGATGGTTCCTTTATTTCAATTCCCCAAAATATTTTATATAGAGCACCAGAAGTACTTTTTCAACCCGGATTGATGAATTCTAACTTACCAAGTATTCCTCAAGCTATTATCTCATCATTATATACGATTAATAACGCTTATTGGGGAGATTTGCTATCTCACATTGTTCTTTCTGGTGGAAATTTATCCTACCCTGGTTTTGAAGAAAGACTTAAAGGTGAGTTAGATCAATTACTTCCACAACTAGGTCCAATACCAAAACCTCGAAATGATGAAAAGAGCAATATTACACCTTTTATTCAAGAACTCAAACCTCTTCAAAAAGAGTTAAAATCAGTTATGAGTGGAACTAAAGAAGAAGATACTTGTTCAAAGTGTGGTACATTAGTAAAACTTTCTGATGGAAAGGAATTCTGCCCTAATTGTGGTGCTCCAATGAAAGTACAAGAAATCAGCATAGATTTAGGATTAGGAAAAAAAAAGGAACCAACCCTAGTAAAAGGTAAATGTCCTCACTGTCATAAAGAAATAAAGGATGAAACATCTCTCTTCTGTCCTTATTGTGGAAAAAAAATTGAAAACATCGAAATGTCTGATATTTCTGAAAAAGTAATGAAACAAACACCAGCTAATGAATTCACTTCTTTTTATGAATCCTCGGATACGTCAAGTATAATTAAATTCTTCGTTCCTGATAATTTATTACATTCTACCTTTAATGGTGCGTCTATTTTAGGCAGTTTACCTTCATTTTTGGGATTATTTATTACACATGCAGAATTTCAGACAAATCCAACTTTATTATATCAAGATATTAGCCAAATTTTTTAAAACTCATTAAAATTTATGCATCCTATCCAGTAATTTTATCTAATACATTCCTTCTTTTTTCAAATTAAATTAAATACCGATAATTTTTAATTTCAAAAAAAATTTTAAAAAATTAATTTTTTATTCCGAGGTCAATTATTTGAAAAAAAAAAATCGAGTTATTGCATTTTTCTCATTATTTCTTGTTTGTTTTTTAATAATGACACCAATAGTACTAGGAGCAACCAGAGGAACATATTTATTAAATTATGTTTCTAGTCAACAAAATGGTAATAATGGCTTCGGTGATTCACATGAATCTACAGCAAGAGCTTTAGAAATCTTAGATTATTTTAATGCTCTGGAACGTGTAAATACTTCCGCAACTCAACAATATTTGAGAAGCGAGATTGTAAAAATGTTTGATAATAATGCTATTAATTTGTATGATTTATATTATCTCTTAAAATCAATTGATATTCTAAATTCCACTACCACGGAAGTATCTACTGGTCTAAAAGAGAAAATCAAACTATACCTTGAAGATTTAAATCAAACTGGAGGAGGATTCTCTCCCACGAATGCCACTGAAAGTTCATCTACAATGATCTCTACATATTTTGCAATTGAAACATATTCTATATTATTAGATGATGCATTTCAAGTAATGGAAATTCATAAAACCTGGATAAAAAATTGTAGAGATCCTATAACAGGAGGGTATCAAGGTAATATCACAGCATCAATACCATCTTTAATTAATACATATTGTGCAGTTTCAATAATGCAAAGAGCAGGAGCAATCGGGGAGCTCACAGATATAATTAAAACTGTTAGCTATTGTAATTCCTTTCTTGTAAGTATGGAAGCAGATCAAACTAATTTTGGGGGATATTTACCTGATTTGACAGCAGATAATGCATTGATCAGTAGTACTTATTACTCAATTCAAGTTATATATATGCTATCTTCTAATGCTCCTCTCAAGGAAAACACGATTAATTGGATTTATAATCGTCAAAATTTTCTAGATGGTGGATTTACAGATATTATATATGAATCAGTTCAAGGTTATTCTTCAATAGCAAGTTCATATTTTGCTTTAAAATCATTAGTACTATTAGGTGCTAGTTTAGATATTGAGATATGGATGGTTGAATTCAATTATATCATCCTAATCGTGATATTCATCATACTTGCTATAATAATTGGAATAGCAATTTTCTTATGGAGAAGAAGAAAACTTTAAGAAACCTTCCCATACTTTAAATTGTAAATCTAATTATTTTAACTTATATTTTTATTAAAAAAGTTGATTTTGTAAAATGGAAAAGATCTTGGATGGTAGAAAATTAGCGGATAAATTAAATGCAGAGTTAGCAGAAAAAATTAAAAACTCTGTCAAAGAAAATGGTATAAAACCAGCATTAGCAACAATATTAGTAGGGCAAGATCCCGCTTCTAAAGTATATGTAAACATTAAACATAAGACGTGTGCACAAGTAGGTATTGACTCAATTATGGTTGATTTAGATGAAAATATTACAAAAGAAGAATTGATTGAGGAGATTGATAAGTTAAACAAAGATAAAAATATACACGGAATCTTATTACAATTACCCCTTCCATCTCACTTGCGTTCTGAAACGGCCATTTTTTTAGAAAAAATTTCTTATAATAAAGACGTTGATGGGTTTCATCCATTAAATCGAGGAAAGTTATTTGATTATGACGAAAGTTTCTCTCCCTGTACTCCTAAAGGAATAATAGCATTATTGGAGCATTATGGTATAACTATTCAAGGAAAGGACGTGACAATTATTAATCGTTCAAATTTAGTGGGTAAACCTTTAATATTCATGTTATTGAAAAGAAATGCAACAGTATCTATATGCCATACTTCAACCAAAAATATAGAACACTATATGAAACAAGCGGATATTTTAATAGTAGGTGTGGGAAAACCAAATTTTATAACTAAGGATAAGATAAAAGAAGGTGTTGTTATCGTGGATGTTGGAACGAATAGGGTAGAAGGAAAATTATGTGGGGATGTAGATTATGATGATGTTTTTGAAAAATGTAGCAAGATAACCCCTGTACCTGGTGGTGTGGGTCCAATGACTGTTAGTTATTTACTTCATAATACGTATTTCGCTTATATGAAACAGTTTCACGTAATTCAATAAAAAAAGAAAAAATAAAAAGATAAAATAAATATTGTGTTTATAACAATACATAAACATTTCAAATATTATATAATAAGAATACATAATCGATAAATTACAATTGTAAATTTATGGCTGTACTCGAAATCGGGATATCCTTAGGTTCACGCAATTTAATTGAT
>JBHLME010000081.1:2954-20775 GCA_048938445.1 Promethearchaeota archaeon | reverse complement strand
TTAAAGAAGACTCACGAATTTCATTTAATGATATCTCTGAAAGGGTAGGTAAAACAGAAGCTACAGTACGCAGGAGGGTAAAAAAATTAGTTGAAGAAGGAATAATAAAAAAATTTACCATTGATTATTCCATAAATTCTAAACCTCAAACCCGGGCAACAGTAAAAATAGAACCAGATTTTAAGGATATTAAAAGAATTTTGAAAGAATTAAAAGAAGTAGAGGAAATTACTGATATTTGGCGGCTTTCTGGTGATTGTGGGCTTTTTATGAAAGTAGAAATCCCTTCAATTGAACAATTCAATCCCTTGATAGAAGAAAAAATTTCAACTATAAAAGGTATTAAAATCGTTGAGACTTGTTTCATAACGGATGTAATAAAATGAAAAGTTTTTCTTGGACAACTTATTACTAACTTTTCATTTCTACGATTATTTCCTTTAAAAAAATGTATTTTTGGATTTTATTATTCCCACAAAATATACTATATAAACCTAAAGGGCATGTATAAAATAATTAGAGAATATTTTTAATTTAAATAAATTTATGAAAAAAAAAAAATTAAACAAAAAGAATAAATTAGTAATAGAATTTTACTAATCAAATTGATCACATTCAATTAATTTAAGATTAATCCTTTATTCATGTCGTATAAATTCTCTAAAGAGGAACTTGAGAGCCTCCTTACAGATTATAATAAAATTGCTTTAGAAAATAAGAATCTTCCAGAAAGAGTTTGTATTTGGGACGAAACCCTTAGAGATGGAGAACAAAGTCCAACGGTATATTTGACACTTGAAGAAAAATTAGATTTAGCAAAAAGAATGGATGATATCGGAGTAAAGCTCATTGCAGTAGGTTTTCCTGCAGTTTCTGAAACCGAAAAAAAAATTGTAAAAACCATCGTAAATGAAAATTTAAGACGTTCTACTATTTTGGGTATTGCTCGACCAAGAAAGCAAGATATTGATGCTTGTATCGAGGCAGATCTCGAAGAAATTGTAATTTTCATGCCAATATCACCCATTTTCAGAAAAACATTAAAGCATACTGCAGAACAGCAACTTGAAATGGTAAAAACGGGAATTGAATATGCTATAGATAATAATTTAAGAGTAAATTGGGTGAGTGAAGATACTACTCGATGCGATTTTGAACATCTAAAAAATGTTTTTACAACTGCTATCAAAGCAGGTGCAGAAAGAATAATTATAGGAGACACTGTAGGAGTACTCACGCCACATTCCACTCGGTATTTAGTGAATAAAATAAAAGAAGAAGTAGTGATACCATTAAAGAAAAACACTGAGATGGGAATCCACACTCATAATGATTTTGGTCTCGCGGTTGCAAACACGATCCAAGGAGTTATAGAAGGATGTACTTTCCCTCATACATGTATAAATGGTTTTGGGGAACGTGCAGGAAATGCTGCTTTAGAAGAAGTGGTTCTAATATTACATCGTTTGGGAATTAACACGGGAATAAAATTAAACAAATTAACTGAATTAAGTGGAATATGTGAACAATATTTTTGCAAACCTATTTCTCAATATAAGCCAATTGTAGGTGATTATGCGTTTAGTCATGAAAGTGGACTTCATATAGCAGGAATTTTGGCTCATCCTCTCACTTATGAACCAATCAATCCACGAATCGTAGGAAGACGAAGGCAATTTTATTTAGGAAAGTTTTCGGGAAAAAAATCTGTTATTCATGCACTTAAAGAGAGAGTAGGAGTATTAGGACTGGACATCCCTGAAGAAATTATTGCTAAAATCGTTGAAGAAGTGAAAAGCAAGCATGAATCTACATCAAAAGAAGAAATCAGAACCGCTTTTAATAATGTTAAAGAGGAGCTAAAGAAGATAACTAAAGGAATCAGTGATAAAGACTTTTTTGAAATAACTTATAAACATGCCTATCCTTATCTTCCCGATGAATTTAAAGCTAAAGCAAAAAACCAGGATCAACAAATCGATAAAGAAAGAGAACAAGAAATCATTAAATAATAATTTCATTGCTATAGTAAAGATTTTTAAATAAAATTATAAAATAAATTTATTTAAGATAAAAAATTTCGCTTAAAATTTAGAATTCCTTATTATTTCTTAAGAATCTTATTAATCGCATCGATTCTACTTTGGGCTTTGTTAAGATCTTTCTCAAGTTTTTTAATTTGTTTATCATGAGATTTATCGTCTAATTTCCCAGATTTATGCTTCTTATCAATAAACGATATCAATTCTTTTACAGAATTGACCTTGCTCCCTAAACTTTGCTTTTCTGCTTCAAGTGATTCGGTATCAGGAATTACATCACTAGATCCACTTTTTTTTCCTTTAGATTTGGATGATGATTTAAATTTTGGTGCTGATAAAGTTTCAGATTGTTCTTCTGCGTCTTTTAAACTACTTGGTCTTTCTGGAAGAGAAGATAAAGTATGTTTACCTTGAGTTTGGTATTCATAGTCTATAAAACTTTCATCTCCAGTTAATTCTTCATAACTAGAATCATACTGTTCATAATCGGTATATTGTTGTTCATATTGATCTTGATATTCCTCTTGCTGGTATTGATAATCAGAAGTCGCTTGGCTATAAGAAGCCCCTTGAAAAGTTGCATCATCTTCAAGTGCTACTTTTTCAATAAGAACATCAATAGTTTTTTGAATCGTATGAATTTGATCAGAAAAGAGTTTTAAAAGAGCCATTAATTCACTTTTTTTTGAAATTCTAATATCATAACTAATATTTGCGGTATCAATGTCTACAGACCTTCCTGGGCTATTTTGTTGTTCTGCTGCGTGATAATGCTCAGTTGGCGCTCGAACTTGAGTTGATGGAGGTTGAATCCCCTGGCTAATTCTTATATCAGACCTAGTTTCCGAAACAAGCCATTTAAATAAATTCAATGCTAAATTAGTGTGTTCTTTATATCCAAGTCCTCCTCCTACTTTATTTCTAAACATTTCATAACTGCCTATTGCACATACTCTTCCATTTCCCATCTCGGAAATGCATATTAATGGTGTTTGAAATGGATCAGAAGTTTCATTAGAAGTGGCAATTGCAAAAGCCCCCTCTCCAATTATACTGAGAGAACATCCAGCTCTATAACATATTGAGTCTATATCATTTGTTATAGTATGCGGTGGATTGAAATTTGTATTATAGATTATAGGTAAATTTTCTAGTCCTAAATTACTTTTGTCATCTAATACTTGGTCGTTCTCAAAAGCAATCCCAAAAAGTTCAGCTAATTCGTTTAAATTGCTACTTCTTCCCCTATCACCACCAGCATGAGAAAGTAATAACAATCCGCCCCCATCATTCTTGACCCAAGCCTCCATTTCATTTATTTCTTGGGGCGTGATTTTAGCAAAATCTGGGCAAGCAAAGACCAAGATATCATATGGTTTTAACGTGCTTTGAGTGATCATATCAATAAATTTAACACATTCAAAATTATTTGAATTTAATAACTCCTTTAATTGAGAATAGTTTTCATCAATATTACCTCTACATTTATGGCCTCCATCGAAAGCAATATAATTAGTCAAATTTATTCATCCATCCGGTTTTTATTACTTTTAAATAATTAGAAAAAATTCATACTTTTATTCATTCCTATTTTTTCTTAAATAACTTGTTATTATTATTAATATATGATTATCTTTTTGAATTTTAAATTATAGTTTTTCAATAAATATTAGTAAAAAATAATTTAATATACGCTTTTATCTCCAATTATTAAATTATCTTTTATAATCCCATCAATACTAACATTGCTCCCAAAAATTGAATTTTCTGTAATTATATTATTTAATCTCGCATTTTTTTCAATCACGGAGTTGCCAATAATTGAATTTGCAATGATGGACCCTTTACCAATTGAAACGTGAGGTCCTATGACAGAATTAATTATTTTTGTATTTTCTCCTATATAAACGGGATTTTTCACCCAAGATTTCTCAAAGGTAATATGGAGTTGTGCAAATTCCTCTTTTTTTATAGGTTTTTGATCAATTAAATATTTATTTCCTCTCAAGACCTCAGAAGGCCTCCCAAAATCAAGAATTCCCTTCTTTAACTCGACTGCTTCAATTTTAAATCCTTGATCTACCAAGTCTTGTAAACTCTCTGTTAAATAGACTTCCCTTCCATCATCCTTCCTTTGATCTAAATATTTTTTAATGTTTTTAAAGAGTATTTTAATTGTTTTATTAGAAAACACGTATATACCTGCGATTGCTAAGTCTGAGATAAAATTTTTTGGTTTTTCTACTAATTTGTGAATAATGTTATTTTTATCAACTTCAACAACGCCATATGAACTAGCATCCTCCTTTGGGACCTTCATGACCGTGATTATCCCATCAATATCAGATTGATAGTATTTATACAATAAGTAGGAATAATCATCAAGGGGTATCATATCTCCTAAGAAAACAATTGCTCCATTTCTTTTATTGTCTTCGGGAGTTTTGATATCATTACCTTTAAATCTTTTATTAGTTAAATATACCGCCTCTCCAAGGCCCCAATAATAGGGAATATTTTCTTCATAACCCCGAGGTATTTGTTCTATAAAAGTTAGATTGAAATATTTTTCATATTCTTTTTCCTTTAAATAATTAATAATTTGACGCTTTTTATATCCAACAATAAGAATTAGTTCTGTTTTAGAATCAAAAGTATCTTTAAATTTTTCAAGGATATGATCTAAAACGGTCTTCCCAGCAACAGTTAAGAATGCTTTAGGCTTATTTAACGTAAAAGGACGTAATCTCGAGCCAATTCCTGCTATTGGACCTATTATCTTCATTATTTAAATTTTAATTCTATCGTAATTTGATTATTTATTATTTTAAAATATTTTATTTAATAAAATTTTGATTCGTCAGAATCAAATATTCGTTGTAAATATCCAAATAAAAATGAGAGACCATTCTCTTCTCTTGTTGAACAAGGAATTAATTCTGCTGTCGAACCTAATTGAATAAAAACTTCAGAGATTAACATAGATAACTCTCTTATTAATCCTGCTTCTCTTTCACTTGTAGAATCTTCTAGTGCCTGAAAGTCTTGGCTCCAGTTCACAATCATTTCTATTTGATCTTCATCTAATAAATCTATTTTTGATAATAAATTTATTTGAGCAATATTCCTGAAGCGAAATTGCACGGAAGCGGCTAATAATAAAGTGGAAATAAATCCATTAGGCCTTAATACAAAATTTGAATCAAAAAGAAAAGTTACGCACTTTTTTATAGAACCAAATCCTAATGAACTTGCTATTAATGGCCCAGTTTCTCTAAAAGCGAAAAGCTCCAGTTGTCCTGCTGTATCTACTATAACCCAATCTGCATTGTATTCATCTATTTCATCCTTTAAGTCATCCAAGTAATTGACCATTAGATCTGAAGCTAAAATAATTGCTCCATTTGGGCCTAATCCATATTCTTCCATTACTTCATCTAATATTATGTGATCTCGAATATCTATATCTGGAATATAGGGCATTGACTTTACTCCTGGGTCTAAATTCATTGTTATGGCAGAAGTTTCAGGATTTCTATCTAAAATATATTCTTTCAGGTTTCCCGTGAGAGTTGATTTTCCACTTCCAGCACTTCCGATGATATAATTCAATAAAATAGCATACAACCTCTCTTAAACTATGTTTTTTAAAATTCTTACTAAATATCATTAAATTAACAATTAATTATTTTTCAATTTTACGTAATTCGGATAAATAATATACGGTTCTTTTAAGTTTATTCCCAAAATATTCGATTTCTTCACGCGAATGATCACCAATATAATTATCAACATCTAACACTAATATTGCATCTTGGTCTTTTAATTTATTAAGAGCTATTACTTGAAGGATCTCCCATTCTTCATTTGAAAACTCATCTTTATGTAAAAGCCCATCAATTGAACAAATTGAAACCAATTTTTTGTATTTTACTTGTAATATTGATTCAACTTTTATAAAATAATCTTTAGCTCTTGTATTTGACCCAACGAGAAATATTTTTTCCTCTTTGATGCATAAAAAATCATAATTTTCAAATTCTCGCAAAAAGGTATCATTTAATCGCTCTTTTTCCATAATATTTATTAATTTGCAATGCTATTAAATTCTCACATTGAAATTTAACCAAGTATATTTAGCAGATAATTTAGATTTTATTAAAGAGATAGAATCAGAGTTGATTGATTTAATCTATATTGATCCTCCTTTCTTCAGTGGAGTTGATTATAAAGAATTTTCAGATCTATGGTCATCAATGGAAGAATATTTAGAATTCATGAGGATTAGGATCAAGGAAATGCACCGAATTCTTAAAAATTCAGGAAGTTTTTATTGTCATTGTGATAGTAATGCATTATTTGAACTAAAAAAATTAAGTGATGATATTTTTGGCAAGAATAATTTTAGGAGAGAAATTGTATGGAATGTTGGAAGTGTTTCTGGATTCAAGAGTCAAGTGAAAGGTTGGGTACGTCAACATGATTCCATCTTATATTATACAAAATCCGATGAATTCACATTTAACAAGCAATATATCCCCTATAGCAAAGATTATGTTAAAAAAATGTTTATATATAAAGATGAAGATGGAAGACGTTATAGAAAACGAAGAGGGGGAAAACAGTATTTAGATGAAAAACCAGGAAAATTAATTGGTGATGTTTGGAATGATATTTATTCATATCAAACAAGAACGAGGTCAAAAGAGTATTTCGGGTATCCTACTCAAAAACCAGAGAAATTATTAAAACGCATAATTTTAGCCTCTTCAAACGAAGGTGATTTAATAGCGGACTTCTTTTGTGGATCTGGTACCACTTTAGCTATAGCTAAACGTTTAGGAAGAAAATGGATTGGCGTGGATAATAATCCTAGAGCTATTGAACTATGTAAGGAAAGACTGATTTTATAGTAATAATACTAGTGAAAATGCATAATGTTATTACATTAATACATTTTTGATTAAATTATTTTTGGGAAAATAAAATAGTTCACTATCATACCATATCCCTTTAAATATATAGAAGAAAATAATTTAATTAGTATAAGAATTATAAAAATTTTTTTTCATAATATCATGGAGCTTTATAAAAAAGCATATAAAGGTATTTTTATAGGAAGACATGCAGAAAAATGGAAGATTACTGGGTACTCAATGGAAGAAGTATTGGATGAATTCATGGAACACCTTAATGATGAGGAGGAGGGTATAATCGAAATTCATCAAATTGATGTTGAAACTAAAAAAAGAACAATTGTTAAAAGAATTATTATTGTAAATGATTTTTTTTTAAATTCACATGAAGAAATTCCCTTAAAATTTTAAAAAAGGATATTATGTAATAAAATTTTAAAAGAACACTAAATTGGAATGATAAGTTTTTAAGAATGTTTAAATAGAAATTAATTCATTAATCTTTTATTAATTATTCAAATATTAATAATTCTTTTATTAAATCGTAAAAGATTTTTCTTTTAAAATGTATTTGGAAATCTTATATTTAACTTTTTTTCTATTTATCTTATTATATCTTGGAATTTTTCCAATTGTGAGCATTCACCTATTAATTTCTAGTTTTAAAACAAAATTAATTAATCTTTTCTATGCAGGTTTGGGATTTTTATTAATTTTTATAGGACAGTTAGGGGATATATTATTTGATTTGAATGCTGTAGTCGATAGAATTTTTACAGGTCTTTCCATGATATTGGTCGTTATATTTACAAATGAAACATTTCATAAAGAACAAAAATCGATAATATTGCATCAAGATCGTGAATCTTATCTTCCCATTATCTTCTTAATATTTTCTCTTATAAATTTTATAATAATGATAATGTTAAGTGTTTTAAAATTAGTGGATAATTCGTCACTTGAAATACATTATATCAGAGTTGCTCATGATTGTTTTAGCGCCATAATGGTTTTCTTTTGGTTAGGTGGTTCATCATATCATGCTTATAAAGAAATAAAAAAGCAAGACATTGATCCTTGTATAACATTTAGATATAAATTAATCTCATTAGTCTCATTTATTGCTCCTCTTCATCAAATAATCCTCATATTTCAACCAATTGATGTAAGATTCGGAACTTTCAATTCAATAGAAAGTTATATTGTATTCGCTCTTATTTCGATTATATCAGCAATAACATCTATAGGTTTTTTATTTGCTTGGTTATTGCCTGAACGAATTAAAAAGATTCTCCGCAAGGAATATGAACCTATAATAGATAAGGATTTATCTCAAGAAGAATTAACTGAAATTATCAAGTATTTAGGGGAAAAATTAGCTGAAAAAATAAAATTAAGCCCTACTGCTGCAAGAGGATTGATCAAATTGGCAATTCAAGAACAAATTGGCGTTTTTAAGCAATTTTCACGGATTAGTTTTAAGAGTTTTAAAGAAATAATTTATGGAACGCTAAAAGATAGATTAATTAAACTTGAAATTGATAATGTTAATGATGTTACTGATGATATGTTCAATTATTTGATAAAAATTCAATCATTAATTACTATGGGAAGTGTCTAAATGACTGTAAAGAGAATTTTACGAACTATAAAATTATTTCTACCCATTAAATGCTTTAAGTATTTTTACCTTTAGTCTTGAGATATATGATAATAATTAAAAAACATCCAATGAATAAAAATGGGATACTAACCAATAACCGTACAAATGCCCATTCTAGATATATAGAAATAGAAGAGCCAAAGTGTTGAATTAGGAGGGATATACCACTCATGAATAAATATACACCTATTATTGCTACAATACCACCAATACCGAAAAATAATTTTTGGTTCATATTTATTCGTTAACAAATTTGTCCCTTTAAAGGTTTCTTTTTTTGTCTCTTATATAACCTATATTAAGAATAAAAGAATGGGAGCGGCCGGATTTGAACCGACGACCAACAAGTTTCTTCTTCGAAAATATTTTCCGAACCATTATCTGGAGCCTGCCGCGATACCGGGTTACGATCATGCCTAGAAACTAAGCAAAATCTTCGCCACGCTCCCAAGGCCTTTAAATCCAATTGGTATAAAATATTATTGAGAATATTTTATACTATATCAAATTAATGATCATATTTCAGTTTTTTTGAAAATATTATCTAAAAAATTTTAGAAAATTATTAGAAATGAACCAAAAATTGATGCTTAAATTATCCTTAGTTGTATTAGATTTCAGATCACATTAATATCATAACAAGTCTTTAAATTACTCAATATAAATAGACTGTACATTCATGTTAATATAATCTTTTAATATAAGTTAATACTAATATTACTATTAAAGATGAAATCAATAACAAGTAAAGTCATTTTAATTTTAATAGGTGCGGCTTTAATAGTTAGTAACATATTTTTTTTAGTTAGAAATACATTATTATTAGAAGATCATGATAATGCTAATCTACTTTTAACTACTAGTCCAATTCCAACAACCATTCCATTATGGACTTATTCACCAGGAACTCAATCCGTTAATGAAGTAGCCATATCATCGGATGGTTCGCATATCTCAGCCTTATCCTATATAAGTTTTAGCGGAATAGATGGAACACTTTCTGTATTAAATAATACTCATACTACACTAAAAAGACCAATGTGGAATTATTCAATATCAGAGGTTTTTTCTTCCATAGCTATATCTGCTAATGGTTCATATATCGCAGTTGGGGGTGGCTATGATGATAAAGGTGTTTATCTCTTTAATAATTCTGGATCTGTTCCAATTTGGACTAATATAACTGATGGTTGGATTTATAGCATAGCAATCTCAGATGATGGGAGTTATATTGCTGCTGCAAGTGGCTCTAGTAAAGTTTTCTTTTTTAACTATGCAAGTTCCATACCATTGTGGGAGGCTCCAACTAGTGGATTAGCATTGAAAGTAGAGATTTCTTCAGATGGGAATTATATAGCAGCAGCGGATAATGCTGGAAATCTATATTTTTTCAATAAGATGAGCAGTACACCATTATGGACTTTTTCAATAATAGATGCAAGCATTACAAGTTTGTCAATGTCAGATGATGGTAGTTATATAGTGATTGCTGATGAAAACTACGGGAGGATGTATCTCTTTCATAGAGGAAGTTCAATCCCAATTTGGATGTATAATTTTAATCAAGCCATTGAATCTATTAAATTTTCACCAGAAGGAAATTTTATTGTAGTTGGTTGTTTGAATGGGGATATCTTTTTATTTAATCGATTTTTCTCATTTCCAATTTGGACAAGCTCAATTGGACAACCATTATATCTTGTTGATATTTCATTTAATGGTGGATATATTGTAGCTCAGAATCGTGGTAGAGAAGTTTATTTATTTAACACTAAACAAACAAAACCAATATGGAAATACCTATTAGAGAGTGCTCCAGGACCTCAACCCTCTACAAGTTTAGACATGTCTTTAAATGGAAAATATATCGTCTCGGGATGTGGTTATAATGTTTATCTCTTTGATCGAGATATAATTATTGATGGAAATTATATTATTATTTCTGAATCTATCATTCTTATTATTACGGGAATTTTAGCATTCATCTCAATAATCGTGTTCATTAAAAAAATACAAATTAGATAAGAATATAACCTTTAATGTCGATTTTTGTTACGTTATCTCTATAAAAGCATAATTCAATGGAGAAGTACTTTTTAAATATATTATTATATTTTACTCAATTTTACCCCCACACAAGCTACAAAATTTAGGATTCTCTTCTTCGAGTTTAACACCACAATTCGAACAAAATTTAACTTTTACAGTTTGAATATAAGGATTCTTAATTGCTTCAACTTCTTCCTTTATTATTCCAAGTTGTAATCCACATTGATTACAATACATTATAGGTTTACCACCAACATACATGTTTTGAAAGGTTCCACAGTCAGGACACTTAGTTAGAATTTTTAATCCACATTTCGGGCAATTCTTAGTATATAAGGAAGGGAGCGTTGCGTTACAACGAGGGCAATGCTTTTTCGACTCAATAAAATATTGACTAAAAGAAACAGCACATCCTAAAAAAATTAAAATCGAAATGGGAATCCAAATTAGCCAATGCATGTTAAAAAACAACACATCAACCACGATAAGCACGATAGATACGGTAATTACCAGTATCCAGAGAATAATTACTGTCTTTTTTCTCGAATCCATCATTCTATTGAAATATTAATGATTTGATATTCTATAATAAAGAAGTTATCATTATTAAAACCAATCATGATTTAAAATATTAATTCTTTAAAATCAATAAAATTTAAGAGTTTAAAATGATTCTAGATTATAAAAATATTTAACGAGATGATAAAACATTCCCGGAAGTCATGGAAGTTTAACTAAAGCTGGAAAAGTACGACAACAAACTCCAAAAATACCAAGAACAGGAAGAAATTCAACTTCAAAGAAGGCACCTCGCATGAGGTTTCGAGAACTTTACAATCAGAGGATTATAAAGGGGAAATATGGTGGACAAAGTGATAGTTTAGGCGCAAAAAGAGCAGTATATCAGAAATAAGAATCGCTTTCTATTTTCGGTTAAGACCTAATATACATCTTGAAATCTGCATAAATTTGCTCCAAGAAAAAAAATATTCTTTAAGAATCAATTTAATATTCATTATTATTAGTAAAAATTTATTTTTGTTTAATTGTAAGATTCTATGTTTTTGTTAAATATATATGCTAAAATAATAGTATATTAAGCAAGTAGTCTTTTTATTTATCTTAAAAAAAATTTACAACATAAAATCTTGACGTCTGAGTTTTCATTTTTTTCTAATCCTTCTTATTGATCAACTATTCTCATAATTGAATTATTATTGTTATTAAATCCTAGTTAATAGTGTTTATTCGTTTATTATAATCCTTGTTTAAAAAGAAAAAACTATATAGCAGAAAGAAGTGTTAGAATTAATCTTTATATATAATTATGAACTAATTTAAACCAAATAAGATATTAAATAGTTTAATGTGATAATCTAAGTCTTAGTTAAAAAGGATAAGATATTTAACAGAAAATTAAAAGAAATTTAGAAATGGTGATAAAAGACGGAAAAGAAAAATAAAGTTATCATTTTAATCATTATCATAGCAGGATCTTCTCTTGGTGTTTTAGGTCTGTTCTATTTTTTGATTTACAGATCTAGCAATCCATCTAACGAAATAGGATGGATTTGGATATCCGGAAATAATGCTCTTGATATATATGGAGTATATGGGACAAAAGGTGTTCCAGGTCTGATAACATATCCCGGGAGTAGAGAAGGTGCTATCTCCTGGACTGATTCAAATGATAATCTATGGCTTTTTGGCGGTGAGGGATTTCCAGAATTTGGAGGGGGGGGACTTGGATATTTAAATGACCTCTGGAAATTTGATGGTTTTTTTTGGATATGGGTGTCGGGAAATAAAATTACAAATGTCAATGGTATATATGGTGAAAAGGGTATCTCAGATGCATCTAATCATCCTGGAGGTAGAAGAGGTTCTATTTCTTGGATCGATTCTGATGATAATCTTTGGCTTTTTGGAGGTGAAGGACTTAACGAATCGGGAGAATTAGGATATTTAAATGATTTATGGAAATTTGATGGTGTGAATTGGACATGGGTGTCGGGAAATAATACATATAATGCATATGGTGTATACGGAACGAAAGGCGTGCCAGATCCCGTAAATTATCCCGGGAGTAGAACAGATTCCATTTCTTGGATCGATTCTGACGATAATTTCTGGCTCTATGGTGGAGTAGGATATTCTGAATCCGGAAAGGATGGCTATTTGAGGGATCTCTGGAAATATGACGGAGAAAACTGGACGTGGGTGTCTGGATATAAATTAATTAATTATCTTGGTAATTATGGAATAAAAGGAGTGCCGGATCCCTTAAATAATCCCGGAAGTAGAGCAGACACCATTTCATGGATTGATACTGAAGATAATCTCTGGTTATTTGGAGGCAAGGTGATTTACGTTATAGGACAATATTCTCCTGATAGATTGAACGATCTATGGAAATTTGATGGTGGAAACTGGACATGGATATCAGGAAATAAAACACTTAACGAATACGGAGTATATGGAACCAAAGGCATTTCAGATCCAAAAAATTATCCTGGGAGTAAAAATGGAGCTATCTCTTGGACAGATTCTGATAATAATTTCTGGTTATTTGGCGGTTTTGGAATTCTAAAAGAATATGATTATGGTTATATGGCAGGTCATTCAAATGATCTATGGAAATTTGACGGGGGAAATTGGACGTGGGTAGCGGGTGAAAAATATGTTGATCAATATAGTAATTATGGCATATTTGGTACTAAGGGCTTTCTTGGTTTAGGAAATCGACCTGGAGCCAGATATGATGCCATTTCTTGGATAGATTCCAAAGATAAACTCTGGCTTTTTGGAGGTGATGGTGTTGCAGAATTCGGAGGAGATGGACTGTTAAATGATCTATGGAAATATGATCCGGATTTAGCAAATCAAATCATTTAATTTTATATTTTTTTTCTAATACTTTAAAAAAATAAGGAATAATATCTAAAATATTTCTCATATTAATCTGATTCTAATTCATACATTTGTTTAACTCCAATTTTATGCAATTGAGCAATTAGATTTTGGCTTTGTTTTGAATAATATTGATAATTATCGTGGTCTTTAACTAAAAACTTGTAATAATTGCTCATTAACAGATTCCATCTTATTGCAAGGTGTATTTCAGGAATAGTTTTTGTCGAAACATAACCTTCACTTTGTTGTAGGTATAATAACGCTTTACTTTTACTTTTTCGAGAGAAAATGTAAATATCTACTAATTCCAGAAAGATTTTAAGGATAAAATTTCGGTATAGGGTCAAATTGTCCTCGTTTATGGAATTTAATCCCGTTGTTAACAATTTAATTGCTTGAGAGTCATTTTTTCGTTTTTTATATGCGATAGCCCGGAATAAATAAAAGTATAATTTAATTCTTAATGAATTTTTACCAATTTCGAATGCATTTTTAAAATTTATTTTAGCATCTGCAAATCTCTCTTGTTCCAAATATATTAATCCCATATAAAGATAAGTCATCCCTAAGTAATTTTGCTCTTTATCTATTAATTCTGAGTTTTCATTTTTTTTTGAGGGCGTTTCTTTCTTCTTTAAGGACGTGATTACTGTATTGAAATGATTTAGTGATTCATTTAATAATTTTAATTTATAGTAAACTTTTCCTAATTTATAATGTATGTCAACAAGATAATGTTCAGGTACTTCCTTAGATTTAATGATATTTAATGCATTTTGTAAATAATTTTGTTCAAGTTTTTTGTCGTTTAATAATGATGCAATCTTTCTTAACAATAGTAAGACGGAAATAACAGCTTTTTTCTGCCTATGTTTATTAAAGATTTTTAATGCTTCATTTAGAAGTCGAGTAGCAGGTTCAAAGTGATAATTCCTAATAAATGATTCAGCTTTTGTATAATATTCTAGGCTTGATTCTATTACTTCAAAATGAGTAGGGGGCGAGTCAAATAAATCATTATGTAAGTTGAATAACTCTTTAGAAATTGAACTTTCATAATTTAAAGCTGAAAGAGGAAAATTACAGAAGTTTCCTATAAAATCTTCCTTACTAATTTCTTTTTTATGATTAAATGTAATAAAATCATTTGAATTGAAATTAGCATTATTTATTATTTCCAGAATTGAATTTAAAAACATTCGAGATAATCTTATCCAATTTTTAACATGAATTTCAAATTTAAAGTCATAATCTTGTTTATAATTTAGAATCGTAAAAAGTAAGTAAGGACTATAACTTTCGAAGAATGACCTTACAAAAAACTTGTCATATTCTAAATCATTAAAATAGGTAATATAACCCTTTTCAAAAATAAAAAATTCATCAAAATTCTCTTCTTCATTAGAAAAGAGTAAGGTTTCTGAAGTCCTAATTTTTGGTAAACCCCTTTTTAATTCCCATGGTTGTTTAAAAGTGGGATTAAGGCCTGATGTTTTAAGGATCTCTACCATATCTCTTGTTTTTATTGTATCAAATAAATTGAATTGCTCTGAATATTTTTCTCTTTTATTCATTAATGATGTTCTTATACGATTTAACCAGCTTCTTTCATTTTCGTTTTTTATTGTCTCAGGCATAAAAAGATTTAACAAGTTTAGCAATTCTTGTATCTTTCCTTCTAATGAGATATTAGGTTCTAAATAGACTTGTTCCGCTAATTCTTTAAACGCTTTTATGAAATATATTACTATTTTTAAAGTTTTATCATTTAAATGCCACAATTTAAAAACTATTGATACTTTAAAGTTTGCTACTTCATAAGGGATATTTAAACGCATTTTTGGTATAATTAAAGGAAACTTTAAAGTTAAAACAATGAGATTACTTCTTTTTAAGCTATATCTAAAGGTATCGTTAATTTGACCTTCAATTTTCCATCCATTCTTTTCAAATATTTCTCTTAATTGTTCTATATCACTTGAAGTGAAAGGCCTAATAGACATGAGAGGTTAATTTCATTTAATAATATATTTATTTTTCGAAAGAAGGTATTAATATTATTTTTATTAAACTAATACTAATTTAAATAATTATTTTTACTCCTTTTTTTTTTCAATTTCTAAGATCGGTTTATAAAAGATTTAAAAGTTCATTTGATTAATTATCTCCTATGGACATAGAATCATTTAATAGAGAATTAGCAAAAAAAGTAGCTATTGCAAATAGTCATGAAAAAAATGATGAATTAAAAAAAGCAATAGATGCATGGATTGTCATAACAGAAATGACTTTGAAAGCTTCGAAGGATCCTAAAATCGAAAGTACTTATAGAACAATGCTAATTAATAAAACTGAACAAATCGTTCAACATATTAAAGAATTAAAAGTAAAATTAGTGATTCCTAAACCAGTTCCGGAAATTGAATTGCCTCAGGTACCAATTGATGATCAAGTACTAGATGATCAAGATATAGATAAAGAATCACCTTCATCCAAAACACATAAAATTGTTGAAGATTCTGACATAAAAGGAATGCCTGAGGGATTTCTTGAAATCAAGGCATCAAATGATTTTAAAATTCTTACTCCTCATAGGGAACTTAACGGGGAACTTATTAAAGATGCTAGAAAAATTTACAAGTTAGATAGTGAAGAAAGTGAAAGTGAGAATAAAGTTGATGATAAAATTAGTTTGAAACGCTCTGGAGATGATAATAATAAGATTTGCTTCGCATGTGGAACCGAAAATCCACCTAATGCAAAAACATGTAAAAGCTGTAAAATTGATTTAGCTTAACCATTTAGTTGGATATTTTATGTGGAGAATGTTTTGGATGTTTCATTTTATTGTACTTCTCAAGAGCTTTTTCTCTCCAAATTGTTCTCCATCTTTTAAATCCTGATTTAACATATTTCTCTCGATTATAGAAATCTTTTGAAACCCAGTTAAATAATACAAAATATCTTTTAGCTCCGCTTTTTTTAGTGAGACTTTTTGATTTAATCCCTAAGTCATTTCGAAGGTGGGAAATAAACCTTCCTTCCACAGCATCTTGTAATTTTCCTTCAATAATTGCAGGTTTATGTTGAATACCATCTTCATTGAAATATGTTCTCACTTGGTCAAATATGTTTCCCCTACATATTAAAATCTTATCCTTATCCTTTTGAAATTTTAATTCTTTTAATCCTTCTTTAACTAAATCCACAACAACCTTGTAAGGCATTCTTTTATTCCAATTTTCTTCATTAAACATTTCAACTGGAATGGTTTTGAATATAATTTGTCCTGTTTCTTTTCTAAGAAATCCTATGAATGCATTTCCAACAAGATCTCCTGTTCCGGCATCATCAATTAGGATTTTTCCAGTTTTTTCACTCGTTTGTGCCAAAAATTTTATCTCCACATTTAACCAGAAGTATAATTAACCATAGTATTAATGATTCATAAAAATTTTTTATTTTGTTCAAATTTTAGTTATTAATAATGATAATTGAAATCATAATAATTGGAAATGAAATCTTAATAGGCAAGATTAAAGATACTAATTCTAACTGGCTTGCAAAAAGAATAACTAAACAAGGTCATCAAGTAACGAGAATAGCAACTATTACAGATGACGTTGAAAGTATTTCAAGCACTTTAAAAGATTGCATAATTCGTAAACCAGACATTATTATAACCTCGGGAGGTCTCGGACCTACACATGATGATATAACTTTAAAAAGTGTTGGAATGGCATTGAATAGAGAATTAAAATTAGATGATAATGCTTATAATTCAATTAAAAAAGCTTATGATAATGCATATAAAAGAGGAATTCTAAAATTGGAGGGAATGACTCCTGAGCGTGAAAAAATGGCATATTTACCTGAAGGTTCAATCCCAATACCAAATATTAGGGGGACTGCTCCAGGGATTAAATTAACAGTAACAAACACTACAATATTCTGTCTTCCAGGTGTACCAATGGAATTAAAAGCAATGTTTAATAATGTGATTTTACCTATTTTAAAAGAAAAAAAGGGTAAATTTATAGAAAAAGGTTTCATTTTTATGGGTATTGGGGAATCTCAAATTGCCCCCTATGTTTCAAATTTTGAAGAAAAATATCCTCAATTATGGATAAAAACACACCCGAGAATTGGGCTCTCTGTGGAAGTTGAACTTTCTATAACATGTTTTAATGTTGAAAATGGGGAACAACTAATGGATAAAGTAATTGAAAAGTTGAAAA
>JBHLME010000081.1:0-2944 GCA_048938445.1 Promethearchaeota archaeon | reverse complement strand
TCATTATCAATTTAAATGGAAAAATTAAATAAAAATTATTAAAATCTTAGGAGAAATTGTCACGATAGTTTAAATCACATCTATATCTCGATATTTAAAAATTCTTATTCAACTAATTTCATAATTTCATAAAATCAAAATAGTTATGTTTTTATATTAATAAGTGATTATTCAACCTATCCAAAAATAAAAATCAACTAATATGGTGATGTAAAATTAGTGTTACAACTTCCTTAATATGTCCAAATTGTAAAAAAGAAATTAATTTATATAAAGATGTAAAAGGTGCTTTAGAAACTCAAGATATTCATTCTATAAGAATAAAAGTTCCGTTGTATTTACCAACGAAAACAGCACAAATATCTATAGATACGTATATATGTGCTCATTGTAAGTCAGTTCTTGGAGTATTTAGAAAAAGCATGTAATCATTAGATAAAATTAAAATATTAAATCCCCTATTTATTTGATTTTAATTATTTTCATTATTATTTTCAAAATTATAGGAAATCTTTATTTTTCTTATAATACATTTTTTTACTTTAAATTTAATAACCATTGCTAGGTTCGTCATCTTAAGACTACCATTTTTTCTCAAGATTCATTCAATTTTTTAGTATATTATTTAGAAATCTCAATATTATCAGCATTATTTGAGACTCTTACAAGTCCGGGAGATTGTTTATCGATTGTTCCAACAATCCAGTTTGGTATATTATTACTTATAAGGCAATTTGAAAATTCTTCTACTTTTTCTTTATCTAAGGCCAATAACATTCCTCCTGCGGTTTCATGACACCGACAATCGTCAAAGGCATATCCTAATTCATTAGAAAGGTCTCGTGATAGTTTAATAGAAGGAATCTTTTCAATTATCATTGAAAAATCCGAATTTTGGAGCATTTCTTGGGCATGTCCTGCGAGCCCAAATCCCGTAACATCAGTCATTGCATGAATGAATGAAAAATCATTGTATGAGTGGATAGTTTTAACTACATCTTGATTCGATGTCGTCATTAGTTCAATGGCATATTTAATTGAATTTTTTAATTCTGTTATTGAAAAGGTTTCAAGCATTTCTGGTATATCCTTTAGAATTCTATATGCGGCCATTACACCTTGCAATCCAATAGGTTTTGTTAATATGAGCTTATCACCTTCTCTTACGCCGTCTTTTCTTATTATTTTGTTCTCTTGAATAAATCCAGATGCTTCTCCGCCTATTAATGGCCATTCACAAAAGATTGTATGACCTCCAACGACTCTTGAATTTAATTTTGTTTCCATAAAGGTTTTGATTCCTTTTAATATTCCTTCAGTAACATAATTAGGCATGTTTGGTTTAATAGCTAAAAATACTAACATCCCAGAAATTTCTGGAACGTTTAAAGCGAAGATATCATTAGTTACGTTACAGGCGGCGATTTCTCCCATAGTTTCAGGTTCATCCACGATTGGTGTTAATATATCCAGATTTTTTATTAATACTAGATCAGTATGAGGTACTGGTAGAATTGCTGCATCTTCTATTTTACCTGTTAAACCTACATTATTTAAAAGAGTTTCCAAGTTATTCTCT
Source organism: Promethearchaeota archaeon (assembly GCA_048938445.1). Taxonomy (GTDB): domain Archaea; phylum Asgardarchaeota; class Lokiarchaeia; order Sigyniarchaeales; family SOKP01; genus FT1-020. Next base: position 1,365 of record JBHLME010000081.1, on the reverse strand, counting down.
CCGAGTTTACAAGATCATCCATGTATTTTTACTTGTTGAGTCAATCGATAATCATTGTTTTTTTCAGTCATTCACCTCAATTTTTTTTTTAATTATAACTATTTTCTAATAAATTAATCAATTTAATTAATAATTATAATCAATATTATTAATAATTATTTTTGTTTAAAACTTTTTAAGGAAGGAGGAGATTTAATCTTTTTGATGTTTTACGATTTATATTGTAAGGATCTTTATAATATAAATCAAGTTTTATTTCATCTGCATTAGGAGATGATAAATCTCTTTTAATATTTTTATCAATTTTTAAGACATAGTTAAATTTAAAATTATCTGATTGTTTTAACTCATTTAAATAAAGAATTTTAGGAAAACTCTCTTTTTTCAAGAATTTTAAATAAGAGGGAAGTTTCAAAGAAATTTGAATATCTTTAAAATTAAACGCTGTTGGATTACTTAATTTAAAATTCAGATAAATTTTATTTCCAATCGTTTTAATATCTTTAAAAAATAATAAATCAGTTGTTTTTATGTCAGAGGATAATTTTAGAGAGATTAGGGAGTTATCTACTATTTTTGAATTTAGCTTATTTTTATTTATGAATTCTAATATTCTTATTTTTAGCTGTTTCATTTCCACATTTACGTAAGAAGAGAGTAAGTCTAATGAAATTGGATTTATTAATTCTAAATAATGCTTGATTTGGTTTAATAATATGTTATTTTCATTTCTTTTAACAAAATTTCCAAGCTTGTTGATTAATAATTCTTTTGATGCATTCCATTTATTGATATAAGGTCTTACATATAAATCAAATAAGTTATTGTCTTCAATAATTACATCTTTACCAAGAATATCTTCTATTAATTTTTCAGTTTCTTCAATAAATGTTTGGATCTGATTTGAATTTATTTCTATTAATTGATGGGCTTTAGAATACTCTTTTTTTTTAACTGCATATTTTAATTTTATATTTAGTTGATTAAAGTTGTCATTTATTTTTTTAAATTCCTCAATACTCTGAGTAATGAGATCTTGTATATGACTTTGAAGGATTTGATAAGCAAATTTATTTCGAACTTCAATAAAATGTTTATTTTCAGGAGTATCTGATATATCTTCTTCTTGTGATAAGGAAGTAATTACCTCGTTTTTTAATATTTTAATTTGACGATCGATATCACTTAAATATTCTTGAATTCCTATCTTAGTTGATATCCAATTTCTTAATAGTTTTTTAAATAGATTTGTAAATTCTAAATTATTTATTAAGAGCTCTCTTATATCACCATCTAATTTGAATAAATTCTTTCTTAATTGTGTTATATATGCAAATTTCTCTTCAAATTCTACATTTAAATCTT
>JBHLME010000206.1:0-4978 GCA_048938445.1 Promethearchaeota archaeon | reverse complement strand
CCTCTTTCTTTTCACCAACATACACTTTTTGCATTTTTTAAAGCTTATTACATACATTGAATGATTTGCTCCCTCAAATTCAATTATCGCTAAAGTGACTGATGAATCATCGGGAAATTTGATCGTTATTGTTTCTTCTTTTCCTAGTTCTAAAGGATCAGCACTCTCGGTTAATTTAATATCTTCAACTACCGATAATTTTAATGAATTATACTTATTTTCAAGCAACGAATTATTTTTATTGATTTCAAATTGAAAAAAAGGAATAAAGGGTACTAAACTAATAAGAAGCACAAATAAAATGAAATATATGAAATTTTTCCTTTTTTGAAGAGTATTGTTAATTTCCATCATTTTTAATTTAAAGGTATTTACATTTTCAACATCACTATAACTTGAGATATTCTTATAAATGATTTTGAAGTCATGACATGATTTGAAGGATTAAACAAATTTTAAACTTGAAATTATTGATAGTATCAAATATAAAATTACTTTTTAAACCCTAAATAACCATGATACTAGTAAAAAAATGGATATATAAATTTGTCCCATTTCTCCCGCGAAAAAGTGGAGAATGTATGATACATTAACACGTACATATTATTATAATAAAATCGATCACTCCCAGAAGATGTCTTGCAGTATAACCTTCTTAAAACCTATGAAAAAAGTTTCTTAGGGAATTTGAGTAAAAATATGATCTATTACCTAAGTATTTTCTACTTAAATAAGAAAAAATAAATACTTCTAAAATACAAAACACGTTTTAAGCTAATATAGGTTCAAATTTAGGCATTAAACCCTTTTTTGTTCTTAACCATTTAAACTCATTTTTTAGATTTTGGAGTGACAACTTTTTATTTTCAATTCTACTTAATTTAATTAATCTCTGGGTCCACCTATAGTACTTTAATGCTTCTTTGCTTCTATTTAATTGGACTAACAACCGTGCTAAGTTCCAATAGTAGAGGTAGTCATTTCTATACAAGCGAATCGCTTCTAAAAAGTTTTTAAATGCCAGTTTATACTTGAAATTGTAAAAAAATTTAATTCCTTTATAAAAATAATCAAGAGATTCTTGTTGCAACATGTTATTAGAAAAAAATTCAATGCTAGAATTGTTAATATTTTCGAATTGGTTTTTCAAGTTTTTTAAGATTTCTTTTCTTTTTTCTTTTGGATCTAAAAGTTTTTTGATTAAAGTTTTTGCATATGTTTCAATTGATAAATAAACAATTTGTTGAGTTCCCGAATTAAGATATAACCTTTTTATTGACTGATATAAAATATTTGGAAAGTTTATATCAATTAAATCTTCAATAATGTCAAAAAGATACGTCCTTTCTGAACTTGAGAAGAGATCATCCTCTTTTAAACAAAGAAAATAAAATTTAGCAATTTTAGGAGATTTTATTAAAACATCGATTAATATCTCAATAATTTCAATCTTTTTTAGATCTGCTTTAAGTCCTTTAAGTCCTACAGACTTTAATCTTATTTTGTCTATTAAATCCTCTTTTTCTTTTGTAGTAAATGAATCCGTGAAATTAACTTGATTCTCATTTATAATTTTTTTACGGAGTTCAGCAATCATCTGAAAAACACGTAATTCTGCTGCATCATCAATTTTCGCACAATTAATTCTAATCGATGGTATTGATTCATCGTTAAAATAATGTTGAGTAGAAATGTGCCTAAATCCAATATTGTTCAAGGTTTCAATCAGAAAATTAATAGGAAAGCAAAACTTATGTTGTAGACCTTTATGAGGTATTCCATAAATCCATCCAAGTACTTCTTTTTTTTGATCTTCATTTGCTTTGAGGTATAATTGACAAGCTTTCTCTAAATCGGGTATCTCAATGATCAATTTTCCATTAGGTTTTAACACTCTAAAAAATTCGCTTAACGCATGAATGGCTTCAAAATAGCTCAAGTGTTCAATAATATGAATTGCGTGTACTTCTTCACTAACATTCTGATTAAAATCAAGATTTACAGCTGATGTTATTTTATCCGCTATTAAATCTTCATTTAAATCGATATTTTGGAAATCAGGTATGTATTTCTTTCCACAACCAATATTTAATTTCATTATTATAAAGATAAATGTTTAATTATTATGCTAAAATTTTGTTAATTTGAAGCATATCTTTAAAAGCTTGTATTTAAAACATTCCTCTTCTCATAATACAATCTATTTTCTAAAATGTATTTATATCTACTTTTTCCTTTTAAAGTCCTTTTCTTTTATCGTAGAATAGAGCGTACCAGTTGGATAAATATTTGCTCTATTGATCGCGATTATGCCTAAAGATACCACTACTATAATTCCAGTAGCAATAATAGCCAAAATAAGTAGAACTAAATACAATGAAGGATGTTTTGTGTTATCGAAGAGTAGTATTTTATTAATTTCTTTCTTTTGCAAACCCAACTCTTTTCCTAATTTATAAAATTGAAAAATTTCTTTAAACATATTTTTTATTCCACCTTGATTTTTTAAATTTGACCTAGAAGTTTATTTAAATTTTTTAATTTTGATATTTTTGAATCCAATTTACCTCTAAAGGATATATTCTCATTATTAGAAAATTTGTTTTCAATTGCCCTTAAACAATAAGGGATATCTTTGTATTGCAAAGCGTACATCGTTCCTAAACAACCCCCTTTACATTCATCAAGAAGATCACATCTAATGCAATAGCTTATTAAATGTTTCTTCCTCATTTTTATGGTTTCTATTATTTCTTTTAGACTTTTTTCTCGAATATTACCTTCAATAAATTTGTCGGGTAATGTTAAACACCCTTTTATGTTTCCATTACTTTGAATACCTAACACAGAATTTCCCGCTTGGCATCCAATCCACGGAATTAACCCTAAATTTGGTATAAATCTTGAGAAATGTCCCATGCAATGACCTCCAATTACAGGAAGTCTTTTATATGTATATTTTTTGACGTTAATAGCAATGAATAGAGCTAATGTATAAAATTGTTCTTCCGAGATGACTAAATCTCTCGGAAATCTCCCTATTGGAAGAGCAATTTGAATTTGCCAAGCAATATTTTGATCTAAAAGAATATTTTTTATAGCATCTAATTCCTTAAAATTGGTTTTACTAACAGTTGTTATAACACTTACCGGTACTTCCTTTTTTTTTAACAATTTAATACCATCAATTGTTTTTTGAAAAGCTCCTTTTACTCCTCTAAGATAATCATGAATTTTAGGACTTCCACCGTCTAAACTTAGACATGTACATTCTGGATTTAACTTTTTTATTTTTTCAATCTGCTTATTTAAATTTAAACCGTTTGTGACGATAGATAATTCTAAATTGTTCTCTTTAACTTCTTGGGCGAGTTCAAACCAATCATCTCTAATTAATGGTTCGCCCCCCATCAACGCAATACCCTTATAACCGCATTTTTTTAAATCTTTTATCAATCCCAAACCTTCTTCAGTATTCAATTCATCTGAACGGATTTCTCCAGCAGAAGAACCACAATGAATGCATTTACTATTACACTTTAATGTTGTTTCCCATACAGCAATAGAGGGTTTAATTTTATTGTAAAATAGAGTGCTAATGTTGGTCATGGTTAAATTATTATCTTAGGTATAATAAAAATTGAATTCTATCTAAAAATGAGGTAATTTTATTTATAAAGGTTTGGGTGCATTTCTACAACAATTTAAACTTATTAAAGAATTAAATTAAGACCTAACAAATAGGACACACGTGAGATCTGACCAAGACAAACCTATTTGTGAGTTTAATTACTCTCAAATTTATCAACTTTTCGACGAGCTCAGCACTATAAGGATTTTTATCCCTGTCCTAGTTTAATTCCGAATTCTTTGCATTTTGGAAGATCCTCATTTGTTATAGGACCTTTTGAAGTTCCCGTACCCTCAACTTTTATAGATAATCCTGGACTTGCTTTTTTTAAATCCGGCATTAATTCATTGATCTGTGTCTCCATTTTTTTAACAGCTTTTTCAAAATCAACTGTAATGTAAGTGTCAAATACAGCGTAAGCCTTTACTTTCAATTGAGATTTTGGAAGTTTATTGATAAATTTCTTTATCGACCCTATATGACGTCCGAAATGATTAGGAGATCCTATTAAAATTAAGTCATAGGAAGTTTCAGTTTTTAATTTAACATCTTTTACATTATTAACTATTACTTCATTATCCTTATTAGAAATGATTCCCTCTGCTATTAATTTTGCGACTTTTTCAGTATTTCCATATTTTGAATCATAAACTATTAGAACTCTCACATTAATACATTTCTTTTATTAATTTTATTTTTATGTTAATATTCTTAGGAATCTCTGATAATTAAATTCTTTCTTTAGAGTATGGTGGTTAGAATGAGATTTGGAATCATCCTCATTGCTTCAGTTAGTTTTGCATTATTGAATATATTCTCATAATTTTTATAATTATTATTTTCCTCTAAGCAAAATTATTTTAAATACCACGGGTTTATCAAATAAATAGATTAATTTTTCATTAAAACGTAATCTTTAACATTTCTCGACTTTGTTACCTAACTATCAATGAATTATATTGAAAACTAGATAATAATGACTTTTTTATCCAAAGAAGAAAAAATAACCTTTTTGATAGGTGCAGGTTGCTCGATGGAAGCTCCAAGTAATTTACCTTCCGCACGCGAGTTTGTAAAAGAGTTAGTGAAAACGTGTGCTCCCTCGGAGGAAATTGAAACTATTTTAAATTTGGAGTCCTTGAGATACGAAGCAATCGTTGAAATAGTTGAAAAAATAATAGATAAAAACCTAGCATTTTTAGACTTTCTTGAGTTGAAAACAGAGCCTAATATCATTCACTATTTCTTAGCTAATAACATTTTAATCGAAAATCACGTGATAACAACAAATTTCGATTATTTAATAGAAAGAGCTCTAATGAATGTCATACCAGAAAACACGATAAC
>JBHLME010000205.1:0-5002 GCA_048938445.1 Promethearchaeota archaeon | reverse complement strand
ATTGATGTATCTTTGAATGGAAAGATTCAAAATGTTAGTGAAAATTCTCAGATTACTGCTGTTATAAAAGATATTACAGATATTAAGAGATCTGAACAGAAATTGATAGAATCGGAGGAAAAATATAGAAATCTGGTAGAGACTTCTTCTATGTGTTTATTGGAAATTGATGTAAAAAATGGAGGGATTGTATATATTAATCCCAGGTTATTAGAGATTATTGGTTATACTCAGGAGGAGATAATAAATAGAGGATTGTTTTATAAAGCTATTTTTTCTGAAGATTACAATAAACTTATTAGATCTAACGATGAAAAAAAACTACAATTCAGAATACGTAATAAGGATGGACAGATTAAATGGTTATCAGGAAGAATTTTGCATCATACCAATGAAAAGGGAGAATTATTATTTTTAAGAGTGTGGTTACAAGATATAACTGAATTGAAAGAACTTCAAGAAATTAAAACTAATTTACTAACGAGGATTTCCCATGAAATAAAGACACCACTCATATCTATTAAAGGTTTTACCGATCTGTTATTAAATTGTTATAAAAGTAATCTAAATAGAAAAATAATCTCTTATTTAGAAAGAATTAAAGATGGTGGTGAGAGACTTAAATTATTAATCAACCGTTTTTTGGAAACTAAACAACTAGAAAAAAATTTAGTAGAATTAAACTTTTCTTATGAAAATTTATCTATGCTGATTAAAAAAGAGGTAAAAGATATGGAAGGTTTAATTAAATTGAGAAATCAAATGGTCAATGTTGATATAGATGATGAATTGAATAATTATTTTGATAAAGAGAAGATCCAATCCGTAATTTCAAACTTATTGATAAATGCAATAAAATATACTCCCACCAATGGTAAAATTTTAATTAAATCACATATAAGGAAAAAATTTATAATTACTTCAATTGGAGACAATGGAATAGGGTTACAAGAAGATGAAATCAAAAAGTTATTCAAACCATTTGGAAAGATTGAAAAATATGGGAAAGGATGGGATATCATCTCCGATGGGGCGGGGCTAGGTTTATATTTGTCAAAAGAAATTGTAAATTTGCATAATGGAGAAATTTGGGCAAAATCTCCAGGATTGTATAAAGGGAGTACTTTCTACTTTTCATTACCGTTAATAGAAAGTATCTAAATACATCAGATGGGGTGAAATTCTATTATTATTTTTTTGTATACTCTCAGATATAATTCTGTTAAAAATATCTTCTTCATTACTATGTGAAGAAATATATTTAAAATAAAAATTCATTAAAGATAAGTTCAAAATCTGAACTTAATGAAAATTTAGTGAAAAAAAATAAAATTTCACTAACAGAATATGAGAAACATCTTATAGAAGAGTTTGACTAAAAAGAAAAATTAGTAAAATTATAAAGGAAATATGTTCTCTGCTTCTTTCTCGTCGTATTCCACCTCTCGTCATAATGGAAATACTTTAAGATTTTCTGTGTAATTGGAATAGAAAGGTAAATTTAGTAGAATAAATTCAAATTCTGAGTTCTATGATAATTTTCGAAAAAATATGTATAGAGATACAAATAATATAGAAATTCTTAACAGGAATTTATGAAAGTTGAGAAAGATTAAAGATAGCTTTCTATTTCAGTTTGATTTGAATATAAAGTAGACTCCTTGAGTAATTTATTCTTTGTTTTCTTTTGTCTTATCAAATAATGAATATAGATTGCAAGTCCTATTATGAACGGCCCAATTTCTATTACTATAGCGCTGATTAATAGATTATACTCACCGAAATTTAAAAATTCGAGTTTAATTTTTTGGGAGTCATTAAAAAGAAGTGGTATCCCATTACCAGTCATTGACCATCCAATTAAGTCTAAAATCCAATGGCTAAAGACAAGAAATCCGATAATCACACTTATTTTGAAAATAATTTTAGTAGATCTCTTTTTTTGATTATGATTTCTTCTAGAATTAAAATATTTTGCAATAGAGAAAGTAATTAGCATAGCAATTGTTGACCAAACTATTACCATAAAAAGTCCATGACTCCAATATACTTCAATTATATTACTAAAGAACAAAATAAAATATATTATATCAATAAGATTTACACTTAATAGTATGGCCCAAAGCGGTATTTGAGGAGTATATCGCTTTATTATCATTCCTAATGCAGAATGTGCTAAAGCAGGCATATGAATATATTTCTCCTATATATTATGATTAAAATTATTTTACCTTCTAATTGAAATAATTGGAGTCCAATTATTATTTTCTTATTTTAGCATTTTTTAATTATATCTCAATTTTATGTGAAAATTGAATGGAAAGGTAAATTTAGCACCTGAACTCAATGAAAATTTAGTGAAAAATAAATAAAATTTCAATAATAGAATAGGTGAAAGATCCAATAGAAGAGTTAAACTATAAATAAAAATTAGTAAAATTATAAAGGAAACACTTTTTCAGCTTCTTTCTCGTCGAATTCCACCTCTCTCAAACGCATCCGAATCTCGCGAGGCGTAAAAGAAGCTTTCAAAATTTCAAGAACATTATCATTCAAAGCCTTTAAATTATCAACCGCAGCTTGATGATAAAAATCTTTTTCATTAAAATTAATATTAATAATTTCAGATAAGCCTGTTAAAGCCTCTCGAATATTCCTATAATAACCCATTAAATCATCCAACTTTTCTTCAGTACTTATTTGTCCCATCTTCTTCCCTCATTTAATTTTTTGTTTTACAAGTTGTGATAAATAAATGCAATATATAAATGTGTCGCTTTTCGATCATAATATTGCTCCGATACGATCATTATTTTACAAAAAATCAGTCAGAATTTCTGTTTTAAATAATGAATTTTATCAATATTAAACATTTTTATTCGACAATAATAGCGCTTTTCAGTGACAGAAATCGTCGATTATGATCGATTTTGCTAATCGACTCAGAGTAGATGTCTTTAACTGATCATTTTTTGAGCATTCCATGACTGAATAGTTACTATACTGTTTAAATCTTGCTATTTTCAGTCAAATCCATTCCTAATTAATATCTTTATTTTTATAAGGGAAGTTAATAAAAATTGTCTTTACCCATAACGATCCCATTCTGATATAAGATCATTTTTTCGTCATTTTGTAGAATTTAAAAAGTCTAAAATTTTGATAATGACAGATTCCGCAAAGAAGGGTCATTTTTTTGCTCGAAAACATTTATATATACGAAAATTATTAATGTAAATAGTCAAAGAAAATAAAAAAATGAAATAAAAAAATCAAAAAAATAGGATGTGAATACTGAAAATGGAACAAATACCAAAATTGGAGGAAAAGGTTAAGCAACTAACAGAAGTCCAAAGGAGTGAGATTTATGAGTTAGCGCAAAGAGTAAGTCGTGAGACGATCGAGGAGGTGTGTCCTGCCTTATTGCGATTAGCCTTGGATTCGGAAAAGGGGAAGCTAAAAAACCAGTTAGGGATGATAATTTTTCATTTGCAGAAGAATGAGAGGATTGAGACAGTAATAGGACTTCAGAAGTTATTGGATGCTGCCTTAATAGTTAATCCTGAGGAAATGTTCAAAATCCTTGAGAGTGCTGACGAGGGAGCTCAGGCGTTAGCCAAAAAGATAAAAAGTATTTTATAAAAATTTTTTTCACCTTTCTTATTATTTTGTGAATACGGGAATCATATTCATGAAGGAGTTTCGCATTATTCTTTATTATTAAAGATGGTTCATCTATTTTTAGAGGATATGAGAAGTATTTGGACAAATTCTATTGTTCGTAATATTTTTAGTATCACTTACTCGAGTAATATCAGTTTATAGGAAAAGAAAATAAAATTATAAAGAAAAAATTCTGACTTTTGAATAAGTAAAACAATTTTCAATATTTTCTGCGGTGCTATTTACTGTTTATGGTTTAATCGTATTGATTTATGGGTTTACTACACTACGGGCGATCCATTACGAATTAATGGTATTCCATACGGTACAGTAAAAACATATGCTACTGATCAACATAGAGTTGTTGATTATGTTGAAATATCATTTTATTCTGGCTGGTTCATTGAAGGAGTTTATAAAATAGATTATCTAACGATACTAGCAACATTTAATTATTAATAAACAGAAGTTCAGACTTAAAACAATTTTTAACTTTTTTTTTTGTTTGAATATTTTAGATATTAATTTTATAGCAACAGGAGATTATAAAATCTTATGTAATAGCAAATTGAATATTTGCATTACTGTATAAATTAAATTATATTTAAGATTTGAAGGGTAAAGATAAAAAGAAAATCGTAGAGTAAAATTCTGTCAACATGTTGCTAGTTTTACCAATAGCCAGTGGTGTATTGATTGTTGGTATTTCAAATGATTTCCCTAGAAAAATAATTAGTCTGGAATATAAGATATTAGAAAATAAACCTAAGAACCCTCAATATCCCTTCAGCACAGTAATAGGCATCTAACTTGTCAAGATTTTGATTTTCAAGATATTTATTCTTAAACACTAATTTAGGAATTTTATTTAAGAAAAGAAATGAAATTTATTTATGGAGAAAAAAGCAACTATTTTATGGACAGGTGGAAAAGATTCTGCTTTAGCATTATATAAAGCAAAAAAATTGGGAATTGAAATCACAAATTTATGTACATTTACTCCCAAAGAAGCAAAATTTAAAACTCATCCTGTAAAATTTATGAACTTGCAAGCAAAAGCCTTGGGAATTCCACACTACATTCTAAATATTGAAAAACCTTATGACATCAGTTATGAAGAGCAATTAAACTATTTAATAGAAAATACAGGAATTTCAATAACAATTTCAGGAGATATTTCCGAAATCGGAGGTTATCCTAATTGGATAACCGAACGATGTAGATCTCTAAATTGTGAGCCTTTTTTACCTTTGTGGCATAATAATCGTCTTGAATTACTTGAAACATTACTCATGACCAAATTTGACATTATCTTTTCATATGTTAAAGAACCTTGGTT
>JBHLME010000204.1:0-5014 GCA_048938445.1 Promethearchaeota archaeon | reverse complement strand
ATTGCAGGTGCATATACTGGAAGAAATACTGATAAGATTAATATTGCGGGATTAGAAATTATTCCTGGGACAACTACCAAAGTTCCAACCCTGAAAGATTGTTTATTAAATTATGAATGTATGATAATATTTGATGAAAAATCAAATCTAAAAAGTCATCATTATTTTTATGGTAAAATAATTAATGCCTATGCATCTAACACCATTATAAAATAGTATATTTAAATTTGATCTCTGCAAAAACATTCTGAAGAGCTTAATATTTCTTCACCACACGGACATTCCTTTGGATGGTTATATTTCTGACAAATCTTATTTATTAATTCACACGAAATTAGAAGGTTAAATTTTTCACTTTCAGAATGAGCATTCGTGGGATTCATGTTAAATTCATTTATTAATAAAAGTTCAAGGAGTCGTGCATGACGAGTTAATTCAATAGCAAGTTCTCTTCCTTTTGAAGATAATTTAACAGGTTTGTATCTTTCATAAATTACTAAATCCTTTTTTTCTAACCTTTTTATACAACTTCCTACTGTTGAGTGAGGGACTTCAAGGTTTTTAGCAATAGACCCTACCTTTAATTCTCCATGTTTAAATACTTTTTTGAGTACTAAATAATCTAAGTCTAACATTTTAATTTTTCTCATTTAATTTCTATCGTATTTATGATGTAAGAAAATCTAATGATTATGACCTCCTATTGACAATAAGATCGTCATTAAGATAATTCCACCTACAATAGCAGCTAACTGCCTTAATAAATATTTAAAATCAGTGTGATGATGGAGATCTGGAGTTAAATCTGAGAGAGCGATATAAATAAAACTAGCTGCTGATATTGCTAATAAAAATGGTACGATAAATTTTATTTGCTCTAAAATAAAATATGAGATAATTGATGCAGGTATTGTTGTAGAACTTGATATAATATTATAAACAAATGCTTTCTTCTTTGAATAACCCGAATGAAGAAGAATGCCAAAATCTCCTGTTTCTTGTGCTAATTCATGAAAGATAATTGTTAATCCTGCTACTATCCCTAGATTCAAACCTGACAAAAATGAAGCAGTTATCACAACACCATCGGTTAAATTATGAAGAGCATCACCAAGAAGGATAATCGGTCCAGAAGCATGAGAATGAACCTCACAAGTATTATCCCGACAATTTCTCCAGATTATTATTTTTTCCAATAAGAAGAAAAAAATAATTCCTCCTAAAATAAAAGGCATAATTAAATATGGTTGTATTGCTTCAATTGCTTCTGGAATCAGCCCTAAAAACGCAACAGTAAGAAGAACTCCAGTAGCGAAAGCAATTAAAATTGGGATAAGGGACTTTTGGGATTTATCATTCAAAAACATAAAACTGCCTGCAGCTGAAATCGCCCCTATACTTCCTAAAATACTGAACAAAATAATCCATATTAACGTTATCAAACACCTTTTGAGTTATATTATAGATTTCAGCATTAAGATCAATACCATTGTCAAAATTCCCGCCATTATTAATGAAAGTTGTCCTATAGTATGCTTTAATCCTAATTTTTGATGAAGTTCAGGAGTTAAATCGGACAAGGCGATATATAGAAAGCTAGCAGCTGATATCGCTAGAATATAAGGTATTGCTATAGTTATTTCTTCCAAAATAAAATAACTAATTATAGCTGCCGGGATCGTTGTAGAACCTGAAATTGTATTATATAAAAATGCTTTTTTTCTGGTGTAATTTTTATTTATTAGTATTGCTAAGTCTCCAATCTCTTGAGGTATTTCATGTGCTATAACAGTAAGACTAATAGCCAATCCAAAAGCGAAATCCACCAAGAATGATGCAGCAATTACTATACCGTCAACAAAATTATGAAAAGCATCTCCGATAAGAATAACTGGACCAGCAGCTTCACCTGTAACAACACACTCAGTATCATGGCAATGACGCCATATCACCAATTTTTCAAGTATAAAAAAAAATAACAATCCTCCTAAAAAAAATACCATAACAATTTGCATCATATTCCCGGCTTTAGATATTGCTGTGGGGATCATTCCCAAGGAAGCTGCTGAAATTAATGTTCCCGTTGCAAAGGATACTAACGAAGAAACTAATGATTTTTGAATTCTCTTTGTTAAACTAATAAACCATAGGGCTATAAATATAGCACCAACACTCCCCAAAACACTAAATAATATTATCCATAAAAGTATTTCTAATCACTTTCATAAAATTTTGATTTATTATTTTTAATTCAAAATAAGTAATAAAATTTACGATGCATCGTAAATTTCAATTATTAATATTAATTTTCATTTCACAGTAAAATTAATTTTATATAATTTTAAAAATTCAAACAATTAGAAAACCAAAAAAGTGAATGAAAAATTGAAAAATGAAGAAATTTCCCACCCAAATAATTATAAAGGGCGTCTTTCACCACGTATTATTTTAACCCTTTCAATAGTAGGAGTTTTTTCTGGATTGATTTGTGTCCTTACAATGGTTGTTTCTATTCCAATTCCAGTTACTCAAGGATTTATTAATATTGGCGATGCAGGAGTAATGATTTGTGGGCTTTTATTTGGACCAATAATAGGAGGATTTTCAGGAGGAATTGGTTCTGCTCTGGCTGATCTAATATTAGGATATACGATCTATGCTCCAGGGACATTAATTATTAAAGGTCTAGAAGGGTTTTTAGTAGGATTCATAGCAAATCCTAAAAAATATTATAAAAAAATAAACTATAGAGATATTTTGGCTGTTTTAGTAGGTGGTTTACTAATGGCATATGGATATTTTTTATATGAGATATTTATTTTTGGAGTACCTGCTGCAGTCTATGAGTTAATCTTAAATGGAATAGTACAATTCGGGCTAGGAGGTATAATTGCGTTATTATTTATTGCTACTACCAGAAAGGTGATAATAGACAACTTACCACAAGTTTTTGATAAAATCTTTATTTAAAAAAAATAAAAAGATAAGAATTAGAAGTTGGAATAAGTCATAAATTTATTTCCAGAACCTAGACTATAAAGTTCGAATTTTGAACCCTTTTTGGTTTCACAGAACATTTGAATCATAGGAAATAAGTAAATTTGAGTAGTTATTTGAGAGTCTTTGTCTTTCTCGTGTCTTTTATAATCATTTCTCGCAGCTGAAATTGTCTTACTAATGTTTTTATTCATATAGCCTAGAGACGCTTCAGCTTTAGATTCTAATTCTTTGAAATCATTGAATCTAATTCCCTCTACATCTTCAATCATGCTATGGAGATCATCTCCAATTTCTTTTTCATATTTCGTTTGGGCACTGCTATGTAATATTGGGACCCCAGTTACTACAGTTTTAAAAGGAACTGGAAGAGTTTCATATTTATACATATTTTTATGCCCTTCGCATTCTTTACAAGGTTCGGTTCTATTTCCAGTTCCATAGCAAGCTCCACAAGGATATAAAAAATTTTTTTTTTCTTTGGTTTGTTCTTCACCAACTAAAACAGTAATTGTTTCCTCAATTTTTCCAGTTCCTTTACAAGTCTTACACTTATTTTCCAGATAGCCTTTGCCTCTGCAATTTTTACAGGGAACTGCCTGAATTGACTCAAATTGTGGAACTAACTCATCACCTTTCCAATTTTCTTTATCAATCTTAACAGATCCTTTAAAGGAATAAAATTGTACTCTACCTATTCTAGGAGCTATAACTAGATTTTCTTCCTTTCCTTTAGGCGCAGGACCAAGAGATTTTTTAACAGCAAAATATATAGCTGCTTCTTTCATCGTGTCTTTAACATACTCAGCAGCACTAATAGCATCTAGAGAAAAAACAGCTCCTTTTGTCCCGAATTGTTTTTCCATCTTTTTTCGATCCGTTCTTACTGCTTTTTGCTTCCATTTTTCAAAGATTTCATCAAGATTAGGTGTTTTAATTCTTACTGACATATTGATATCACTAATAACGTTTTATTTTTAAAATCATCAACTTTATTTAATTGATTTGGAATTATAAAAATATAAAATAGAATAATTTATAATCTTTATATAGGAGAAAATTAATTTTAAAAACAATAAATAGGAGATAAATAGTATTAAAAATGTCCGCTGAAGAACATCAAGCAGTTGAATATTTCCTACAATGGATTCAGCAAGGGGGTTTGGCTCAGTGGCTTGAGCATTTCTTAAATCAGGGAGACGATGTAAAGCTTAGACAAATAAAAGAAATTTACGATAAAATTAAGAGAGTATTTGGCTTTTAATTTTTAATTTATTTTTAATTATCTCATTTTTAGTAATAGTTTTTAAATCAACCTAGAATTCGAAAATTTGATTTTGTTGAATTCATTTTAACGTATTGAAATTAAAACATTTAATGGTTTGATAATTGAGTATTCCTTTAAGAAATTTTTTTATTGCTTTTGATAGAAACCGCGAACATAAAAAGGAACTGCTGTTTAATGTTAACTTCTTTTATCTCAAATCATTTAAAAAAAAAGGATTTACCTTTTCTTATATAAACGAACCCTTTTTTCAAGGATCTGCCACATTTGGATTGGATTTTAAAAATAAAGTTCGCACTCTAACTTTTTCTAAGATTGAAAAAGATGGAAATTTACAACCTGTTGATCCACGCTTAATGGAAAAATTTATTCTTTCAGAAAAAAACAAATTTATTGTTTTTTCAGACCAGACACCTTTAGAAGAGACAGAACCAATACGAAAGATGTTAGAAAGTTTTCAATATAATAAAGAGAAGATTATTACTCTAACTTTATGTAATTTATGTATGGAAAAGCATAAATTTACTTTATTAAATGAAAATATTCAAATTAAATCATATAATGATCAAATTCTTTGCTCTGAATGTGCATATAATGTTGTAATAAAACGAATAAAGTTAACTGGGTTAATTTCAAGAGATAAAATTAGTCCAAAGTTGAAAAATTTTCTTATGCATCTATTACTAAAATTTAAAGATGTTAAAAAGGTATTGGAAGCTTTTAAAGCGGATT
>JBHLME010000203.1:0-5045 GCA_048938445.1 Promethearchaeota archaeon | reverse complement strand
ATCAATTCTTCAATTGGCCATCTTGTAAGTATTTCATATCCATTCTTTTTTACAAGAACATCCTCTTCTAAACGAACGCCATCCTTTCCTCCTTTTTTACCTGCATATGTCTCAAGAGCAAGAACCATTCCTTCTTTTAGTTCTGTTGGGGGTAGTTTTGCTTGTTTCATCATCGGACTGATACCAGGAGGATCATGTAAAGTAAGACCAATACCGTGACCAGTTGCATAAGGTGTAACTTCTAACCAAGACTTATACCCCCAATACTCAGGAGATTGTGGCCATTTGTCAGCAATATCATAGTTCGTATTTCCCGCTTTTACAGCACTAATCCCTTCATACAACATATTTCGACATTCTTCATAAAGATCTTTTTGTTCTTGAGTAGCTTTTCCACAACAAAAGGTTCTATATACACAGGACACATATCCCATATAAGATGCTCCATCAACATCTATATAGATGAGATCACCAGGTCGTATTGGTTTGTCGCTAAATGACCAACCGAATGGATTTGTATTATAACCAGAACAACATACCAAGTCTTCAGTGTGATCATCACCTTCCTCATAGAGCGCCTTTATGCCTATTCCAACAAGATCACATTCTCTAATACCTGGTCTAATGGCCTTAACAATAGCGGAAAAAACTTTTTCCGAATTTGCACAAGTTATACGCATAAGTTCAATCTCATCTTTAGTCTTAATCAATCTAGCCTGGTCCATTGTTACCTTTCCATGAACCGTCTTAATTCCCTTTTTATTAAATGCCTCGGCATAAAGCATTTGCAAAGTAGTACCATCAATCCCTAAAGGTTCATTCTCAACACCATGATCTTTCATCAATTTAATTATCCTTTTAACTATAACTGAGATGAGTAAATTGTCCGCATCCCTTGCAACTAATTTTGCTGGAGAGAAACTTGGTTGTACTCTTCCTACCATCCAGGGCATTCTTCTCTCAGTCTCTGATGGCGTTCCTCCTCCAAATAAGTATGGCTCACCATTTCTCGCAAGAAAGACTAACTGCATTTCAAGAGCTCTCATGGGTGTTGTTACATAATAGGATGTGAGATATCTGATATTTGCATGATCAAAAGTTATCAATGCTCCTAACCCATCCTTTTCCATCTGTTCTTTTGCACGCTGTAGTCTTTCTTTACGCAAACGGTCAAAATTTACACGTTGTTCATAATCTACTGCATATTTTCCAAATGCCATTATTTTTCACTTCTTTTAACTTATATTTTATCAATTAATTTGATTTATTCATTTTTCTCATATTAAAAAAGTTAAATTAATAGTTAATAGTAACGGAGCGCCGCTCCCTTATAAAGTTTTTGGAAACAAGACACTAAAATTTATACTTTCAGATAAGAAATAAAGCAGAAATTAAAAGTTGGAAATTTATGACCTAGAAAAGAAATAAAATAAAAAGAGGGATTATTTTTATTTAATAAAAATTTTTTTTACTCTTTCTGGTAAGAACAAACCTAAATAAAATATGATAGCACTAACAATTCCGATTATTCTAGCGAGTAAAATAAACAAAATAATTCCTCCAGAGAGGAGATCTATGACTGTTCCTAATGGATATAATATAAATCCAATAAGTATTAAATATCCTTTAAGTTTGAATTCTGGAGAATTTGTTTTCAAACCTTCAATTGCTAAAAGAACATAAGGTATGAGTATCAATATTAAGAAGATTGTTGTTAATGCAATGAAAGGAGGCTGAAAAGTCATCTTAACAGGATTGACAACTGAGGCAAGAGTAGATGCATTATTAGTAAATATCAATCCAAAGAAAATTATGATAAAAATAATTGACCAGATAACAATTATTGTCATAAATATTTTTCTTTTATTTTCAAAGGCAAGTTCAGTAAAACCAAGATACCAAAATATTACGAAAAAAGGCATTGGGGTAAAGCCTAATAATAGATTAAATTCTACCTCATTTATTAAATCTTGAGTCAAAAAAGTATATATGACATTAACCACAACGGGAATATAATGAAAATATAGACCGAAAAATGCCAATCCTATAAATAAGAAGCTCTTAGATTTAAATTTAAAATATTTTAAAATAATTAAAAGACCAATTGACATTGATATTATAAGAAATATAAGAGTGCTAATTCCCGAAATCATATCAGGAATAGTTAAAATATACCCTACCATGTTATTCATCTTTTTAGAAATTTTTATTACCTAATAAATAACAATAGAGTAATATAATCTTTTTGGTTCCTGAATTATCATCTTTATCCGTTCAGTAAAATTTTTTATGATTGATAAGGAAATCAAGATTTAAATAAGAGTAAATAATCAGGGGATATAATTAAAATTCATTTTTTAAAACATAAAATATTTTTAGTTTTACTGACTTTAAAAATTGTATTTTTACGTATAAAAAGAAGGGCCTGTGGATTAGTGGCATATAACAATTGCGATTTCTTTCAATGGTATGCAACGCTTCGTTCGCAACGAAGAGGCCGCGGGTTCAATTCCCGCCAGGTCCACCATTTAAATGGGAAATTCTACTCTATTTTTAATAAATTATTTAGTTAAGAAAATTAAATATTTGAAAAATGGAATAAAACTAAATTTGTAAGATATTTTACAAATTCCTCATCTGTGTTAAATAGTGGCATTATTAAGATATGCCGAAGAATTATTGATTCAATGATATTGAAAACTAAAAAAATTCTCTCTTTTAACTTGATATCAGAAACATTATCAAAACTATTATTTTGTTTCAATTTTTTAACAAGGTTCATCACCATTTCTTCTACAAGATATTTAAAACCCTGAAATAATTCTTTGTTTGAGAGAAAGGCTTGTTGGAAAGCCAAATGAAATTGCTTGTTTTCACGATGGAATTTAATGAAATTTATCATTGTTTGGTTTATTGAACTTGGCAAGTCGGATGTGTTAATTCCGGTGAAAAGATCCAAATTTAAAATTTTACTTCTATTTCTAATAACAATTTCACGTAATATATCTGCTTTTCCATTCGGAAAATTGCGATAAACGGTTCCAATTCCTATTTTAGCTTTATCAGCAATATGATTAGTGCTTAATTTATCATATCCATTTTCAATAATGAGATCATAAGCTGTATCGACAATTAAATCGATTTTTTCTTGTTTGTTTCGTGTAAATTTCTTATCTTTAGACATGGGGATTATAATTAACCATCACTGAAAAATTTTTATAAAGGAGTGATATTCCTATATTATATGTGAATTTTAAAATATATACTAAATTGAGTAAAAATGCAAGAAAACACAATTCCTAAGATGAAAAATAATTTTACTATAGGTTATTATAAACTTCATGATGAAGAAAATATAAATTTTCAACTTAATAGAACTATAAGTAATGGGGGGCGTCTTGAGGACATACAAGAAATAGCTCCTAAAATAAAAGACTTTGCTGATTGGAAACGAGAATTAGTAATAATTGCCGAACAAGCCCTAGCAGAAGGACGTACTTTAAATGCTGCTATGTATTATAGAGCGGCAGAATTTTTTGTTTTACCAAGTGATCCTGATAAAGAAATCCTTTTTGATAAATTCATTGAATTATTTCATGAAATCAATAAAAATGCTATCAATGAAAAAGTTGAAATTCCATATGAAAATTCATTTCTTCCGGCCTATCATCTTAAAGAAGAGCAATGTAAAGGTACAATAGTCATTCATGGAGGATATGATTCTTTCATGGAAGAAATTTATAGATTGGCATTATTTTTTAGAGATAAAGGTTATGAAGTAATATTATTTGAAGGACCAGGGCAAGGTACAGCACTAATAAAAAATAAATTACATATGACGCATGAATGGGAAAAACCAGTAAAAGTAATTCTTGACCATTTTAAACTTGATAATGTAATATTATTAGGGATTTCACTAGGAGGTTATTTAGGATTACGTGCTGCTGCATTTGAACCAAGAATATCAAAAGTTATTGCATATGATGTTATGTATGATTTTTTTGAAGTTCTTTCATTTGCTGTCGCTGATGATCCTAGAATAAAAGAGCTTGTAGAAAATCTTCTAGAAAATAATAAAGTTAAACTATTAAATAAGACTTTTCAAGGAGTAATGAAAAATAACTTACTTGCAAATTGGGGTATAAATCATGGAATGCATGTATTTGGAGTTGAAACTCCCTTTGAGTTTATTGAAACGGCAAGATTATATTCTACCGCCGAAATCTCTAATCGTATTACTCAAGACGTGTTATTATTGGCAGGGAGTAAAGATCATTTTATCCCCTTGCAAATGTTTTACAAACAAATAGAAGCATTAAAAAATATTAAGTCACTGACGTGTAGGTTGTTTACAGAAAAGGAACATGCCGCAGGACATTGTCAATACGGTAATTTAAAGCTTGTCTTAGATTTCATACTCAATTGGATTGAAATTACTAAATGATGCAAAAAAATGAATTTCTTTAAATATTTTGATTAAATCTGACTAAAAATCTTCTTGATTTTAAGTAAAATTTGGATCTGTATAAATATCTGCTTTTTAATCTTATCTGTGTTATTGGATTTCTAATATCATTAAAAATTTTAGATTTAAAAATTAATAATTTGTAATTCTTGATAATATTCATATTATTTTCTTATTAAATAGATTTTTATGTAAAAGTTTTTAAAGGAGCAATGCTCACTTATAACTAAAATTATTTATTATAAAATAATTGGTGCTTAAAAATAATGTTAAATGAAGATCCAGAAAAAATTGAAGCAATGGCCAGACAATCATACGAATTAATGGAAGAAATCGCTGAAAGGTCAAAGTCTGAAACAGTAGATTTAGTTGTCGATCATGAATTAAAAGGAGTAACTCCAGAAATGTTAGATTGGTGGTGGCATAATATAAAAAATACTGAACGCTATAAACTATGGCATCCTGACCATCATATATCATTTGAGTGGGAAAAATTACCAGAAGAAGGGGAGCAATTTGGGGCAATTCAACGTGTTATTGAGACTGTTAAAGTTCCTACAATGTTACGTATTCGCTGGGA
>JBHLME010000080.1:0-21185 GCA_048938445.1 Promethearchaeota archaeon | reverse complement strand
AGTGGAGGAAAAAAAATGGCAAAAAAAGTATTCGCATGGAGTCCAGTTCGTAAATTAATGAAGGATAATGGCGCAGAAATGGTTGCTCGAAATGCTGTTGATGCTTTAATTGACTATTTAGAGAAATTAGCAAAAGGAGTAACCAGCAAAGCATTAGAAATGACTCGACATGCAAATAGAAAGAAACTTACTATTGCTGATATGGATTTGGCAATGAAATTGATTTAAACTTAATCTATTTTTTTTTTTTTATTCCTAACCTTATATTCATTCTATTTTATTTATCAGAATAGTTCTTTTTATCTCTTTTTTAAGAAACATTTATTCAAATTTAGGAAAAATCAAATTATGATCTTTGATTTTATATTTTTTTTGTTATTGAATAAAAAAACTAATAAAATATATTATTAGTAATTTACATTCAGGATTAATAAGGACAGGCTTCAAAACATTCAAAAAACTCACACGTATTTAAACCTTTCTGACGCTTCGCTGCAATAATACCATTAATAACATATATGACGAGAATAATAACTCCTATAATTATCATAGTAATACCTATTCTTGGTAAATTTTGCAATATAAATAGACTCCCAAAAATTATTAGTAAATTTGCACCAATAAATATTATAAAAAGCACGATTACTGCTAATGTCATTCCTATTTTATATAAAGTTGAAGGTTGTTTGGATGGTTGATAAATTGGTGGACTTGTATCAACTTGCTTAGAAATTACAGCTTTTCCACAATGACGACAAAAATTTGTATCATCAGGTATTTCCGCTCCACATTCAGTACAATACATTATCATTAACTTTTAATTCTGACATTCATGTCTAAAAATATATTCTATATGAAGAATCTATATTATTTAAAATATACCAGAAAAGATCGTGATTTTATTAAAATTATTTGCTTATTTAGATATCTGGTTTCCCTTTATCAAAAAAACACGTAATTATAACATTTTAGGTTTCTTGAATAAAATTTTTTAATTCAGAAAAAAGCTTATCTTTTCATTATAAGTTGATTTAAGATTTCTTTAGGGACAATCCCATTTTTTTTGGAAAAATTAGGGAATTTTCTCATTTTTATTTTTTTTTTTATAAAACCGCTTTCTAATAAATATAATCATGAGACCCGCGGGAATTGAAATAAGAAAACCCCATATTGGAGATTTAAATATAAATAAAATGCTACCAATTGGATAAAGAAAGCGAGTAGCGAATTTAATTTTCCTATTGTTCATTGGTTTCATTCTAATATATTGAATTGAATATTGAAAGATAGATGGCATCCAAAATAAGATGAATATAATGAGGACAATCGGCAAACTGATAAATTTTACGATAAAATCATAAAATATATTACATAATATTAACGCAATAATAACGCTTGAATAAAAAGAAAAACATCCTAAACATATCGCATAGTTAAAGATATATATTACATGATTGTTAAAATCATCATGCTTTGGATTATGATGGGCTAAACTTTTTATTACTTTTCTTTTTTCTATGTATTTATTATCAAGTTGATTACTCATGATACTTTAAACTCTTAATTTGTAGTAATATCTAACCTTTTTTTAATATAATAATAAAAATATAAGAACTTTATTCATAATAATCTAAATTCAGAATTAAGGGCAATCTGTACAGCAATCCCAACAAGAGGATCCTCTACAACCCTCCTCACGAATCTCTAGAGCAACACCACCTATTATATAAATACCAATAATAATACCTCCAATAATCATCATAGTTATACCAATTCTTGGTGAAGTCGATAATAATTGGAATCCAAAATATAAAAGAAGAAATGGACTAATAACTAAGAAAATAGCCAATAAAATCCCAAATATTACTCCTATTTTACCTCCAGTTGAACGTTCAGAAAATTTTTTTTTTGGTTTAGGTGGACGATAAATTGGTGGAGGTCCATTTTCTTGCGGAGTTGTGCTTTCTTGTTTAGAAATTACTGCTTTTCCACATTGACCACAAAAACTGACATCTTCAGGTATTTCTGCACCACATTCAGTACAATACATTATCTTTAATTTATAATTTTTAAAATTCTTGTCAATAAATAATATTTTTCTATAAGTAAATTAATAATTTAAAATATGCTAAAAATTATCAAATTTAAAGATACATAATTTTCTTTTTATGATGTAGTAAATTTTCAACTCTTTTTTTCAATAAATTAAAAATTTGAATATAAGCGATAAATTATTAGGTTTCCTGATAAGAATTTTTGCCTAAATGGAAAGATTTTTTCGCAACAAATAATAAGAATATTTCATTCACATTCCCTAACATGATTGATATACCTACTGTAACATTAGGGATTATTTTAGCGCTAATGGCAACTTTCTGTGCAAATATAGGTGTTGCTTTACAGAAAAAAGGATTGAAGGAGGGATTACCAGAATTAAATCTCGAGGGAGGTGTAGGTAATTTTAGTAAATCCTTTTTAAAATACTTTAAAAATAAAACATGGGCAATTGGATTCTTTATGGGGATTATTGGATGGATACCTTATGTTATTGCTCAAGGAATGGTAGGTATCATTGTTGTTCAACCCCTCCAGGGTGTTGGATTAATAGTGATGGTAGTAATGGCATTTAAAATGTTGGATGAAAAAATATCTATTATTGAAATTATTGCTATAGGAATGTTAATAGCTGCCCCATTTTTTATTGCCTTTTCTGGGATCTCAAATTCTCAGATAGATCTAATTTTATTTAGATTACCATTTTTCATCTTTTTATCAATATTGTTTTTAATCATTTTAACATGTATCTTAATTTCTAAAAAACAAAAAGAGAAACCTTGGTCGGGATTATATAAAATTATAGTAGCAGGATTATTCTTTAGTTTAGGAGGAATATTTTCTAATATTATCGCACAAGCATATTATAATGCATCAATTAACATATTATCTCCTTTAGGTTGGGCAGAACTTTTTTTCGGAATATTCTGG
Organism: Promethearchaeota archaeon; assembly: GCA_048938445.1. Lineage (GTDB taxonomy): Archaea > Asgardarchaeota > Lokiarchaeia > Sigyniarchaeales > SOKP01 > FT1-020. The sequence goes on along the minus strand of JBHLME010000080.1, from coordinate 18,200 downwards.
TTTGAATACTTTCACTTATGGTTATTTATTAGTTTATACGGAATGTTAATTTTTAATTTTATTGGTATTGTTTATCAAAATAATGGATTACAAAAAGGAAAGGCAATCGTGTTATGGCCCATTCAAAGCAGTATAAATCTAATTGTTCCAGTTATAGGTGGTTTCATTATTTTTAATCAATCAGTAAATAATTTACTCTTTTTTATTTTAGCATTGATAATGATTTTTATAGCAACAATAATTCTTAGCAGATTTCAAGCAAAACTCGAAAAAGTTGAATAAATGATAATTAGCAATATAATCATAAAAATTTTTTATGAATAATTATAATAAAGAATAACTTAATTCATAGAGTTTTCTATTAGAGCTCAAATTTGTTTTTACCCCTTTTATGACTTCAAGAAAATCATCTGAAAGTCTTTTCATTTCGTTTTGAGCAGCATCGGCATGTCCTGATAATGCGATTCTTCCAAATTCGGAATTAAGAAGTTTTTTGAGTTTTCGCTTAAATATTACCAATGGAGTCCAGGTAATTATTTTAAATTTCTTTGGTAGAATTGGAATATTTAATTCTTCTAGTGCTTTAATATTTTCTCGAAATCCTAATAATGCTAAATTCAATAATTTTTTATCAGTACCAAGCGTTTTATTACGATTTTTTGCAGCATAACCCCCCATGGCTAAGGGACTAATAAGTGCTGCATGAGTTTTTAACCAAGCATCGATATTCTCGCTCAAGTCAACTTTGATTCCTGATTTTTTAAATACCTCCTCAAATATTAATAATCTTTTACTTTTTTTGCCATTAAGTTCTCCCACATATAATATAGCATTATCAACATACGCAGCAATTATCTTATAGTCTTCTCTATATCCTCCTGGACCCCCAAATCCAAGAAGAACTCTATTTTTTTCAATACTATTTATATATTCCTCTGCTCCAGAAGGATTATTTCCAATAAAAATAATGGATGGACTTACATTCTCCTTTAAAATTGGTAATATTTTGCTGACTTGTTGTCTTTGCATAATTACTAAAACAACATCATAGAAATCACCTTTATCTAATCTTTCTACGACTTTTATATCGGAATTATATATTTTATGAAATATATCATCACGAATCACGAGTCCATGATTTTTTAAATCTTCTAAACGTTTTCCTCTTGCTAGAATTGAAACATCATTATTGCCATTTTTTAACATATAAGCAAAAATACTACCAATAACTCCAGCGCCATATATTAAGATTTTAATTTTTAATCACCTAATTAAATTAATAAGAATTACTAAGGATTAAAAAGGTATTTTTATATTTAAATTTTAGGTAAAACTAAATCCAAAAATATAATATTGAAAATATAACGCTAATTTTTTATTTGAATGAAATCTATCATATTTTAGGGTTTGATCTAATAATATTTAACGTTTTAATATTCAAGAAAAACACAAATACAAATTTTTTTCTAAAGATCTATTGCTTTAAAATACGAATGTCTAAAATCATTCTTGATTAATATTAAGAATGCAATAAAATGAAAAAAAAAATGGAAGGGACATGCTATTTTTTCTTTCCTTTAGTTTCCTTACGCCATACGTAAATATATGCGACTACTGCGCCAATAATAAATCCTCCTACATGTGCAAAATGTGCCGTGTTACCTGCCCCAAAAGGAGCGAGAATGCCGTAGATTCCATATGATATTTCCGCTATAATATACAAGATAACAAAAACTGATGCATCTATAGTTTTTGATACTTTAGATGATCCCGTGAGAGGACTTGCTAAGACTGCTAATTTAGTTTTTGGAAATACAATTCCATAAACTCCAATTATTCCAAAAATTGCTCCGGAAGCACCAAGGGTCGGGATATCTAGAATTGGTAATGCGTTATATAATGCTGAACCTCCAGCATTAAAAATAACCATCCCAGCAATGATAGAAGTGATTGTATGAAGGAAAGTTGCAAATAATCCCGACGCTAAATACGTCAATAGAAATCCTATATGACCTAATGCTTTTTCACAATTATCAGCAACAACATAAAAAAACCACATGTTCATGATGAGATGAACTATATCACCATGCATAAACATTGATGTAAACATGGTTAGAATGGAAATTGGTTCACCTCTAATTAAAGTGCTTGGTACAAACGCAAAATTAATTAACATGGTTCCTGTCCAAAAAAAATAATCTAAATATTGTAAGGCCATTACAATACAACAGATAGCGATTATTGCAAGGGAGACATATTGCTTATAGAATGGAATTTGGTCGTCTTTAACTTCATAAACCATTTTAAATAAACACCTATTATATTTTAAAATTAGTTTTTAGTTTATTTATGATTCATGTATTAATGAATATTTCTATACTGTAAAAAATTATAAAAAATTCATCCTTCTCTTGGTTATTTGACGCACTTTTATAATTATAAGAGTCCTTTATCTTTTCACAAAAATTTAAATTTACATACTTTTCTAGTCTAATATCTTTTTATTTAAGTATGAGGTGATATTATGACAGTTTTTAAAGCTATGAATCCCAATGCAGAAGCATTTGGTGCAAATATAATTGGTATGATAGAAGCGATGGGTGCTTTTAAAAAAAGAGCTTATGATATTCTTAATGATTGTGGAATAGAAAATCCTAAACCAGATCAGTGGTATAATATGCAACAATGGTTAAACGCATTTAAAATAATTTATGAAAAGTTAGGCGATTCAGTATTAAAGGTAATTGGAAAAAAAATACCTGAAAAAGCAAAATTACCTCCTAATATTAAAACGAATGACGACTTTTTACCAATGATGGATCAAGCATATCATATGAATCATAGAGGTGGAGATGTTGGAAATTATATTATTAAAAAAATTCGAGATAAAGAAGTAATAGTTACATGTACTAATCCCTATCCATGTGCATTTGAACATGGATTATTACAGGGTTTTGTTGAAAAATTCAGAGCGCCTGGAGGGTTACCAAGTGTTGTTCATGAACCTGGAGATTGCAGAATGGAAGGAGCTGAAGTTTGTAAATATCATATAAAATGGTAAGATTATAGATTTTGTTCTATGATTTTAGTAAAAATAATTATTAAGATTGATTTATCTATAGAACAATTGGATGCTTAAAATTTATGGCTTTAAAAATCCTTTAAAAAGAGATTAAACAGCCTCGGAGGGAATTGAACCCTCGATCTTCGGCTTAGGAGGCCGCTGCCCTATCCAAACTAGGCCACGAGGCTAATATTTTGCTATTAGTTATGAGATTTTATATTGTTATTTACATAATTAAACATTTAATAAAATTTAGGTATTACTAAACATAATTAGTCCTTTAGTACTTAATGAAATTTTTAAAAACAAGTAAAAAAAACTAATTCTTATTTAATAAATCTAATTCTTCTTTAGTTAGGAATTTAAGATATCTATCTTCTTTTAAAAAATTTATAACTAATGAAGTCATTCAATTTTTCTTAATAAATCTTTAGGTTCTCTTTATGTAAAATTTAATTATAAAAAAGATGGTTTGAAATAATTGTAGATCAGGATAATGATTTGTTGAAATAAATGGGATTCAAGGCAAGTGCTTACCAACATCCTGCAATCAAAATGATCATTTCTCCTTAATAGGGATTTTTATTGTAATGATATTTAAAAATGTTTAAAATTCTTGAGTATTTTAAAAAAAATAGAGATTTTGCGAAAAATTAAAGAGATTTCAATTAAGTTATGTGCTTTCTTTAATATTTTTTATTATAAAATCAATATTTTTAGTCTTGTCAGCTTTATAAGTAATTTCATCAAACCTTCCACCTTTATGATATAATCTAATGTTGAAATTCAAGTTTGGTATTGTAAACCAGAATTTTGCATGATGATTCATTTTTTCGCAAATTAATGGTATATTGTCCATGTTAAAATTTTTATAATATAATTTAATATTTATTTTCTCTGAGATTTCAGTATTATCAGTTCCATTTATGATATCTATTTCTTTTAGTTTAATATCATATTCAATTTTTTTATTCATCATCTCAATCCGACCCCATTCTTGTATGTTATCACATAAGACTAACAAGAATGCAAAAGGTGAGTCTAATATATTTAAATCTTTAAATTTAAATTTTGTATTTTGACCTTTCGAAGGAATCGTAATCGTGTGAAATGCAAGAGCTTCACAAACAATTTCATATAGTTTAGGATTCAAGTCTTCTTCTCTTTTTAATTTAACCATCAATAATAAAGCACTCATGATCCCATGATCTTGATCATCTTTTATGCTCTTTTCTAATTTATCTCTAAATGTTTTTTCATCTGGTTCTGAAGCTTTTTTACATAAAACATTAACTAATTCTGTAAATTCAGGATTAGTCTTTTTCAAAACGGTTTCCCAATCAATATTTTGTTCATAATCAATACCTATTTGCTCTAAATAATTATTTAACCATTTATCCATTTTTACAAAAGAATAGCTGTAATCATGAAAGCATGATGTTAAAAACCACACTTTTAATGCATGATCTATGCAAAAATTCTCATCTTTGTTCTTTAAATGATGCAAAATGATCTCTTGTACAATTTTACTCTTATTAATGATACAATAACCGAGTAAAAAGACTTGAAATTGATGAATAAAATGTTCCCTATATTTCACGAGTGTTCCTAATAAATCCTCGTACCGAGAAGTAATGTTATTAATGATATCCTTTACAAATATTAATTTCAACCTTGAAGCTAATTCATTTTCAGTAGCTAGTACCTTTTTAGAAATTTCATCAAGAGAAAAATAATCATCTATCCTAATTTTGATTGGATCATAAAAAGTATTAATCGTATTATGAATCTTTATACATAAATCTGAACCATTTTTATCTGCTATTTCTTGTATTCTAGGTTTTAAATCGTATATCTTTCTTAATAATTTCGTTCCAAATAGCTTTTTATACGTTTCTTCTATAAAACGCATGTTATCAAATGCAATTATAGCACATTCTGTCAAGACCTTTAAAATAAAATCATCATTTTCATCAAAACAATTATATAATTTACAAGGTTTTTTTTCTTTCCTGATTTTATTAAAATTATCAATTGGTTCACTTCCTTTTTTATTTTCAATTTTAATAAGACCTATTGTTTTTCTTTTTAATTTTAATGGTCGCTCAATTAAAGATGTACAGATTTTATGAACTCCTTCATAAGAGCCCCTCCATTCTGGAACTTTTCTTACCTCCTTACCATTTACTTTAATCGGCTTACCTGTTCTTGCAACATAACCCGTGATTCCCATTGGGAGCTTTCTCTCCTCTATTAATTCAGATAAATTATGCCCCATCCTCTCAATTGCATTGCCCAAATAGAGACCAATCCTTCTTAATTCATCCAACACATCATACCCATCAGCTTCTATCTTTTTTATTTTTTCCTTAGTATAACCTTCCTTAATTATGAGAAAGTCTTTGACATATTTTAGAACCTTATTCTCACCTTCTCCTGGATTAATAAAGGGTACTCTATTTTTTTTAGGGATATAATAATTTGCTCCAATGTTTTTGAGAGCATCTCCATCTTCGCCTGATGCCGCATATATTTTAAGAAGCTCCCCTTCTATTTCATTTGGTTCTTGAAGTAAAAAGCAAACACATGTATTTGCATTGGTATATTGACTACCAATTTTAACTATCTTTTGAAAAAACTTTTCTAAATTATTTTGAGATTTCAGACTAGCTCTCAGTATTTTTGTTATTAATTCAAAAATGTCATTCATATCTCTCTCTCGTTCTACCATTTCTCATCAATTCTTTTTTGTTATTATGTTAAATTAATTGAAATCATAATTTGAAATTTATACATGTATGTCTATAAATTTTATTATTTTAAGGATAAATGAATACCATAAATCATTACGTTGATTTTTTTGACTCCTGAATTCAAAATAATTCATAATAATCTAAAGACATCAAAATTATTTTTCCTTAAAATTAGTTTAGTAATGCTTTATTTGATTGACTTATAAGATAAAAACTCATAGATTTAAAGCACTTCTATAATAAGCAACACCACAGATTCCACAAAAATATTGATTATCAATGACAATGGCCTGATCAATTGGAACCTCCTTTTGACAGTTCTTAACACAGCAGGTAACTGTTTTTGTTATCGTGTCTTTAGACATTTTTGTTATATGATTTTATTAAGATAATCTATATTTATATTAAAAGTAATAAATCAAAAGATTTTAATTAGACTCTATTAAGTATTTAATTATAAATATTATTTTTTAAATTACTAAGTACATGTGTTTTTTTAAAAATGGAACGACGTCAACAAAATAGACCGAATAGACCAATCGATTACCTGAAAAATTCAGTTAATAAGACGATTTTAATAAAAATTAAGAGGAACCGATTATTTCGAGGGAAATTATCTGGTTTTGATGAACATTTGAACTTGTTTTTAGAGGATACCTCCCAAATTTTTGAATATCAAGATGAAGAGGGGAATATTAGAGAAGAACATGAACAATTAGGGACCGTAATAATTAGGGGAGATAATGTTATTTTTGTGAACTTGTCTAGTGATTAATTAATTTTTCTTTTAATCAACTATAATAAAATTAATTGTCATAAATAAGTCTGGATTGGATTATATTTTTAAATCCTAGTTCTTTTGTTATCGTGATAAATTAAAATAATAATAAAATTGGTAAAATTAAATATAAAAAGAGCTAAATGATAATTGAACAGTCTAGATAATCAACAAATAAGATCTAAACGATCAATATTAATCAATCCAAATTTAGGGCATCCTTTAATCTTAAACATTAAACCAAAATTAAAGCAAAGATCTTTTCAAGCAAGAGTATTGTTTGCTAGTAATATAGAAGATCTAAAAAATTTCCGAACTTCAATTAAAAATAATATTCATTTACTCCCTATTATTGAATATAAATGGAAGCTCAAGTCCATTCTAAAGAAAAAAGAAAAAGAAAAAAAGAAAAAGTGGCATGGGATAAAACAAAGAATCTTAAAATTCATAAGAAGAGAGAAGAAAATTGAAAGAGATGTTAATAAACATAAAGGGATTAGTAAACTCAAACCCCGACCAATTCGAGGAGATCCAATAATACCCGTTGTTTATGATGTAGAATCTACATCTATAATACCAATCAATGAACCTATGTATCTTGAGAATGAATATATTTCCCCGCAAAATTATTTAATAAAACATGATGCATTCGAGGGATTGTCATTTTTTTATAAAGCTACGCTTGATTTTGAATTAACTAAAGAAGTCATTGAATTTCTTAAAATAAGGAATTTTGTAATGTTTGATATTCACCAGGGAAAAAAAAGGATAAATTATCACGCCATCGTTATCTCAAAAAATAATTGGGATAATTTTAACGTCATCCATGCTACCGATCTGCATTTAGCTGCAAGAAATGATAGGCTCTATGAAATAATAAAAAATTGGTCCCGAAAAATTAAAAAACAAGAATTAGAGAAGAAAATCAAAAAATTCAGGAAAAATAAAAATTTTTTAAAAAAGGAACGACCCGCATTAAAAAAACCTCTAATTAAACGTCTTATTAATCCTAACAATCAATTCCGAAAATTCATAAAAATCATGAACAAAAAAATATATCAAAATGAATTAGATTTCATTGTATTAACCGGTGATTTAATCGATTTTACCTTAATAAGTAAATCTAATAAAACAAATATAAAAACAGCTAATTTTCAATATGAAAATACTAATTGGCAAGTATTTAAAGATATCATCACGAATTATCCATTAAAAAATAATCCAAAATTTCGTGCTATCTCTAAAAATGAAGAGCTTTTATGTCCTATATTTACAACTTTAGGAAATCATGATTTTCGAATCGCAGGGTATGATTTAAATTGGGGGGGGATGTATAAGAAAATGGGTTTGAATGCTTTTGAAGCATTGTCACTTAATGAAATATTATCTGCATCTCCTATTGATGCAATTACAAAGAGCTATAATGCATTGAAAGGATATTGGTCTGAAATTAATCCCTCCTTGGACTTTTCGATTAAATTAGGAAGAAATATTTTTATATTCTTAAATAGTGGTGCAGATTCTTTCAAAAATATAAGAGATTTGTTAGCAGGACATCCCTCAGTTACAGGGCTATCAAGTCGTCAAATTAATTACTTAGAAAACATCATTAACAATCAATATGATCCTGAACATAATATTTTTCTTTTTGTACATGGCCCCCCAATAAATACAGGTCAAAAACGGAGCATAGTAAAAAGACTTGGAAAAATGCTTGGAAAAAAAGATATATTTGTAAAGATTAGTGATTTTAAAGAGTCTTTTATCAAAAAACTGGAAAAAAATCCCTTGAAAGCACGAATTGATGGAAAATTTAACGTGAAGTATGGAACAATTTCTACTAACTGGGAAAAATTAATTAAATTTTGTAAAGATTATTGCGTTCTTGTATTATCAGGACACACGCATAAACTCAAGGAGTTTAAATTAAAAGATCCTGAAGGAAAGACAACTAAAGTATTTGATGCTCCTCCTTTCATATTAAAAAAAATTGAAAATCCTGCAGCCATATTTCATGATATTTATTCTGAATTATATACTAATTCTGATGAGATAAAAAACAATGGTCCATTTGTCGTTCAGACACCTGCATTAGGTTTAGGAAGTCTAAAGGATCTTAAAACTGCAGGAGCTTATAGAGAGATCTATGTGAAGGATGGTAATTTAGAATCGTTTAAAGTTAATTATTTAGATCGTAAAATATAGTTAGTGAGAATATTAGTTAAAATATTGATTTAATAAGCCTAATATTTCATTATATTTCTCAATTGACCCAACTCTATCATTATTTTTTAAATTGTTAAAAGCAGTTTCATCCAAGTTATCAATTAATATTTTCAATTCTTCAAATTTGAAAATCTCTAAAAGTTTATAGTGGTAGTTGATGCTATTAACATTCATTTCACCAACATTCCATTTGATTAAATCTCCTTGATGTGATTGATTTATATAAGGGATATAAGATTTAGGTTCTTTGATATTATGAATATAATAAAGAGGAATGATATCCTCAACAATTAATCCTTTTATTTGTTTAGGTCCAGGATTATTAAAAGGTATGTTCACTTCATGAAAACCTTCCATTCTAGGAATTGAGTCTTCAATATTTAAGTGGGTTTTTATTATTTTTAACTGATTTTTAAGCAGGAAAATTATTGTACGTGAAATTCTATGACGTAAATCATAAATTATCTCTATTTTTTCTTTTGGTTGAATTTTCTTAAAATTCCATATTACTTCTAATCCCTCATTGGTAAGCATCTTTTTAGGTAATTCTTCGTTTTCTCCTTTATTTGCTTTTATATCTACTATTTCAAAATTATAAGGAATTAAGTCTGTTAAGATTGCTTCTTCAATAACATCATCAAAATAATTTTCTAACTTGATTTGAACATCATACATTACTTCTCTTTCATCATTTTGTATTTTATTTGCATTAATATCCTTTTCAAGTTCAATTACTTCCCCTGAAGACCTTATTATAATTCCTTTATTAGAAATATTAGTTTTTACATTAACACGATGTTCATTTAATAAACTCCCAAGTTGCTCGAATTGTTGTTGAATATCATCTGATAAATCTCCTAAGATATCATTTATAGTAAACTCTTCAATTAGGGGTATTACATCTTCTTGTATTTCTATCATGTGTTCAACTTCTTTTGCTTTCTTAATGAGATTCTTTTGTTCTTTTTCCCTATTAGATAACATTTCCTCATACTTTTGGAGTGCTTCCTCTGTTCTCCTCTTTCGAAGGTTAATCTCTTCTTCTCGTGCGGTCATTTCAGCAACTTTTTGCTGCACTTCTTTCAAAAGCTCGGTGTATTTGTCCTTTAAATCTATTTCTTCAATTTTTTGGAATAAATCGATTATTTCATTACATTGAGTGATAACCACCCCATGATTACCTGCATCGTAGTTTAACATGATATTAATTTCTAATTCAGCAATTTGATCTTTGATACTATTTAATTCTTCAATCTTCTCAGTTTCTTCCTTTTCAAGCTGAATTTCTTTAATTTTTTTTAAATATTTATCAATTAAATCATTCTTTTCATTTTTACGTAGAAAATCGATTAGATCCTCATAACATACTAGAGTTTCTCTATAACGTGATTCATTTTTGAAAATTTCTGCTTGCTCTTCTAAATTCTTAATTCTTTCTAATAGATCTAATTCATATTTTTGTTTCAATTCAATATTTTTTTTAGTATATTGTTTCTCCTTTTCCCTATTTTTTATACTTCTGGCACGATGAATAATTTTTTCAGCTTTTTTCAAGGCTGCTTTAAAATCGTTTTCTAATTCATGTTTTTGAAATTCATTTTCGAATATACTAATTTCCTTTAAAGCGCTCTTATAGTCTTTTTCGGCTTTCATTACTTCAGATTTTAGATTTTTTAGTACTTTATCAAAATGAGCATCCTTTTTTTTTTTAATTAGATCTTCAGCACTTTTTATTTTTTTAAATGCTTCAGAGAACTCAAACCGCTCTTTTAAGTTATTTACATCCATCATAATGTCTTCTATTTGTTCTACTAACTCTGAGCTTAATTTCTCTTCAATAAAGTAAAATTTATAGTTATATCGCTTTTTTTCTCCTTTGATTTTAACACATGTACTTACTACTAAATTATCATAAGAATTTTTCCATGAAGACAAGTTTTTTCTAAATCCTAATGTCTTTATCATGCGAGTGGCATCAATTCTCTCAACTTTTTTAACTTTTTGATTATTAAATAATTCATAATAATATTTGATTAAATAATTTTTAACATCTTCATTCCTTATAATAAAAATCTCCTTAAACTTCTTCATTATTCGTTCTATTTGTTCACTCATTATTTTGCATCTCTATTAATTACGATTATTCAAGATTATTAAAATTTCTTTAAATTTTTTTATTGATTCTTGGAATTCACGTTGCTTTAGAGCCTCTTTGGCTTTAAATCTTAAAACATTTATATCTTCTAGGAATGCGTTAAAATTTTCTAACTTTTCATATTCATCATTAAAAGTTTTATAAGAATATTTAATATTATTTATTAAGGCTTTTGCATCAGAAAGTGCTGTTAAATCTAAATATTCCAAATATTTCTGCTCAAAAATGCATGCCTCATTATAAATATTAATTATATCTGAACTCTGTCGTATATTCTCAAATTTATTTTTTAATATTTTTTTCTCCATTCTAATATCATTTAATGCAACCTTTGCTTTAGCCCGTGCTTCTGCTTCTGAAATAAATTCTATTTGGTCACGGATCAATAATTTTTCATTTATTTCTTTTGCTTTATTGATTATTTCTTTGGATATAATTATCGCTTGTTCATAATTTTCCATCTCAAAATACGTATCTGCTTTATCTTTTAAATCTTTAATTTGGTTAATTACATTTTCATGTTCTTCATATTTTGATTCTTCACTATAAATCTTTTTTTGAAGTGATCGTTTTGAAATACCTGTATTTTCAAAAAATTCGAAAGGCTCAGCTTTAGATTCTATGGTAATGTATCTCAACACTCGATATTCAGGATAATCATTCGTGAAAATTTGACGCAATTTAACGATATAATTTTTAATTGTTCTTGAAGCATGTGAACCAACCCATATATATAACTTCTTTTTCTCTTGTGAATAAAAAGCCAGCACATTTAATAAAGAAAATAAATCTATTAGTTTAGTATTTATTACTTCCTCAATTTCTCCCGAATATAAGATCTTAAATACCTTAAGTTGTTGGTCCTTCATTTTACACGCTCCCTATATATGTAAAATTCAAGCAAGAAATATAAATAATATTAGTTCAAAAATCATTATATTTTTATCTTGATGTTTCTGTTAACAAAAATTTAATCTAAAGAGATGTTATGATGAATCAATTAATTTATATCCTAATTCAAATGCTTCAATATTTTCTTTTGAATCCTTGAAAAATTCTTTTAACAAGTTAATTATCATTTTTTTATCAAAAATTTCTTTGAATTCTTTAACACCTGCTCCTAAAATAATGCTGTTAGCATAAATAGGATTGTTGAATTTTGTATTAGATAATTCATTAAAATTCATTGATATGACTCTTCTTGCTAATTCATCTAGTTTCTCCAGAATTTCTGCATTTGAGGGATATTTTTTTTCCTTCTCTGAACCTATTATTACATTTCTAGGAAAATTTCGATGTGTGTTTAATATTACAACTGTCTGTTCAGAAATATATTTAATGTTTCTGATGGTTTCTAAAGGTTCAAGACCTAAGACCAAGTGAGAATCATTAATTGGAATTGTTGGAGATATTAAATCTTCAATTTCGTAATCTTGTTCCAACGAATATAACCTTCCATCTATCAAATATCGTGCCGTTGCTGAAACGGAGCCTTCTATGCAGGAATTTATAATATATTCATCTAAATTCTCTCTGCGAAACACCCCTAGTTTCGGTACCAACGACATTTTTTATCAATGGAGATTTCATGCCATATTCTCTCAAGATTTTACCGAGTAATACTACCCCTTGCCCTCCAACTCCGGTTATGAGTATATTATATATATCTCCTATCAATCATCACCATTTTAATATTATATATTTATAATTATCCATAACTTATGAAAGTATACTTTCCAAGTCTTATTAAATCTCAATTTTCTACTGAATTTTTTATTTATTGGATTATCTATTATAAAACTATTAAGTAATTTAAAATTTTTAAAAATTTGGCAGAAATTTTTTTAAATTTCCTAATATTATTCATATAATTTTTATTTTCTTTTTTTTCAAATTACATTAATGATTAAATTGATTTAAATATCTATTTTTTTTTCTAAATGATAAGCATAAAAATCATTTAATAATGAAATTTAATGCTTAAACATGATTTTATAACATTAATGTAACTTTTCTATTTTGTCCCGTGAAAAAAGGGAAAAGTTTAAATATGAATTAGTTACATTATATCTATAGTTATAAGATTATTATTTAGGGGATTAATTAAGTAGCTAAGAGATCATAACTAATCTCATTAAGAAAAAGCTAACAATATTAAAAACATAAAGATGTGATAAAAAATGGTAGAAAATCTCTTTTTAATTGATGGAAATGAACTAATTAGCCAAACTGTGCCAGTAACATGTCCAACATGCAACTTTAAAAAAGATATACACGTTCCATCAAATATTCTAAAAAAATCAGGTCTTACTACGATATCCATTCCTAAGGATACTATCTGTGATCATCATTTTCAAATTTTCTTAGATAAAGACTTTAAGGTTCGTGGATATCAAAAAGTAGATTTCGAACTAATGGATCAAATAATTAAAGTAACGCATTTTAATTGCCAATTATGCAACTCTAAAATAGAGTTAAACATTAATGATGAAAGTTCATATCTTAAAAAAGATCCTCATAAAAAATTTTTAGGGAAAGATCTAAGTTCTTATAAGGTAGCACATTACTATAGAAATGAATTACATGTCAATAATGTTCTTGTAGATGATCATGGAGATCTCTATGATTTTCTAAATTCATATATCGTAAAATTAGAAAATTATGGTAATAAACAAGATGGAACTCAAAAATTCTTTAATTATTCAGAGCAAGAGCGAATTGCAATTGAATCCCACCAAACGTTTAACGTCTTCATCATTTTTAACATATTTGATCATTGGATCTATGAATTGGTACGAACACCATTATTAAATTCTATTGAATTAGTGAATCTGTTATTTAAAAAAATTATGGAAGCAAATAGTATCTATTCAGAAATTCCACCCTATTTGACAATTTCAATAGCAGATAAGACTTTTCATTTATGGGTTTCACACTCTAATGTGATTTGTATAAATTTAAAAAATGAACTCAATTTACAGTGGTTAAACCCTGTTTTAGAAGAATTTATAGGCAAAGCATTATTTGAAGGGAATTTAATTTCCAATAGCCCTCGTCTCTTGATGTTAAATGATTTTTTTAACGAAGATCCTATTTCAAAATCTAAAATACCCCTTATAACACGATTGATTTCTGATGATCTATTATATTCCAAAATACAAATAAGATTTAAAGAAAGAATAGACAGGATTATTAATAGATTGGGTTCAGAATTTTCAATTGAAAAATCAATTATTCTTTCATTTTTCTATCAAGACAATAGCTTAATTGAATTTCTGAGGAAAATCGAAGACTATGAAGATCTAGGAGAATTTATAGAATTAATTGATTTTGTTAATAGAAGAAAACTATTAGAATGATTAAGTTTAAAAAAATGTAAAATAAAATTTGAGGTGAGTAATTATTTCAAAAGCAATAAACGCCTGGAGGGAAATTTTTAAGGTTGGGAAAGCTAAAAAGCAACTTAAGGGAATTAACGTCTTTTATAGGGATACCGTAGTTAGGGTTCTTGTAAATGAAGCTTGGAATGATTTTTTAGTAGTTCCAAGAACAGTAGAAGAGATTATGGAACATTTTTCTTATACTGACAAGGACTATATGCTAACCCTTTTAAATGCATTGGAAAGTGATAAAACGATGGTGCAAATGAATGATGGCAGATATCAACTTCTTAAACCACTAAATTCTAATGGTGTTGAAATCCCAAAGGGTTTTGATGAATCTATTGTTGAAATCTTCTTAGATTATGCAGATGGACTCCCAGATCGCTTGAGAGGCAAGTATCTTGAATTTTCAGGGGCTTTTAATTTATTTAATTGGGATGATTGGTTAGCAAATCAAGCTTATGAAGCAATTCGACGAGCAGCATTTATATATACTCCAGAAGTACTCGAAAAACCTGGAACATTCCTTGATGGAGGATGTGGAATGGGCATTGGAACATCAGCAATTTGGTTATACTACTATAAAGAGGGGCATGTACACCCAAATAGTAAGTTACAAATACATGCGATAGATTACAATACCGATTTCATTAGAATAGGTACAGAAGAATTTGATCGCATTGCTGCTCATCATAAGATTTTATCGAGAGAAGAAATAATGGAATATAAAACATTATTTCCTAAATTTCAGTTTGGAAGCATTAGTGAAATACCATATGAAGATGAATTCTTCGATTATGTATACATATCGCAGGTTTTACATTGGACGGATCCTAAGAAAGCTATCAAGGAAGTGTATCGAGTCTTGCGTCCTGGAGGGATCTTTTTTGGAACGAATGTGTTTATTCCGCGCGTAAATCCATATTTAAGCGTTCTTATTAGAGTTTTTGAAGGTGCTTATGGTTCTTTTAAAAAAGAAGATATGACACAATGGTTAACAGATGCAGGATTCTCAAAGATTAAATACACGACTCCTGTGACAGTATTTAGAGCTGAAAAATTATAGCTATTTTTTTTTATTTTTTTCTTTTTTTTTCATCTAATTGAGGATTTATGATTGTTTTTCGAATCAAATTGTTGGGGCAAGTAAATTTGCATACTCCTGGACATATATCAGGAATACATCGTGATTCATCAATATAATACCTTAATTCTTTCACAATTTCATTATTTTTATCTTTCGCTATATTCACATATTCAGCATTTATTGCTGGACACCCCAATATCTCAATACATTCATTACATTTAACGCATGATTCTGAAATGGTATAGTATGTTTCACTTTTCTTATTTCTAATATCTTGGATTTGCCTTCTTGACCTTCTTTTTTTCTCCAAGGCACATTCTTCTCTAATGACTATTATATTTGTTCCATTTTTAGTTAAAATATTTGAAAAAATCCTCTCAAGCTTCTCAAGATTATACGCTTCAGTAATTATTAAATTATCCAATGACAAACTTTCAAGGAAAGCGACAAGATTCAGTCCTTTTTTATCTATATGTGATTTTGATCCAAAATGCTTTATAAAGTTCCTTGGAGTTGCTAAATGTTCTTGATGTCCCGTCATTGCTGTCCAATCATTATTAAAGATGATAATGGTTATATCGATTTCATTCTTTATGGCATTTAAGAGAGGTTGAATACCAGTATGGAAGAAGGTACTATCTCCAATAAAAGTTATGAGTTTCTGCTTTTTTGAATCTATTACATGAGACATTCCATTTGCAATACCTATTCCTGCACCCATACATATTACCCAATCCATCATTTCGTAAGGATATACTTCTGCAAGAGTATAACATCCAATATCTCCTCCATAAATGAATTCAGTTCCTAATTCTTTAGTAATTTTGTCAGTTACTTTTCTTAACTTATAAAAAACTGGACGATAAGGACAACCTGGGCAAAATGTAGGTTCTCTTATTGGTAGTTCAGGTAAAATTTCTTTTAAGATCCTTTCTTTTTTATATATATTGTCCAATAAGCTTTTATTTTTAATATCAAAATTATTTGAAAAAAACTTGATAATGATTTCAGTATTTAATTCACCGGTACGAGGTAAAAAGTCTTTACCTAAGATTTCAAGTTCTCTAAGGTTTTTATGATATTTATTAATAATATGGATTATATAGTTTTCAATAAAGGGCTCTAATTCCTCAACGACTAATAGCTTTTTAAGCTTATTATTATCCACAAAATCATGAATATAATCCTTATTAATTGGATATATTAATCCTAACTTGAGGATTGGAGGTTGTATTTTTAATTTATTGCATGCTTGCACGACATGACTATAACAAATACCACTTGTTAATATTCCAATGTTACTATCTGTTCCTTCTTTTTTTTCCTTTATTAATGATGCAAAGAGAGTTTTATTTTGGTTAATTTTTTTTATTCTCTGAAAGTAATCTTCTTGGTTTGCTTGAGCTTTCCATAAAGTATTGACAAAACGATTCGGATTTTTTTTGAAATATCCTACTTTTTGTGGTTTTTCTATTTTACCATAGGTAACAATACCCTCACTATGACATAACCGAGTAGTCACGTGAATATATAGAGGAACATTATATTCTTCAGATATCATTAATCCCTCTTTAATAAAATCCTTGCATTCTTGAACGGTAGATGGTTCGATAATTGGAATCTTTGTATGAAGAGAATACAACCTATTATCTTGGGCATTAGTTGATGATAGAATACCTGGGTCTCCTCCACATAGGATGATCATTCCTCCATTTGTTCCAGAGTAAGGAAATGTATGTAATGGATCAGCAGCAACATTCAATCCCACATGCTTGAACATTACAACGGTTCTAACTCCTGCCCAACTAGCACCAATACAAGATTCAAGAGCTACTTTCTCGTTCAAGGCATAATCAAACGTAAATTCTTCCGAAGTTTCTGATAGATATTTTAAATAATCTCCAACTTCACTTAAAGGTGTTCCAGGATAGTTAGCAGCAAATCTCACACCCGACTCATAAATACCTCGAGCAAATGCTTCATTTCCAGACATTAATACTTTTTTTCCAGGAGAATTTTCAAATATTTCAGAGACTTTTACCAATTAATTAACCAAGAACTATTTAATTATAATAAAAAAATATTCTATTCTTAAATTAAATAAATTGAGGTTTTTTAATAAAAATTCTTGTTATGAGGTAATTTTAATCCAATTCTAATACTTTTAATAATTCATCAATTCCTTTTAATGGATCAAATAAAATGTGAGGAGTTGCAGTTTTAGGGAATGTTGATGTAGGATCTATGTATCTACCTGTAAAGTTTATTACAATATTTTCAGATTCAATTATATCGATAGAATTGAATGTTCCAGTAAAAGCTATAAATCCACTTTTTTCTAATTCATAATAATGTAAACCCAGTTCCTCATTGGGATAAATTCCTGCTTCAATTAGAAACTTTAGAACTTTATTTCTATATTTGAGCAATTCATTATTAATAACTCGAGTTCCACTTATTCGACCACCATCTTCTCGCCATTTTATATATTTTTTAACAGCATATATAGGTCTCGTGCTTCCTAATGTTGTTTCAATTGTGGAGGTTTCATAATTACCATGTTCGATGATTGAGATTGGATCATTACCTCGTGAATGTTCATCTAAAGCATCTATAATTGGTACCGAATTCCCGTTAATGGGTTGAATTACCAATATCTCCGGTTTAACATTTAGTTCATTTGATGCTTCTATAAATCCCATATTATCTGTTGAATTGAAATAAATCATGTGCCATCCCGGTAAAGAGATGGTG
>JBHLME010000202.1:0-5062 GCA_048938445.1 Promethearchaeota archaeon | reverse complement strand
ATAAAAAATCAAACAATAAATTTATAGAATCATTTTATAAGTAATTATATTCAGTAAATGATTATTTTAATACATTATCATTATGAATAATTCTTATTTTATTTCTATTGAATCTTGCCCTGCTTGTAATTCAACAAATAATAATGAATTATATTCATGTGAATTTCTAAAATCTCCAATTAAAGATTATCTTGAGTCCTTTTATAATCCTCAAGGTCGAATTGAATTTCAATATTTAGAAGATGCTGAATATATTTTAATGGAATGCAAGGATTGTGGGTTGATTTACCAAAAAGAAATTCCAAATGATTTCTTAATAAAAAAATTATATGAGGAATGGATTGATCCAGAACTATCTCGTAAAAGAAAAGAAATTGGGGATAATCTAACACACGCCTCAAATTTGGCTCGTGAAATAATGATGATGATTTCTTATTTCAATAAAAAACCAAAAGAATTAAATTTTTTTGATTTTGGATTTGGATGGGGGGCTTGGTGCCTAATGGCAAAAGCATTCGGATGTAATTCATTTGGAATAGAACTATCAGATTTGAAAATTAAACACGCAAAATCCCTTGGTATAAAAATAATTAATTGGGATGAAATTCCAAATCATAAATTTGATTTTATTAATACAGAAAGAGTTTTTGAACATATTCCAAAGCCCATTGAAACTCTTATCTATTTGAAGAAATCGTTGAAACCTAATGGATTAATAAAAATTAGCGTCCCAAATTGTAGAGACATTAAGAGAAGGTTAAAAATAATGAATTGGAAGGCGCCTAAAAGGAGTAAGGATTCTCTTAATGCAGTGAGTCCACTTGAACATATAAATTGTTATATTGAAAAATCAGTAAAAAAAATGGCATTTTTAGCAGGATTTGAGATAATAAATATTCCATTACATAATAGAATTGCCTTCATTAGAGAAATAAGATTTTTAAAACCCCTTCTTATCTATTTTTTGAAATTTTTAAAAATCTTCGAAGTTGAAAAAGGAATATATTTATTCCTTAAACAGCGATAAGGAAAAAAAAAATTATAAACCTTACTATTATAATTTCTTTTTTAAATTCTATACATTGGAAATTAATAGTATAGATCCTTAAAAATATTAGCTAATATAAATCGGATTTCAAAGTTTTTTAATAAAATTCTTAATAAATCTTTTTTTATATTTTATATAATCGAGCTATAAGCATTAGAAATTGAATTTATTATTAAGATATAATATGTCTTTACCAAAAGAAGAAGAAAGTATTCTTGAATACTGGGATTCAATCAATATTATAAAATTGGTACTTGATGCTAAAAAACATCTTGGCAGATATGAATTTACGGAAGGACCACCAACAGCTAATGGTTTACCTGGTGTTCACCATGTGTATGCGCGATCGATCAAGGACATAATCTTACGTTTCAAATTTATGGAAGGATATTGGATTCCTAGAAAAGCTGGGTGGGATACTCATGGATTGCCAGTAGAAATTGAAATTGAAAAAGAGCTCGGCCTAAAAACTAAGAAAGAGATTCTTGATTATGGTATTGACAAATTTAATAAAAAATGCCGTGAAAGTGTTTTTAGGCATATAAATGAATGGGAAGAATTAACGAAAAGAATGGCTTTTTGGTTAGATATGAAAAATCCATATATTACTTGCGAAAATTATTTCATCGAGTCAATATGGTGGTCCTTAAAAAATATGTTTAATAGAGGTTTAATCTATAAAGGTAGAAAAGTTGTACCCTTTTGTCCTCGCTGTGAAACTCCTTTATCATCTCATGAAATTTCCCTAGGATACGAAAATATTACTGAGGAGTCTATATATATTACATTTAAACTTGTAGATCCCAAATTCGAGGGTGCTAAAATAGTTGCTTGGACTACAACTCCTTGGACTCTTTTAAGTAATATCGCTATTGCTGCAAATTCCGATAGTCGCTATTCTCTTGTTGAATATAAGGGAGAAAAATTGATTATTGCTACTTCTCTTGTAGATGGAGTATTAGGAGAAGGAAATTATAAGAGAATTAGAGAATTTTTTGGTTTGGATTTACTATACGAAAAATATGAACCTTTATTTCCATATTTTGAACGTTTATCAGAAGAAAATGGTTTTATCGTTATAACTGGAGATTTTGTAAATACTGAACCTACATCTGATAATATTTCAACTGGTTTTGTACATATTGCGCCAGCATTTGGTGAAGACGATTTCAATGTCGGGCAAGAATTTGAACTTCCTTTTATACAACCCATTGATGAAAAGGGGTATTTCGACAATTCTATACCTCCACTTTCAGGTAAATACTTTAAAATTCATATAGAAGATGTTGGAAAGGAAGGAGTATGGGATACTGATAAGTGGGTTGTTAATGAATTAAAAAGAATGAACAAGTTATTTGACACAAAAGATTATGCTCACGATTATCCTTTCTGTTGGAGATGTCATCGAGCATTATTATATTATGCCAGAGAATCTTGGTTTATTGCCATGTCTCGATTTAGGGATGATTTATTAGAAACCAATGATAAAGTCAACTGGGTTCCTAACTCTATAGGTATTGGCCGATTTGGAAACTTCTTAGATAATGTAAGAGACTGGGCAATATCTCGTGAAAGATTTTGGGGTACTCCATTACCCATTTGGATATGTTCTAATAAAGAATGTAATCATATGCTAAGTATTGGCTCTTATGAAGAGTTGAAAAATATGTCTAAAGGTAATAAAGTTCTAGAAGATTACCATAAACCTATGATTGATGATGTTATTATTCCTTGCCCGAAATGTAAGATTGATATGAAGCGAACACCAGAAGTGATTGATGTTTGGTATGATTCTGGTGCTGCTCCTTTCGCTCAATATCATTATCCTTTTGAAAATAAAAATCTTGTAGAAAGAGATGATGTCTATCCAGTAGCTTTTATTGCTGAGGGTATGGATCAAACAAGAGGTTGGTTTTACACGCTACATGCAATAGCAACTGTAGTGTTTGGTCACAACGCATTTAATAATGTAGTTGTTAATGGGATTGTGCTTGATGGGGAAGGCCGAAAGATGAGTAAAAGTTTAGGTAATACTATTGATCCATGGACAATTTTCAATTTACAGGGATCAGACGCTTTAAGGTGGCTTTATTATGTTTCTGGACCTCCTCATAAAGAAAAGCGATTAAGCATAGATAATGTTAAATATGCTATTTCTCAATTTATTGAGAAATATTGGAATTCTTTTTTATTAGTTTTAAATAACTTAAAGAATTATCAAATCAAGCCGGACTTAGAATTTGAACCTAAAAAATTAGAAGATCCAATAGATAAATGGGTAATTGCTAGGATTAATTCGTTAGCTAAAGAAGTTAAAGCTCTTCTTGATGATTATTTGATTTTTAAGGCTGCAGATGCAATTCAAAATTTTGTAATTAATCATTTAAGTAATTGGTATTTAAGATTGGCGAGAAAGAGATTTCTTGATAGAGATCAAAATATATATGATATAGTACATTACATTTTTGACATATTAAATCGACTAATAGCGCCGTTTGTACCGTTTTTATCAGAAAGAGTCTTTTTAGAAATGCAAAAAAGTTATGAATATATGAAAAATGTGAAATCTGTACATTTAATGGATTTTCCAATAGTAAATGACGATTTAATTAATCAGAATGCTTTACAAGAAATGGATTTTTTAATTAACATAACTCAAGATTTGCGTGCTTTAAGAGAGCAAGTGAAAATAAAAACTAGGCAACCAATAAAAGAATACTTATTATATTTTAAGGATAAAAAACAAGAAAACATTGTTAAAAAATTTGGATCATTAATAAAATCTGAACTTAATGTCAAAAAACTTGATTTCATTGATCAAAAAAAGGCAAAGTCGTTTTATACTGAAGAACTAATTTTAAATAAAGGAACAATTGGAAGAGATTTCAAAGCAAATCGTGTGGAAGTAGAAAAATATTTGAAATCAATGGACTTAGATGATCTTAAACAGTATGTCATTAAAGGCAAATTTAAAGTAAAAATCAAGAAGAATGAATTTGAAATTATGAAAGAACACTTTCAAATAGAGCAAAAGGCTAAAAATCCTTTTGGATTAAAAGTTTTAAATTATGGTACAATATTAATTAATACAGAAATGAATAAAGAATTGCTACTTGAAGGTTTTGCTCGAGAATTTATTAGAAACATTCAAAATATTCGAAAAAAATTAAATTTGTCGCGATTTAAAGAAAAAATAATTATAAATGTTAAAAATGATTTTGACCTCGAGAAGGAATTAGGAGATTTTATTGAAAATTTGAAAGAAGAGACTGGTTGTGAAAAAATCGGTAAAGAAAATAAAGGAAAACCATTTTCCTTTAAAATAAAACATAAAAAAATAGATCTTCTAATTGAAGTGTTACAATCTTAATTTTTTTCTTTTTTATAATAATCGATCCAATAATCAAACATATCTTTTAAAATATCATCAATAGTTTGAGTTATCTTAAAACCTAATTCATTTTTGATTTTTGAATTGTCTCCTAATATAGTACTCTCATCAGTTTTTCTCAACTTTTTTGGTATATTTTCTTTAACAATAATTTCCTTTGAAGAAAAACTTAGAATTTTATTTAAAATTTCACGAATACTTACTTTTCTACCAGAACAAACATTATAAGGCTCTCCAAGTTTTCCTTTTATAGTGACTAGCCATATTGCTTGGATTGTATCTTTTATTCCCGTTATATCTCTAAAAGTTTCTAAATTTCCTACTTCAATTACAGGTTCGGATAATCCTAATTCAATTTTTGCTATTTTTGAGACAAAATCAGAACTCGCATCTTTAACTTTCCGTGGTCCTGTTTGAATAAATAATCTAAGAATAACTACTTCGATTCCAAAATTCAAATAATATTGACGGGCAAGAAGTTCTGCTGCGATTTTACTAATTCCATAAGGATGGACTGCAAATAATGGGTCATTTTCCTTTAATGGGCGATTTAATTCTGTAGTTGTACCAAATTCCGCACTTGAACATGCTATTATTACTTTTGTTTTAATTTTATATTTTTT
>JBHLME010000201.1:0-5089 GCA_048938445.1 Promethearchaeota archaeon | reverse complement strand
TTTTTATTATATTCGTTAAAGTGTTTAATAATCTTTAACATTAATTCAATGAACTTTTTAAAACACACATTTAAAATACTTTAAAAATAATTAGCACGAATATTGTATGCTATATTCTCTCTATCATCATACCACCAAGGATTATAGGACCACCTGTTTTATTATAAATTTTTTCAGCCTTTTTTAACTTGTTTTCGCTGTCAGAGTATATTTTAAAAATTAGTTCTCCCTCCTTAATCCTTGCCCCTTGTTTTTTATAGACTTCGACACCAGAAGTTTTAGAATGAGGACAACCCGCCGATTTTGCAATTTGGTTTATAATTGAATTGTTTACTTCAGTAATGTGTCCTGCTTTAATTGCATAAAATTCCTTTTCATAGCTACCTAATTTGATATCTTCCGGTTTTATTTCCGGGTCTCCTCCTTGAGCCTTAATAATCTGTTTCATTTTTAAGTATGCTTTTCCTGAACGTAAAATCTCTTTAGCCAAATCTTGGCCCTTTCCTTTTTGGGCTTTACCACCCATTTCTAAAAGAATGCCTGCTAAGTCTGTTGATTTTTCAATTAAAGAATTTGGTCCTGCTGAATAATCCATTAGTAAAGTTAATGCTTCTTTAGCTTCTAATGCAGGACCGACACAATGTCCGATAGGTTGATGCGCTAATGTTAAAGCACATTCTGAATTAATTCCAACACTTTTAGCAATTTCCTTGAAAAATATAGCAAACTTTCTTCCGTCATCAGGAGTAGGAAACTTAGTTCCTGGACCACAAGGAATATCTAATACTAAGTTTTTAACGCCCATGCTAAGTTTTTTCGTAAGGATGGAGGGGATCATTAATCCAACAGGGTCCATATGCAGTGGTCGTTCAATTTCAATGAGAATATTATCTGCAGGAGATATGTCAAGAGAACCCCCCCATACAATACATGCTTTTTCTTTTGATATTAAATTTTTTAGTTCTTCTGAATCAAATTTGATCGGTGCTAGGACTTCCATTGTATCAGCAGTTCCAGAAGGACTCGTTATTGCTCGTGTGGACGTTTTTGGAATCATCAGACCTGCAGCTGCGATAATAGGCACAATTATTAACGAAACTTTATTTCCTGGGACACCTCCTGTTGAATGTTTATCAAATACATCTGGACCAAAATTAAAAAATTCACCAGTTCTCGTTTCAGCTAATGTTAACGCGGTCATTTCATAATCATCCATTCCGTTGATAGAAACTCCTGTTATGAATGAAGCCAATTCGATTTGGGATAAATGTCCCGAAACAGCATCATTAATTACACTATTAATCTCATCACTAGTCAATTTTTGCCCTTTTATTTTTTTTTGGATATAAGCAAATGAATCTGGAGTTTGAGCGGGTACAACTGAGATTTCATCGAGGTTCTCAAGATTTTCAAAATTTTTTAGCGTATCTAAAAATATACCTATTTCTCCAGGTGCAATTATTGAATCCGTATATGAAATGTCTAATATCGCAATCAAGGGTTTATTAATTTTTGATTTAGAGCTCTTTAGCATTACCCTTTCACCTGCTTTTTGTCCTAATTGTGCAGCATCTTTTGAGTTTAAAACAATAACTAACATGTTTCCTGTTTCAAAATTTAACTCTTTAACTTTTAATTTCATTTCATTTTTCCACAATTTATTTTATGGTACTTATAATATGAGAAATTGAATTTATAATTTTATTGAAACTGGATATTCATGGGTTTCTTCAATTTCATTTTGCTCAGGATCCTTGAATTTAACAATTATTTTAAGAATATACTCTCCTGCTTCAAATGGTTTGATTTGAAGCTCCCATTTTATATTCTCATTCATTCGGAGAGAATAGATTTGCTTTGTTATAGTACCTCTCATCACTTTTAACTGTTTTGGAAATTCTAAATCAATATTAATCTCTGATGCTTCTCCCTCACTCTTATTTTCAATTAAAATTTCCATTGGAAAGGTCTTATCAACTAATGGAGTTCTTAAAATTTTTGTTGAAGCATTCAAGGTAATTGGGGGTGATACTAATTTTACTTGAATGATATCGGATTCAAGTGGAAAAATATATTTATCATTTATCGTCCAAGTCATAATAATAGGTCCGATAAAGGTATCATCAACTTGAAAATTAGGTTTAAAGACAAGACCAAGTTGTTTTTCTTCTCCAGGTTTTAATATAATGGGCAATGTAGGTTTATCTTGGATAGTCAAGTTATTTGATAATCTAATATCGAATTTAGTTATTTTTAAATCCTCGATTTCAAGATCATAAAATGGATGGTTTGAAATTCCCTTAATAGGTATTGTATTTATTAACAGATTTAGATTTATTAAATCTCGTGTTAAATACTCATCTTTATCAAGTATTAATTGACTCTTGATAGCAATTTGAGATTTTGCTGTAACTAATGCTTTTTTTACAAGCACGGTTTCAGCTTCAGTGAATTTATAATCTCCAGATTCTCTTTCAATTTTTTGTAAATAATTCTCATTTTTTTTACGAACTGCAACGGTTAAATCTTTAACAAGGCGAATTAAAGAGTTTTCTTTGAATATTTCTGCATCAACCTTTTTCCTTACTCTTTTTATTATATCTACTCCTTGTTCCTGGTTGCCGACAATTAAATAGCATAAATATGAAAGAGAAGCAAATAAAAGTCGATAAAAATCTTTTTCTTTTTCCTTGTTTAAATAAGGTATGTATTTAAGGGCATTATTGAAGTATTTATGGGCTTCCATAAAATCATCATAATAGATGCAAATATTACCTGCATTTCTTAGAGAGATTAATACACTAGGATATTGATGGTCAATCTCATACGCTTTTGCTGCCTTGACAAAACAATCTTTTGCAAATTTAAATTCGAATATTTTTAAAAATGAACCAGCTGCATCATTATATACTTTACTAGATTTTCTATAGTGCTTATTTTTAAAAAGTAAATCAGCTTTATTTAACTGTTCTTTCGCTTTATTAAATTGTTTCTCTGTTCTTTCCATTTTCTTTTCACTAATTTTTTAAATAAATCTTAGAATTAAAAGCTTAGTGAAGAATTCCCTTCTTTAAGTATAAAAAAATGAACCTATTAAATTATTTAATTAAGGAAAAAAAATAATTTTTAGGGTTTAATATGCCATTAGCATCAAGATAAACGCAACTAAAATTATTATACCAGCGTAACTACCAAATCCTATTGGAAACATAAAAATAATGAAACCGATAATAAGAACTACCCACCAAGAATAAGGTATATGAATATTAATCTTTGTTTGCATAGTTAATAATAAGATTACCCCTAAAGCAATTTTAATTACACCCCAAAATATTGCTACAGCAGCACCAGTAAGAATTCCATTCAGTATACCTTCACAAATTATTGCCCAAAATGCACCTATTACCGCAACAACTTTTGATGAGCTGTATTTCTGTTTTTCTGATAACACTTCTAAGATCCCCGAAATAATAATCAATGAACCTCCGAGATAAACTCTTAGGTTGTAATAGAACAATAAAGCTATAATGATCCCTATAATCAATGGCACCCAAGGTTCATATGGAATGTTAACTCTTGTTGTTTCAAAAATATTTAAAGATATAAAGAGAATTATCGCTAAGACAATTCCTAATATACCAAGAAGTACAGGAACAAGTTCTTGAAATAAAATAGCCACATAAGATTCCCATAGAAGAAATAAAGTTCCAATGAGCGCGACAACTTTTGATGCGGAAATACCTACTCTACTAGTTTCACCCATTATTCATCACTTTTTCATTTCAATATATTAGATTATTATAATCCAATATTTCTTAAATGAATTATCTAAATATAGAAGTTTGTATATATTAATTCTTCTATAAATATTAAAAATAAAAAAAAAAAAGAATTATTTTATTCTTGAACTTTTAATATGAAACCTATCATTAGTAAAGTACCACCAATTGGAATAGCAACTCCAAAAGGATGAATCCAAATGAATGCTATAAATCCAAGAATTAAAAGCATCCACCAATCATATGGTAATTTGATATACTTTACGTTTAGCTTGTTTTGCATGATAAAAATCAAGTAAATTACAATAATTATTCCAAGCACACCATAATAAATATAGTTGGTAATAAGAGGTTCTGTAGGTAGTAAATTACCGACGGATATGAATAAAACCACCGAATCTATAAAAAGCCAGATAATTGCCATTATAACCACGATCAAGGAAGCACTTACCTCTTTTTTTTTCGCGAGAATTTCACATAAAGCCGCAGCAATCACTAACATTGATCCAAGCAATACACCTGATTGCAAAGCACCCTGTAGTACAGTAGATCCAGTTAAATTTATTCTAGGATCTATTAGAATAAAACTACTTCCCCAAAGTTCAATTATTAATACCAGAATACCAACTATTAATAAAATTATCCCATTATATAGTTTCTTTAGGATTTGTATTTTTATATCAACAATAGTTGCAAGTAAGGCAATTAAAAGTATACCCGCCATTACCAATGCTTCGAGTAATCCGATTCCAATTAATGCCGCTGCTTGTGCAGGATTTGTTCCTGACAAACCATATCCCGCCCAAAAAAAAGCAATACCTTCTCTAAAGACTATTAAAATGGATATTAAGGCTATTATTTTTGGTGCGGTTAGTTCTAACTTACTTTTTGATACTGTTTCTCCCATTTTTAATTCAACTAAACATTTTATTTTAATTATTTTTTATTAAATTTATTTTATTTTAAAGTAAAATAAAAAATTATTAGAATGTCACATATTTAAGCATTATGATGAATTCTCATAATTTTAGTAATTTTATTAACATGAAAACAATCTAATAACTTTTTACTTACTTTTTTGTTGAAAATTTCTATTTAAAAATATTTCAATGATGATATAACAATATCATGCTTTTAAAACTAATTAATAAAGAAGTAATATGTAGGTATTTTTACGCATAAAAAAATGATAAAAAAATAAATTGAATAATAAAATGATTACTTTTCCAAGAGCATTAAGATAAATGATATTAAGATGAGATTTCCACCATTTTGACCTACCCAACCATAGATGATGAATCCAAGGATTA
>JBHLME010000079.1:0-21369 GCA_048938445.1 Promethearchaeota archaeon | reverse complement strand
ATACTTTCGTATTTTGGATATCCGATGAGTGTTGGAAATACAGATCGTGGTTGATCCTCACCAGCGAATCCATTCTTGCTGATACCTGTACCGTTATCTACTACAAGTGCTTTAGCATTTAAAAAGCTTTCTTCTTCTGCCATTTTACTCAGCCTTTTTTTTATATTTTTTTGTAAATTATTTTTTCAGTGTAAATATTATAAGAAAGTTTATCTATATAAATTGTTTTTTTTTGATACATTTTTAAACAATTTAATTATAACAAATATAAATTTTGTATTTATAAATTTTTTCAATTCCTATATAATAAACACCCATTTAAGCAATAGATTTATAAATAAAAATCTATACAGATTATGGATTTTTTTTTTTTAAAAATCTAAAGAAAGAATTTGACACATTTTTTTTTAAATTTTGAGCTCACGTCGCTTAAAATTGTGTTAAAAATGGATCATTTTAAATGAAAAAATTATTGTTGATTTCTGACGATAAAAAAGTATGATTTACCAAAATATTGTTATAGAAAATAATAAATATATTGGAGATATAATTGGATAATCAATAATTTTAATAAAATAATTACTACTAAAATTTATTATGATCTCAATCTGAGATTCGGGAAATGGTTTGGAATTGTTCTTGTTAGAAATGTTTATCTTATCATACCATTTAAACAATAAAGGTTTCAAATGGAAAGAAACTATCTCCATTAGTTTTAAATTATTTCGTAATTTTACCTTTATTTTTGTTATTATCTGAAAAAAACAAATATATAAAAATTTCTAAACGACATTATTAGATCACTATTATAGAAATTTTCATATTTAAAAAAAATGAATTTTATTTAATATTCACTTAAAAATGAAAGTTTGAAAATGAGATTGAAATTTAATTTATTTTAAATATTGAAATAAAATTCTAATTATAGAAGAAAAAAGAGGATTGAGATTATCACTTGGAAGAATTAAAAGATTATAATGGCAATTCTTTAATCAATAAAGAAGCTAGTTTTCTTGAAGAATTAGAAAAAAAGCTTGGAAAATCCATTCCTTGCATTGAGAATAGAGATAAATCATTGAACCAGGCTAATAGTGCTCAAACGGCTCAAGATGCTCAATGGAAACAACTGGAACAAATGTCAATGGAAGAAATGGAGCAATACTATGAAAATTACTATCTTTCAATGGCGACACCAGAGTATAAAGCTCAAATGAAAGCACAACTTGATAACATCATATCTACTCTAGGAGAAAATCATCCAACAGTCATTCAAATGAAGCAAATGATGGAACTTGATGGTGATAGAGCTAAACAACTTGCTAAACAAATGACCCAGCAAATAAAACAGCAGATCCAACAACGAAAGCAAATTAAGGAAACTTTTAGCCAAGATAGTGATCAGGTTCCGGCCATGGCTAATTTTGGGTATATAAGCATGAAAAATAGAATTATAGGGCTTTGTCTTGAAAATGAAGAAATTGCTTCACTACCCGATTCACTAGGGGCTTTGGACAATTTAAAAAATCTTACTATAATAAAATGCCATCTTAAAACATTACCAAGCACGATAGGATCCTTAGGTAAGTTACAAGTGCTTCAATTACAGCAAAACGAGATCGAAGAATTACCTGAAAGCATAGGAAACCTTCAAAACCTAAAATCTTTTTCTGTTTCTTGGAACAAGATCAAAACTTTACCCGAAAACATCGGTAATCTTAATAATTTAGTGTCTTTAGACGCTCAAACTTGTGCAATTGAAAAGTTACCCTCAAGCTTTGGAAACCTCTCTTCCCTAAAAAATTTTAACCTTCAATGGAACCAATTGGAAAAATTACCCGATTCTTTGGGAGGCTTAAAATCTTTAAAAGAAATTGTCTTGACAAATAACCAACTTATTGCTCTGCCCCCTTCGTTTGGAACATTGACCTCATTAGAATATTTAAACTTGAAAGAAAACAAGTTAGAAAGACTGCCTGATTCTTTTTGCGACCTTTTAAGTCTTAAAGAACTTGATTGTGAAAAAAATGAACTTGAGACTTTACCTGAAAAATTTGGACAACTCAAAAATCTAACAAAAGCCTCTTTTGAAAATAATCATTTAATCAAAATTCCAAATTCAATTGGAACTTTTTCAAATTTAGATTCACTAAATCTAAGAGTGAATGAAATAATCTCTATCCCTAATTCTCTTTGTAACCTTTCTTCTTTAAAGCAATTA
This sequence comes from Promethearchaeota archaeon, assembly GCA_048938445.1. Taxonomy (GTDB): domain Archaea; phylum Asgardarchaeota; class Lokiarchaeia; order Sigyniarchaeales; family SOKP01; genus FT1-020. Next base: position 19,151 of record JBHLME010000079.1, on the reverse strand, counting down.
GACTTATCTTTTAATAAAATCACGATGATACCCGAATGCATTGGTGGATTAACCTCAATACAGTGGTTTCTATTAAATTCTAATTTTATAGCCGAATTACCGGAATCTATTGGGTCATTAACTTCTTTAAATACTCTTTGGTTGGGAAATAATCAATTGACTAAATTACCCGAAAGCTTGATCAATCTGAAATTAACTACCCTTCAACTTTCCAATAACCATCTCTCCTCGTTACCCTATTTTATATGGCCAATGGCTTCACTCAAAACCTTAAAATTGGATGGTAATCCATTCTCACCTGATGAAAAAGAAATAGCATTAATGGATGCTCCTGCAATATTGGATTATTGTCGTCAAAGAGCCTCCATTTCAGTAATGATCTTATATGATGAAGAGGATGCCGAATCCCATCGAATACAAGATTTAATGAAATTTTTAAAAATGCAAAGCGAAATTTTTGGTATTTTACCTGATGAGAATGAAAATCTAGACTCAACGGATTTAATTTTGTTTTTAGCAACATCTCGATCCCTACAATCCGAGAAATCTATTATGATAATCACGAATGCTAGAGAAAAAGGCATTGATATCGTTCCATTAAAGGGACTTGATATAGGATGGGCCGAAATGGATGTCGTAGGGCTTAGCCGAGAGTTAGGACATGAATTTAAACCTGACGATTTTGATGGATTTTGTCAAGGGGTATATAATTATATCCTGCAATTCAAACGTTCTCATGATGTATTTAAAAATAAGAAAGATCTCATATTGAAGGGTATGGTCGAAGATGAAGGTACAACAAGTTTTACATTATTTAAAAATGAAATGATGCGGATGATTCATTCGCCTCAATTAAAAGAATTTTTTGAAAATAACAAGAGTGCTTTATTAATTGCTCGAAATCAAACGCAAAACGCAAAGATTGGGGCTGATGGTCTATTTTTAATGCAAGTTTTTTCTCTTTATTCCGCTCTAAAAAATTCTAATGAAGGAGGTGCTAGATATGAGTAAGGAATACATGGGTCACTTGCTTCCCTTAGAAGAAGTGCAATTTCTCGAGGAATTAGAACAACTCATGGGATCGAGTTGGAATTCGCGTTGCTTTATAGTTGAAAATAATAACGTATCTCGTATTGAAGTGACGAGAGCTCATTTAACGGAATTACCTGAATCTATTGGAAAATGTAAAAAAATCAAGGCTCTCTTTTTATATGGAAATGATTTTAAAACATTACCTCATTCCATCGGTGAATTAACCAATTTAGAAACTCTAAATGTTTCCCAGAATCAGATTGTTGATTTACCTGATAGTCTTGCCAACTGTACGGCTTTAAAAGAACTCACCCTGCGAGTAAATCTCTTAAAAGAACTTCCAATGTATTTTTCGAATTTTATCAACCTTGAAAAGCTAATCCTTGATAATAATGACTTAAGAACAATTCCCAATTGGATATTAAATCTTAAAAAGCTTAAGATTTTACATCTACAAGATAATAAAATCGAAAATTTATCTCCAGTACTTGCCGAATGTGCAGATTTAATTGAATTAGATGTCAGTAATAATAGAATTTCTGATTTCCATGAAGATCTCACTAATTTATCCAAGCTAAAAAAACTCTTGCTCAATAAAAATCGAATAAAAAATCTTCCAACATCATTTGGGAACCTAAAAGGAATCGTTGAACTTGACTTGTCAGAAAATTCAATACTAAAATTACCCGTTTCAATTGGAGATCTCACGGAGATAGAGATTATGAACGCAAAAAACATTGGATTAATAGCAGTTCCAGAATCTATTTATAGTTTCATTAAGTTAAAGAAATTAGATTTAGCCCAAAATCAGCTCGAATCTTTACCAAATGCTATTGGAAATCTATCTTCTTTAAAAGATTTACGCCTTAATCGCAACTCCCTAAAAGAGATTCCTCAATCTATAGGTAATTTAACAGAATTGAACGTTTTAGATTTAGGGGAAAATCAATTGAATTTTTTACCTGAATCGCTTGGAAATTTAAAGAAATTATTCAACCTTAGTTTAGATAGAAATAATTTTACTTCTTTACCCCAATCTTTTGGAAATTTAGAATCGTTGTCTCATTTAAGCATTCGAGATAGTAAGCTCGAAGCCTTCCCAGACACATTAATGGGCATTAAAAAAGCTACTAATTTTCACATTGAGAATGCCCCTTTAGAATCGCTTCCTCTATCTTTCGGTGAGTTAACCACCATGAGAATCTTGACAATAACGAAAACAAATCTCAAAACTCTCCCGAAAAGCATCAGTAAATTAGAAACCTTGGAAGAACTTAATTTACAAAAAAATAATATTAACTCTCTACCGCAAGAAATTGGTGGTTTAAAAGGATTGAAAAGATTAAATCTGGAAGAGAACAACTTATCTTTATTACCTTCCCAATTTGGTAATCTAGCAAAATTAGAGCAATTAAACTTAAATAAAAATACCTTACAAGCCCTACCAGAAGAAATAGGTAATTTGCAATCTCTTAATATATTAAATCTTCGATCCAATAACCTTACAAGCATACCCTCTTCTATTGCCAAGCTCGAAAAATTAGAATATCTTAACTTAGATGAAAATCATTTATTGAATCTTCCTAAAAGTATGGGTCATATGAAATTAAAACAGTTGACTCTAACAAAAAACAAATTCACCTCTCTTCCATATGTCCTGTGGCCTCTCAAGACACTTACCGAACTCAAATTGGATGATAATCCACTTGGTGATGATGAAAAAACTCTGATTCAACGTGATTTAGATACTCTTCGAGATTACTTTAAACAACGTTCATGTATGTCAATTTTTATCTCGCACGCCGTTATTGATTATGAAAGTTACCTATTGGCAGATTTAGGCGATTATCTTGAATCTAAACCAGAAATATATGATGTATTATTGTGCGAACAAGATCTATCTGGGAATATTGATAAATTTATGGATAAGAACGTTCCCATTAGTGATTATGTATTTTTCTTAGGCACCCAAAAATCTGTATTTAACTCCATAGATTGTTCTCATGAGCTTGAACTATCTCGCAAATATAACGTTCCTATCTTGCCATTAAGGGGAAATGACGTGACTTGGCAAGATCTTGCTTCGATTGGCCTTTCAAGTACTCCAGGGATTGATTATGATGTAGACAATTTTGATAGCTTCTGTGAGAAAATATATGTTTACGTGAAAGAATTTCACATCAAGAATCAATTATTTAAAGTTAAAAAATTAGAATTTGCCCAAAAACCTCTTGAAATTAAAAAAAGCCAAATTTTTGAATGGAAGGACTTTTTAACTATATTAGAAGGCATAATTGAATCTAATAATTTAAAAATCTTTCATTCGAACAATACTAATACAATTGCAGACCTATTAGAAGGATTAAAAAGTGGTAACCTCGATGATAGAGCATTTTTACTTCAAATAAGTCAATTATTTTCATCTTGGTTGATGACTCGAGAAAGTCAAAAATATTGATCTGCTTTTCTTATTTTATTTCATTTTTACTCTCTCTTTGCCTCTTAGATTATTTCATCAATGCTAATTATATCTATCTTAGAATACATGAATCAATTTGAGAAAGAATTTGCTGATCTGTAAAATGTTTTATTACAAGAGCTTGATTAGTACAAGTAGCTCCACATACTCCACAACCTTTACAAAGTACTTGATTTATTTCAATTTCATCCATTTCATTCTTGTTAATCGCCTTATAAGGACATACAGCGATACAGACTTCACATCCTGTGCATAATTCTTTATTGAATTCAGGAAGACTTGATGTAGCACCTTCAACTGATGCTTTACTATTCATTAAGGGAATTAATGCTCGAGATGCTGCCCCCAAAGCTTGGCTTATAGATTCATTAATATTTTTTGGACTTTGAGCAGTTCCACATACAAATATTCCATCAGTCGCGAAATCAACTGGTCTTAATTTAGGATGGGCTTCAAAAAAGAAGCCATTTTTATCCAAGGGTACTTTTAGCATTTCTGATAACTTCTTATTTTGTTCCCAAGCTATTAGGGGTGTTGCGAGGACAACCTTACTTAAAGATAATTCGAATGTCATTCTCGTTAAAACATCAAAGACTCGTAATATAAACCTACCATTATTTTTTCCTAAGAGCGGAGGATACTTCATGTTATATTGAATGAAATTAATCCCGCATTCTCTAGCCTTTTTATATTCAATTTCTTGTTCATAAGTAACTCTAATATCTCGGTATAAAATGAAAATTTGAGAATTTGGATGGCGCTTTTTAGTAATTAATGCATTTTTAATTGATTCAGCGCAGCAAGTCAGTGAACAATAAGTTCTACCATCGATTTCCCGAGATCCAACACATTGAATGAATATTATTTTTTCTTCTTCATGTAATTGATCATTTGCAATTAAATTTTCGAATTCCAAATTAGTGTAGACATTCTTTTCCTTCTTATAATGGAAATATCCATGTGGTTTAAATTCTTGGCCTCCCACGGCAACGATAATGGTGCCCACTTCAATTTCTTGCTCTATTCCATTATTTTCTACAATAACTAGAAAATCCCCTATTGAACCACTCACTGCCTTAACTCTTGAAGATGTAAGAACTTCAATATTAGTGGTAGTTTTTATTGCTTGAATGATTGGACTTAACACTTGATCAGGTGTTAGGCCATCTGGATTAATCTGGTGCAAGTATCTAGTGAATCCACCCAAAATACTTTCCTGCTCAACTAGATATACTTTAAATCCTTTTTTTGCTATAGCTAATGAAGCGGTCATTCCTGCGATCCCTCCTCCAATAACCAATGAAGCGGGTAATACTTTAACTTCTATATCTTGTAATGGCTCTACAAGCCGGGATTTTGCAATAGTCATAAGGATTTGTTCTTTTGCTTTTTGAGTTGCTTTTTCAGGTTCAGTCATGTGAACCCAACTAACCAATTCTCTAATGCTTGCGAATAAAACGAGGTAAGTATTTAGACCTACTTTATGACAGGTTGCTTGAAAGAGGGGGAGGTGTGTTCTTGGAGTACATGCTGCAATTATTACTCTATTCAAATCATATTTTTCAATTGCGGCTTGAATACTATTTTGAGATTCTTCAGAACAAGTATACAAGTTCCTTTCTACATAAACCACATTTGGAACGGATTCAATTTCATTAGCTATTTTTTCTACATCTACAAAACCCGCAATATTTGAACCACAATGACAAATAAATACCCCAATTCGAGGGGGATCTCCTAATAACACCTCTTTTTCAACAATCTTTTCTTCAATAGATTCTACCGTAAGCAATGAAGTTCTGCTTGACGCTCTACTTGCTGCTCCGCTTGCCTCAGCAACAGAAGTAGATATATCTTCTGGTCCATGGGCACAACCACATGAATAAATCCCAGGAACACTTGTTTCAATATTATTTACTAAATTATATGGTTTTATGAAACCATATTCATCCATTTCTACACTTAGTATCTTGTTTAATTCCTTTGCTCCTTTGCTAGGTATAACTGCGGGAAATAAAACCACCATATCAACAGTGTCAAATCTAACTTTTCCTGTCTCAAAATCCGTATGTCTTATTATTAAATCCTTAGTTTCTGGATGCTCATATATTTTATTGGGTAATCCTTTAACATACTTAACATTATAATCTAATTTGGCTCTTTCAATAAACTCCTCATGATTCTTCCCTATTGTCCGCAGGTCATTATAAAATACCAAAATTTCCGCATCTGGATGGTGTTCCATAGTCATTATTGCCTCCTTTGTAGCATACATGCAACAAAATTTAGAACAATAAGGTTTTAAACCAATATTTCGTGATCCTACACATAGAATCAATCCTATTTTATGAGGATGTTTATTATCAAAAGGGCGAATTATTTCTCCCTTACTTGGTCCTGATGCGCACATTATGCGTTCATACTCCAATGAAACGACTACATTGGGATATTTTCCATATCCATATCTTTTTAATGAGCTAACATCCATGAGGTCAAAACCAGTAGCAACTATAACGGAGGCTACCTCAATTTCAATCTCTCGTGGTTTTTGCTCGAAATCTACTGCATGAGTCGGACAAAATTTTTCACAAACCTTACAAGTACCATTTTTAAAATAAGTACAGTTTTCCTCATCAACAAGATAAACAGCTGGAACGGCTTGAAGAAAAGGTATGTAAGCTGCACCTCTTTTGCTCAACCCTTGTTCATATTCAGAAGGAAATTTTTTATAAGGACATTTTTGTGCGCAAGTTCCACAGGAGGTACATTTTGTCTGATCTATATATCGCGGCTTAAGTAGTATTTTTACTTTAAAAGCAGATCCATCATAAATTGGATTAACACTTTTAACTTCTGAATATGTTAAAAGCTTTATTCGAGGGTGGCGTGCGCATTCTACCATTTTTGGAGCTAAGATACATATTGAACAATCTAATGTTGGAAACGTTTTGTCTAATTGAGCCATTTTACCACCAATTGAAGGGGATTTTTCTACTAAGTAAACAATATGACCTTGATCTGCAAGATCTAAAGCGGCAGATATTCCAGCCACACCTCCACCAATTACTAAAACTTGATTTTCATAAGTTGAACTTTGTATCATAAGATTATCACATCCTAGATTTCATTCTCAAGCGGTCCCATTTGTATGAGCTGATTAGTAAACTTTCTTACAACTTCAGCAAATTTTATTCCCTCTGATGCAGAAATCCATTCCAATCTAAGCCTTTTTGGATCAATTCTTAAGAGTTCTAGCAATTTCTTGGTTTTTTTAACTCGCTCTTCTGCTTTTTCATTACCTGAAATATAATGACAATCCCCTATATGACATCCACATATCAAGACACCATCACTTCCACGATTAAAAGCATTAAGTATTAAAGCAGGTTGAATTCTTCCGGAGCATAATACTCTTATTACTCTTATGGATGGAGGATATTGATAACGGCTTACTCCTGCAAAATCTGCACCAGCATAACCACACCAGTTGCACAAAAAGGTAATAATTTTGGGTTTATAAACCTCTTGAACTTGTTCTATCTTAATACACCTCATTATGGCAAGTATGATTCAAGCATAACATCTAATTGTTCATTTGTAAAATTTTTCAAGGATAAAGCTCCAACTGGACAAACTCCCACGCATACACCACATCCTTTACACATTGCGGGATTTACTTTTGACTTATACCTGAGAAAACTCATAGATGGAACTATTGCATCCCGAATTGCTTTAAATTCAATAGCATTTTCAACAATATCGATAGCATTATATACACAGAGATCTCGGCAATCACCACAACCAATACATTGTTCCTCGTCGATTTCCGCGATTGCACCAGAAATTTTCATTTCATCTTTTGATATTATTGTACTAGCCCTAGAGGCTGCAGCATAACCTTGTGTTATAGATTCTGAAACATCCACAGGCCATTTTGCAGATCCACATATAAAAATTCCATCTGTTGAAAAGTCAATAGGTTGTAACTTAACGTGAGCTTCTAAAAAGAAATTATTGGCTTCTAATGGAACTTTCAAAACCTGAGCAAGTTCCTTATTGTCGTTATTAGCTATTAAAGGCGTTGATAATACTAATAAATCATAAGGAACAGTTAGGTTGTCTCCCATGTACTCGTTAAATGCTAAAATTTTTTTCTTATTAACTTTTGGCAATCTATTTTCATTGTATCTAATGAAGAGAATGTCATTTTCTCTTGCTCTTCTATAATATTCTTCATATTTTCCAGGTGTATATAAATCTCGGAATAATATTACTATATTGGCACTTGGATTCTTTTCTTTAATAATCAAGGCATTTTTTAACGCAGTCATGCAACATACATTTGCACAATAAGGTATATCTTCATTCCGGGAACCTGCGCACTGTATCATCACGATATTGTTCGGAAGCATCTTTTTCTCTTTCAATTTAGATTCAAGTTCATATTGTGTAATTATTTTTACACCATCGTATTTATAGAGATTTTTGGGATCAAGAAGTGACGCACCAATAGCTACTATTATTGCACCAACCGTTAAATCAATTATCCTACCATTCTGTTGAATTTCTATTTGATAATTTCCTACGAATCCATTAACATTCATAACTTGAGCCTCTGTAAATACTGTAATCTTTTTAGCATTATTCACTTTAGATTTGATTTCTTCAACAAAATCTGAAGCTTTAATATTATGAGGAAATAATTGATATAGTGTATTCAATCTACCCCCCAAAATTTCTTCCTTTTCAACTAAATATGTTTGAAAACCTTGATTATTCAAATTAAGGGCTGCAGTCATTCCAGAAACACCTCCACCGATTATTAAAGCAGCGTTGTTAATATCAATCGTAATCATTTTTAGAGGTTCTAGTTTTATAGCCTTAGCTACACCCATCGAAATTAAATCTAAAGCTTTATCAAAAGCTTCATCAGGATCTCCTATGTGAACCCAAGAACATTGTTCTCGAATGTTAACCAAATTAAAGAGATATGGATTAAGCCCTGCTTCTGAAATGCATTCTCTAAATAAAGGTTCATGGGTTCTAGGTGTACAAGAAGCTACAACTATTCGATTTAAATCATAGTCCTTAATCGCTTTTTTAATACTCGTCAAACCTGTCTCTGCACAGGTATATAAATTGTCTTCGCTATATGCAACATTTGGTAAAGTTCTTGCATATTCTGCAAGAGCCTTACAATCTAATAATCCACCTATATTTGTTCCACAATGACAAACAAATACTCCAACTCTAATAATCTCCTTTTTTTCCTTTTTAGGCACCATTTTTTTTTACACTTTATTAATTCTTATTTATTTTCTTCCAGTTGCTAAACTTGGTTTAGCAACAAAATAAATTTTTAATTTCTGGTAAATTTCAATTCGTTAGAATAATATTTATTTTCTTGTTTCTAACGAGAGCTTTTCTATTTTTAGTATTTAATTTTATGATCATTCCTCCTTCATGCATTAATAGGCATGACAATTTTTTTTTCCTTCTCTTTTTTCTTCAGGTTCTTTTCTTTTTCCTCTTTTCGTTTTATTTTTACTACTCCCATTTGTGCAATCAAATTTGTTAAATCAGAAATTTTCAAAGTTATTTCATCTGAAGGTTTTTCTTTTTTTTCGTTTATCATACAACTATAATGAATCTGACATTTTGGACAAGTAGTAACTAATAATTTTGCTACATCTTGAGCTTCAGATAATCTATCTGCTTGTAATGCCTTGGAAAGATCGTTACAATTAATAAAACAACTGACTCCGCAACAAGGGGAATTTTCATGGGATCTTTCCATTTCGGTAAATGTAACACCATTATTTTTCATATGGTTAAGTATTATTCTCGGAGGGGAGTATACTTTCATGTGTCTTCCTAATCTGCAAGGATCGTGATATGTGACTTTTAAATCTTGAGTTTCTGAAAAAGTTAATTGGTTGTTGGTAATCTTACCAGCAATTAGCTCAGAAAGATGAATAACATTAAAATTAACGTTTTTAATGTATTTCGGATAATCTATTTTTAATGTGCGGTAACATTCGGCACAAGTTGTTACAATAGTCTCTATACCTCGCTTGTTAATTTCACTCACGTTATGTTCAGCTAGTTTCCTGAAAGTTTCATGATGACCCTTCCAAAGAGCATCGTGACCGCAACATTTTACATTATCTATAAGTATTGGTGGATATTCGAGAACTTCGCTTAAAATTTTCATGCCATTTTGGGCAATTTCTAAGAGGTTTATACTGTAATTACAAAAAAGCATATCCAATAGTGGTAAACAACCATAAAAATATGCAATTTTTCCTTTTTTTAATATTTCATAACCATCTGGAATAATATCGGATGCAATTTCAAAGCCTAAATGACTTTTTGCTTGTATTTCAGAGATTAGAGTTAAGATACCATCATGTGTTTCATCATATTTAATTCCCTCGTTTATTAGAAGACTTCTTGCTAATCTTATGAATTCAATGAAATTCACGTCCTGCGGACAATATTCCTGGCAGGTCCTACAAGTTAAGCAAAATCGAAGAATTTGTTCATCCAGAACCTGTTTTTTTGCACCAAAAGCTGCTAATCGAGTGATTTGATGGGGATTTAATAAAAAGTGTTCCCCAATAGGACAGCTCGATGTACACATACCACATTCAAAACAACTTAAAATTGACTTTAATTCTTCATTTTTAGAGATCTCACTAATTAAATTTAAATCCAAATCAGAATCTTTTATCAAATCCTCCATTTTACATTATCTCCTCTATGCTAAAATTCTAATTGAATAATTAAAAGTCGCAAATTTTGCACTTTTTATTGAATTACTTTTTTGTAAAAATTTTCCCAATAATTATGAATTACACCATCATATTTAAAAGCAATGATCAATTTCAGAAATTTTCAGCTAAAAAATTTTTGATTCCGATAATATTTCATTCAAATATTATTGAAATAGAAAAAACTGTCAGGAAAGGGCGATAATATTCGATCATTATGTCTTTACTTGATCATTTACAATTGTAAAAATAATGAAAATAAAAATTCAGATGATCATTCTTAATAAAATATTATGCAATATATTAGTTAATTAATATTAGAACTTTAATATTCATAATATATAAGTATATTATCAAGTTAAAGGATTAGAGATTATAAAAAAATAAGAGTAAGAAATTTTCCTTATCTATAACTTAAAGATTTTTTATATCGCTCAAATTTTCTTTTACCAAAACTTATGATTTTTGCCAACATCTCTGATTTTTTTACCGAAGTGTTTAATTCCGAAGGTTCTCGAATATAACCTTCTTTTAGCGCATTATTATAAATTTCTTCACCCACATCAGTTCTAATTACTGTCGTAGTATACTTTTCTCGGGAACCTAATCCGCCAAAGGAGATATCTGCATATACATTGGAAAAATCTCTACAAGCAAAGCATGCGTGTCGAGCAATATCATTTAAATCATCAAAATCAATTAGGATTGTTTCTTGATTTTTTAATTCTAAAGTTAAGGATTCTTTAATATTCATTTTTTCGACGTCATCAAAAGAGAAGCCATATTTATCTTCCATTTTTTTGCGTGCATCTTCTCCAAAAGAAAAGTTAAAGTTGCAAAACAATCCTAAAGTATATTTAACAACATGTGCGGGAAGTATGCTCAATTCCTGCATTTTTCGTATCGAATGGATTTGACAAGGTGTTCCAACCACAGCAATATTCATCATGTCCTTCCCTACGACTTTTTTCAATTTCGTGATGGTTGGTATGAACGTGTCATAATGTTCTAAGCCACTTACTTGTTTAGATAAGTCAAAATGAGAACCAGCAGACTCTATTAGATCATCTCTCGTAGTAGCAAAAAAGGGAACTCTATTAAATGGACCTTTTTCTTTACACACGAGAGCTCCTTGAATATAATTTTTGTCTAAAAGATAGGTTAAAATTGCAGTTACCACACCACCATCTGTAGCTTTTTTTAGGATTTCATCGGAAGTTGCTTGACTCGATGATATTTTTTTCTGATTGCCAATCGATATTTTATATTTAAACCGGTCATTCAACTCCTCATTTAACACGTATGTTTGAGGACATACCAAGTAACATAGTCCACAATGAAGACAATTATCCTTATTACTATATTTAGGAGGTCCAGATTCTGACATCTCTATTGCCTTCAGTTCAGCAGCGGAACAAAAACTCACGCACCCTCCACATTCTCCACATATTCCCTTATCATGTACTTCTTTTATTAAATCTTCAAAGGATTTAGGAAGAACTTCATCAACTACTTTTGATTTACTCATCTTTACATTCCCTCTTACTTTTTAATACTCTTTTGGCATTTTATTTAATTCTTCTTTAGAAAACACAGGACCATCCACGCATACGAATTTTTCTCCTATATTACACCTACCACACTTGCCAATTCCGCATTTCATCCGATTTTCTAAAGATTCTAAAATTTGGTCCGGTTTGAAGTTCAATTTTTCTAATACTGCTTCAGTAGTCCTGATCATTATAGGGGGACCACAGACTATTGCTATAGCATTATCTGGTGATGGACTCACGGCTTCTACTATAGGGGCAACAAAACCCACTTTTCCGTCCCAACCTTCCTCAGCGCAGTCAATTGTAAGTGCTACGTCAACATCTTCTCTTTTTTCCCATCTCATTAAATCCTCTTGATAGAGGATTTCTGAACAGTTTCTATTTCCATAAATTACCGTGATTTCTTTAAAATCATTTCTATTATCATCAGTTATCATGTATTCCACGAGAGACCGTAATGTAGAAAAGGCAAATCCTCCACCTATCACGATAATGTTCTTACCTTTTAAATCTTCAATGGGCCACCCATTTCCTAATGGTCCTCTCACACCTACAACGTCTCCAATTTCAGCATTATGAATTGCCGTGGTAACCGTTCCCATTTTCTTTATAGTGAATTTGATAGATCCTTTTTCAGTAGGAGAGGAAGCAATTCCTATAGGGCATTCTCCTTTTCCTATCATGCTTATTTCAGCAAATTGTCCTGGAATGTAATCAAATTTTTCTTCATCTTCTTTATTCTTAAACACTAATTCAAATGTTTTAATATCATTAACTCCATTTTCACTAACTATGGATTTTATAGATGTTAAATAAGGAATATAAGCACTAAGCTGCAATAACTTTTGCCTCCTTCTCATTGTTCTTAATTTTATTTATTTTATCGATAATTTCCCTAAGGTCATTATTAACTGGGCATAACTGAATACATCGACCACATCCAACACATCCAAGCATTCCATAATTTTTTGGATAATAACTAAATTTATGCAAAATTCTATTTCTACATCTTTCAATTTTTGAATCGCGAGGATTATGTCCACTTGTATGACGTGTATAAATGCAAAACTGACAGGTGTCCCAAAGTCTAATTCGCTTACCACGGTTATTATAATGATCATTTTCATCAACTACATCAAAACAGGTGCATGTAGGACATAAGAAAGCACAAGTTCCGCAACCTATACAATTTTCACTGATTTCCTTCCAAAGGGGATGTTCAAAGTTTGGTTCTAGGATTTCAGCTATATCTTCAAGATCAAGTTTTGGCGCCATTAAAGCTTCAACTGTTTTAAATAAGTCTTCTGCTTCAGCTAAATCTTTTTTATTCGCATCAGGTAACCATGCTAACTTGTCAATGATAGCCCTTCCTGTATCACTGATTGGACAAACAAGATATTTATCACCTAAATCCGTGAGAAAAATATCAACATCTTCTTTCCTATGAGGATGTCCACCATAATCTAAAGATGTGCAGAAACAGGTTTGTCTTGGATGATTACAACCCATTCCAATAATGATAGTGTTCTTCTTTTTTTCTAAAAATATATCATCTTTATAATTCCCATATCCAAAGAAATTTTCTAATAGAGTGAAACTATAAGCATCGCAAGGGCGCACTCCGAAAATTAAATTTTTCTCATCTAAATTTTTTACTGGTTCGATTTCAATGTCCTTTCCGTTAATTTTATAAGTAAATAATGTTTCCATTTTTGGAAAGAGTATTTCTTTTGGAGGAACTTTAGAGTTTAAAAAATCCAGAAAAATATCTTTAGGATCGGTAATTTTTTTAAATACTATATTACCATTTTCCATTGTTGGTGCAAAAAAATTATAATAACGTGATAAATCTTTATGTAATTTTTCTACATCCTGTTTTTTTAAAACTTTTTCAGTCATTTATTCTATCACCATATTAATGTTCTTCTAACATGAAATCTTCTGAATCATTCATTTTTTGAGTCATCATTGGGGGCATTATATCAGGATTCAAGCCAGAAGTAAAGTTAAATCTTTCTTTCACGATTTTTTCCAATTTTCTCGTGATTAATTTCAAATCAATTCCCATCGGGCACACACTACTACATGCACCACAAGCAACACAGCGACCTGCCATGTGCATTGCTCTAACCAAATGGAATGAAATGATATCTGATATTTCTGTTGTTTTTCCAAACCAAATCGGTTTATTCTGATCTACAAAACACAGATTACAATAGCACATGGGACAAGCTTCTCTACATGCATAACATCTCGTACAACTGCTTAATAAATCCTCAATGACTTGCCATCTTTCTTCAGGAGTTTTTGATTCATATTGAGATAGGTCAGAAAAATCATCATCAACTTGTGAGCATTCCATAGATTCTCCCGCGATAACATCAGACATAGGTGATGTCATTGGTGGTGATTTAACTTTACATGTCTTACATAGTTCATTTAAATATTCATCAAATGAGTATTTATTTTCAAAATCTGCTCCTTTAACAATAATTTCATTGTTAATAACAGATATATCAAAAATTTCTTTTTCTCCTAGTTCTTTTTCGATTCTTTTTCTATTAATGATTCCATTACATGGAATGCCTATTATTTTAATGTTTTCAAGATTAACTTGATTTTCTTTAGCTAGATGAATTAAACTCCTACCAACACATCCTTTTGATACTATTCCTACCTTCAGTGGTACATTCTCATTATTAATGAATTCTGTAATTGGAGGAACAATATATCTAGCCAAGTTGACATAGCATAAATTATTCCAAATTAAATTATCCACGTCCTCTTCTTTAGTAATGAAAGCTGGAGAAGAGCTTAATGGGACAGATCCCTTTGCATAACCAATAATTAAATCTACTTCTTTATTTTTAAGCAAATCACGCGCTACATCTCTCATGGATTGTTCAATTTTTTTATTATCTCCTTGTATATTTCCCATATAATCACCATTTTTTCTCAAATTTATTATTTGGTCCTACTTTTTTCACTAATTCCGTAGCTTTTCTAATTAATACAGCGAAACGTTCTCCTTCCGCAGCAGAAGCCCACATAAATTGAACCCTCTCAGGTTCTATACCAAAAAAATCTAATAGATCTTTTAGAATTGCAAATCTTCTTCTAGCTACTAAATTTCCACGGATATAATGACAATCTCCTGGATGACATCCTGACACGACAACACCATCCCATCCATCCATCAAACTTTTTATAATGAAAAAAGGATTAATTCTTCCAGAGCATGGGACTCTAACAACCCTTATAGTGGGAGGATATTGAATCCTGCTCACTCCTGCTAAGTCAGCTCCAGCATATGAACACCAATTACATAAAAAAGCAATTATTTTTGGAGTCCATTCTTTTTCCTCTACTTTTTTTTCTACAACTGCTTCGTTCATTTATCCTACCCTCCCGGTAATCATTTCATATATTTGATCCCCTGTAAAACCTAAAATGTCTATTGCGGAACATCTGCAATTTCCTGAACAAGCTCCACAACCTTTACATAAAGCTTGATTAATGGAAGCTACCAGACCAAATCTCCTATCCACTATTAGTTCAATAGCATTATAAGCGCAATTTTCAACACACATTCCACATCCACTACATCTAGTAATATCAATACTAGCAACCTTTCCTTCTGCTTCTATCTCATCTTTTGAAAGTATCGTACATGCTCTCGAAACCGCAGCATTTGCTTGAGATATGGAATCCTCAATCGGTTTTGGACAATGTGAAAGACCCGCTACGAACACTCCCTCAGTTGCAAAATCAACTGGGCGTAGCTTCACGTGTGCCTCCAGATAAAAGTTATCTTCATTTATAGGAACTTTTAGCATCTTGGCAAGTTCTTCATTTTCTTCTCCTCTTGCAACTATTCCCGCGCTCAAAACCAACATATCTGAATTAATTGAAATCTTTCCAAGTTTTGGATTTTCAACAATAACTTCTAAAGTATCTTTTTTCGCAAGTATTTCAGGAGGATTTTTCTTATCAAATCTAATGAACACGATACCTGCTTCTCGAGCTTTTCTATAATATAGCTCTTTAAAACCATATGTTCTAATATCTCTATATAATATAACAATTTCAGTGTTAGGATTTAATTCTTTTGTTTTAATTGCATTCTTTATTGCTTCAGCGCAACACATCTTGCTACAATAAGGATGTTCTTCATTTCTTGAACCTACACATTGTATCATGACAATTGATTTTTTATTCTTGATTTCATCGGTCGTGTTTATGAGTTTTTCAAATTCAGATTGTTTAATGACTCGATCATCCTTTCTATATAAAAATTCTTTTGGTTCATATTCCGCAGCACCGGTCGCAACGATAATAGCACCATGCTCGAAATCAACTTGTTCCTTTTTATCTCCATGTATGATGGAAGTTTTAAAATTTCCGATATATCCATCAATATTTTCTATTACAGCTTGAGTATACACATGTATAAATTTGTTTGAATTAATCTCTTTTATTAAATTTGATAAATATTCTTGGACATCTGCGCCTTCTAGAGTTGTATAAATATGACGAGCATGACCACCAAGTTCTTTTTCTTTCTCAACTAAATAGGTTTCGAGTTCTTGACTAGCAAAATTTCGTGCAGCAACCATTCCACTTATCCCACCTCCTATAACAAGAACCTTGGGTGTAACACTTAATTTAATCCTTTCTAAAGGTTGTATTTCTCGGGCTTTATTTACCGCCATCCTCACTAAATCCTTTGCCTTCTGAGTTGCTTCTACTGGTTCATGCATATGAACCCAAGAACATTGATCTCTTATATTTGCCATTTGAAACAAGTAT
Source organism: Promethearchaeota archaeon (assembly GCA_048938445.1). Taxonomy (GTDB): domain Archaea; phylum Asgardarchaeota; class Lokiarchaeia; order Sigyniarchaeales; family SOKP01; genus FT1-020. The sequence continues at coordinate 2,505 of JBHLME010000079.1, read as the reverse complement.
CTATTTAATCCTGCTTCTCTTATAGTTTCTTGAAATAATGGTTCATGCGTTCTAGGAGTGCATGATGCAACTATGACACGGTTGAGATTATATTCTTTTATTTTATCTTTTATTATTGTTTGAGTGTCTGCCGAACAAGTATACAAATTTCTATCAGCTAGCACGACATTTGGAAGTGTACTTACATACCTGGTTACTTCGGGAACATCAACGTACCCTCCAATATTTATACCACAATGACATATAAATGCTCCAATCCTAGGGGGCTGTCCCGCAACGAATATCTCTGGAGGGAGGGTTTTTTCAGTTATTAAGGTTCCCCTTTGGTCATATAAGAGCTGATTAACACATCCTGCCGCAGCACTAGCCTGTGTAACCGTTTCAGGAATGTCTTTTGGAGAAGTAAATGCTCCACATGCAAAAATTCCTGGTCGAGAGGTCTGCACGGGATTGAAAAGGTCTGTCTTGACAAAGTTAAACTCATTTAGTTCCACACCAAATTTCTCACCTAGATATTTTGCATCATTAGGAGGATTAAGACCAACTGAAAGGACAACTAAATTATAATTTTCCTTTATAATTGTTCCATCTTCGTCTTCATAAGTTAAAATTAAATCTTTAGTTTTAGGATCCTCTTCTATATGTGAAATGCGACTCCTTATATAACGAACTCCATATTCTTCCTGTGCTCGGTCAATATATTTATCAAAATCTTTTCCATAGGCTCGTATATCCATGCTAAAAATTGTCGGATTTACTTGATCCATGTGTTCTTTTGCTATTACTGCTTCTTTTGCAGTGTACATGCAACATACCGATGAACAATAAGGTTGACCATCTCTAAAATCACGTGAGCCTATGCATTGAAGGAATGCAACCTTTTCTGGAACATCTCCATCAGAGGGACGTAAGATTTTACCGGCATAAGGGCCACTTGCACTTAGAATGCGTTCAAACTCAATACTCGTGACTACATTTTTGAATATTCCATATCCAAATTTATTTACTTCGGGAGGAATATATTCATCAAAACCAGGAGCTAATATGATGGCTCCTACATTAAGTTCTTCTATCTCATCTTCTAGATCATATTCTACTGCTTTGGCTTTACAAACACCTAAACAAATTCCACAACCAATGCAATATTCTTTATTAATAGCATAAACAAGCGGTACTGCTTGAGGATACTTTACTGATGTTGCTTTATATTTTGCTAATCCTTCATTAAAAACATCTATAGCCTCAACAGGGCATTCTCTACCACAAACACCACATCCCGTGCATTTATCCATGTTTACATATAGAGTTTTCTTCTGTAATTTTACCTTAAAATTTCCTGCTTCACCTTGAACGTCTAATACTTTCGTATTAATAGATAAATCAATGTTTTGATGACGACCGGTTTCAACGAGCTTAGGGCTGACAATACACATTGCACAATCGTTAGTGGGGAATGTCTTATCTAATTGTGCCATAACACCACCAATACTTGTCGTGGATTCAAGTAAATAGACTTTATATCCAGCGTCTCCTAAATCTAGTGAAGCCTGAGAACCTCCAATTCCAGCACCAACAACTAAAACTGACCCAACTTTATCCATTCTTTCATTCCTCCTATGTTCTAACATATATTGGGGTAATCCCCTTTATTTCAGCCATATCCAACTGAGCACGCCCTTTTAAAATCAAGATATTCTCCAAAACTTCACTTGGATCGACTTCTAATTCTAAAGCTAAATCTTTCACGGACTTGGGATCTTTTTCTAAAGATACAAGTATTCTAGCTCGAATATACTCATCCTGAATGGCTGAATCAAGAATATTATTAAATTTTTCTTTAGGTACTATTTCACCATAAACATTTTCTGCTTCTGTTATTAGTCTTTGCCTACCTACAAGGGATCTCATTCTATTACCTGTAGCGGCCTTTTCCATTGCTTTTAATTTATCTAACAAGATAGTATCAGGATTATCCCCACTGAGTGGAGAACGTCCGAGATTTTTAATTGTTTCAGTAAAATCGGTGACTACTTGTCCGAATCTTACTCCCTCAGATGCTGATACCCATTCTAATCGAATTCTATTAGCAAATTTTTCGATTTCAAGAAATTTTTGTACCATTTTAAATTTCTTCTCTGCTTCATAATTCCCATCAAGATAATGACAATCCCCTGGATGGCAACCCATAACAATTACCCCATCGATTCCAAGTTGAAGTGCTCTAAATATAAAGATAGGATCGACTCTTCCACTACACATCACCCTTATAACTCTAATATTTGGAGGATATTGAATTCTGCTCACTCCCGCTAAATCTGCTCCTGCGTATGAACACCAATTACATAAAAATCCTAATATTCTTGGTTCAAAACTCATTATATTTCTTTACCTCCAAACATATATATTTCAGATAATATTTGCGGATTTGTGAAATGCTTTATTATTATTGCTTGATTAGTACAAGTGGCTCCACACACACCGCATCCCTTACAAAGCGCCTCTATA
>JBHLME010000078.1:0-21422 GCA_048938445.1 Promethearchaeota archaeon | reverse complement strand
AAGAGATAATATCCTCTGAATTTTAAAAAGTATATAGGAGAAATTATTCATCTTATTTTGGTTGGATATATCCCAAATAGGTACTAAAGATTCCTAAAATCGCAAAAATCCACGCTAAAAAATAGAAGACGCTAAAACCAGGTCCTCCAAGTAAAATTAGAATTCTATCAAAGAGAAAACACATCAATATTAGGATAAAAAAAATTCCCATTATTGATAAAGATAAAAATCCCTTTTTATATGCTGGTATAGTAGTAATTCTATAACTTTGATATGTTTCATATGTTAGAGGAATATATACTATAACTACAAATAAAAAGTTTAAAAAAAATGCAATTACATCCAGAATAATATTACCTCTAATATATATAAAAAATGAAAAAAACACTGTAAAAATAAAGTAAAGAATCATAAATAATCTACTAATAGTTTTATAACCTTTTTCGAACAATTTTACTTTTAAAATATAAGAATAGTACATTCCAATTGCGAAGAAAACAAAACTAATTCTAAATTCAGCTATCCTGTAAATAAACCATGTTTGAAATATATCAGGAGCTGGTATTGATTCATTAAATAAATAATTTAAGCCCCAATCGTTAGCATGTACATAAAATACTTTAGAAAGCCAAGAAAAAATTATCGCTAAAGTGAGATTTAAAAAAATTATGAATAAATATAACGTTAATTTGTGCTTTTTTGTTAAATATTTTATTAAGATCAAAATTAAAAGAATAATAGCAATAATAATAACAATTAACTCAAAAACGTATCCAACACGTTGTAATAAGTCTATCATAATATAATATCAAGTGTTCGAATATATAAATCCTATAAAATAAAAAAAATTTATATTAAGTTGCAGTTCTCGGTTTGATGTATCCCACATATCCTAATATTGCTCCAAGAACGCAAAAAAGCCAAGCTAAATAATAAAAGACCGTGAATCCCACTTCATATCCTGGTACATTAAGAAGCATTAACCTGTCAATTAGAAAGCAGAATAATACTAATACAAAGGAAATTGACATGAATGCGAGAGCTAAAAAACCTCTTTTGAATACCGGATCATTAACATTTCTATATGCTTTAAACGTTCTTAAAAAAAATGGGATATAAATTAGGAACATTAGTAAAAATAAGAAGAAGAACGCAAGCATATCTAGTAAATCACCTAATTCTTTATTAGATCTTGTATACATGAAAAATGCGAACACAGCTGTAAATATTGAATAAACAATAACAAAAATTCTTTGTATCTTCTTATAACCTTTCTCAAATAAATTGACCTTTAAGACATAAGAAAAGTAAATTGCTAATGTGACAAACACGAAACTAACTCTAAAATCAGTGATCCTATATAAGAACCAAAAAAGTGGAATTGTTTCATCATATTCATTTATGAAATTCTCGGGGACATGGTTAAAATCAAGTCTTATAGTAAGAACGAGTAATTTTGAAATCCATGAGAAAATAACAGCAACAGTGAAATTTACCAATATCAAGATTAAATAAAAAGTAAGTTTATGCTTTTTTTGTTGATATTTTTTTAATCCTAAAAATAAAACAGACGAAAATAATGCAATTACTAATGATTCATATATCAATGCGATTGTTGTTAACATTAAATATTCTGCTTGAGTAACCATAATATTTATTTAACTAAACATTATTAAAAAGATTTTGTTGGAATCAATTTTATTATAATATATTGAAATAAAATAGCTAAAATATGATTTTGAGCTAAATAAAATTATAATTGAGAAAATTATGATTCAGAGATATCTTTAAGATTTTCTTGTAGCTTTTGGAGCTTGTTATTAAGTTCAGAACTGGATTCTTTTATCGATTTAATTTTTGAATTTAGTCTATCCAATTCTTCTTGCAGTTTTGATTGTATTGAACTAGAAAAAGATTTTAAATCATTAATAATATCCCCAGAGAGAGAATTTGCATTATTTTTTAGGGATTCCAATTTTTCTGATAAGTTAATAATGGAAGATTCTATAGAAGTGCCTATTGTTGATGTTTCATTTGACTTTTCCTTTAAAGTTATAACACCTATTTCCAATTGCTTAATTATTAAATTGATTTTCTCCTTTATTAAACCATTTAAGTGATTTAAAGTATCATCTTTTACTGTAGAAACCAATTTAGATAATTCTATCTGAGTTTTTACTCTCTCATCGATATTATAAGAAATTCTTTCATTAAAATCTTCAACTAATTCGTCTAAATTACTCTCAAACCACTTAGATATTTTTGACATGCTAATAGAAATCGCCTCTTTCATTTGATTAATGGAATTTCGTAGTAAATGGGTTCCTTGAATAGTTCCTCGTGCTGTTTGTTTTGTCCATTGATCTAACTGGGAAAGTAAAGGTTCCAATAAAGTTTCAGAAAATTTTTCGACACCTTCTTGAAGACCTGATGCAATAGGTTCAAGTTTTTTATATACTTTTTCAACAGTTTCTTCAGTTAGATCTTCTGGAGCTAATGGTATCTCTTGTAAGTTTGTTTTAGTTGGTTTAATTTCTCCAATTTCTTTAAAAAAATCTAATGCGGGAGTTCTTAATTGAGAATCCTCAACAAATTTCATTACCCATCTAAAATAATCAAATGTGTTTGGGACTTCAACATCATGTTCAATTTCATTGAAGCCTTGATCTCCTAAATAATAAATTTTAAATCCAAGATTATCTTTTATTGCCATTTCATTATGATCAAAAACAATTACAAAACAATTTGAGTTATAATTTTTTTGAAAAAATTGATGATTTTTTATGTCTAAATCTACTATATCTAATCCATCATTAGGATGAGAACAATACCAACCTATAACCGTATTTCCTTGTTTGATCCAAATTTGTTCTTCATTTGTAGAAAAATTATTCATTATCTCTTTATTTTCTTCAACATCGATATAATCACCATGTGTTAAAGGTAATGCCCATACAACGTCAAACTCATTCTGATTAGCTCTTGGTTTTCCCACACACACTCCAATAACTTGAGAACAATAATCTAATGATTTACTCGCATATTTTAACACATGAGTAATCATGTTTCTATATGCTTCTTTTTTAATGTAAACTTTTTTTATTTCTGCCATCTACTTCACTTTATTTCTTTTTTTTTTCTTTTTTTTTTTTCTTACCTTTTTCACTCTCTTCTTCTAAAAGATTAACTTTTTTCTGCAATTCCACCCTTTCTGATTCTAAATTTGTATATTTTTCTTGAATTTCTGAATTTTTTCCTTCCATCTCCTTTAATTTATTTTCAAGAACGGTTTTTTCTGTTTTTATCGTGTCTAAATCTTTTTGTAATGTGTGTTTTTCAGTTTCAAAATTCTTAACTTCTTGTTCTAATTTAGTATTTTGAGCTGTTATTTCATTTATTTTCTTATCAAGCTCAATTTTTTCAGATTCTAGAGAGGTTAAATTATCAATTTTTTCTAAGAGCTCGGGATTGTCGCTTTCTAATGCTTTAATTTTATTTTCTAGAGACTCATTTTTAGATTTTAATTTATTCATTTGCTCTTTTATTGTAGAAATAGACTGAGTAGACATTTCTATAGCTAATATGACATTTTCAATCGTGGATGATAGCTCTTTTATTTGATTATTTATCAAATCAATTTCACCTGAAAAAGAGTTGACATTTTCATTGATGAGTTTATTAATTTTTTCTTTTGATTCATTTATGTTATTAGCAATCAATTCTTTTTCTGCAGTAATTTTTTGCGAGACTTCTATTGCTTCATCTTGTTCTTGATCAATACTTTCCTTAGTTTTATTCTGCTTGTCATTAATATCTATTAATGAAGCAGTATTCTCTTTTATCATATTTTCTAATGATTCCACTGAAGGTTTTATCTCTTGGTTAAATACTTGGTTAATTTGATTTTCAAAATCTTGTTTAAGATTTGATATATTATTTTCTATACTTTCAAATTCTTTATCAAACCTTTCAATCCTATCAGATATATAACCATTTGTTTCATCTAATTTAAACGATAAAGAAGATTTAAAATCTCTTTGAATTTTAGAAATTTTAGTACTTAATGTTTCTTTTAAAGTAACTAAAGATTCACGGATTTGCGTGTTGTTAGTTAAAATTTTTGAAACAATTTCTTGGCTCCATGTGTTAAGAAAAGTAAGTAAAGGATTAAAAGCAGAATCAATAAATTTTGATACCGATTCTTTAAATGTCACTAAAAGAGCATCAACATTTATTTCATACCTATCGACCATTAGTTGGTCGGGATAAGGTATAACCACATTACTAAATATATCTGGTGTCTCGTTAAGTTCTAAGATAAAAGAATCTTGTGTATGAACTTTATCTATTATTTCACCTAATTTTAAATAGTATTCTAGACTATCTGGCAATTCTATAACGGTCTCAACTTCATACCATTTTGAAGTGATGCTTGATGGATCAATTAATCTAAATGTCCTAAATCCATAATCTATTTCTCCAGGACTTAATACTTTTTTGATATTATGTGCTTTTCTATATTCATTATCTGTTTCCAAATAGTTATGATCAAATACAATTCCAATTCCACTTGGATTTCTCCCTTGCCAAAACATTTGATTTTTAATGTCAGTTCCAGAGAAAAAGATAGTCAATCCTGGATGACTATGATACCAACCAACTGAAAACCATCCTAAATCACCATAATTCTCCCATATTTCATTATCAAGTTGACCAAACGCACCTAACTGTTCTGAAGAGAATTCAACTTCAATTGAACCACCATGAGAAACAGGAATGGCATCCTCCACTATAACATTTTTAATTTCACCCTCTCCCTCAAGGCGACCAATCAAAACACCCATTACTTCATTGAATTTATTTTTATTCATTACTTTTGAACCAAAACGCAAAACATGCAATAGCATTTTATAATATGCTAAAGGTTTAATAGTTACTACTGATTTATCCTTCAAGCCATTCACTTTTTAAGTTTGAATTTTTATAAAATTTATGTATTAGTAAAATACAATTTAAAAAATTGTTTATTATATCATAGGTTTCTAAATTATTTAATTTGATTATTAATTATTTAAAAATTATATAGTTTTTTTATTTAATAAGTCTATAGATTTCATTGTTTCTAAAATACTACTTTCCTTATGATAAATATTAAAGGTAAAAACAGGTTTTATAGAATTTTGAATAAATAATTATTAATGAGGTAATTTTTTTCCACAGAATGGACAATATAAAATTTTCTGACCACAAGAAGAGCATTCTACACCATTTATTCCTTCCTTAATAGAGGCTGTTTCACCAGAAGTACCTGCTGCGGGTATTGAAGGTAATTTTCTCGAAGTTGCGACCGTACTGGCAACTTGTGGAGCACTTTTTTCTTCCTTAATTGCTTTAACCCTTTCTTGAAATGCTCTACGTTTTTCATCTTCTATATCATCTGCAGTTTTCATTCCTTCTTCTTTAACCCATCCCTTGGTAGCTGTTCTCCTTATCTCACTTTCTGGTACTTTTTCTAACTCTACTTCTTTACTTTCAGCAACACTGGGAACCATTTTTCGTTCGTCTTTCTTCTGGATTGCTTGTTTAACAAGTGCTTGGGTTGTCTTCATAATTTGGTGTGGATTTATGTTAGGAATTGCTACAGTTCTCAAAACCCAACCAACAATTAAATTTGAATTTGGAATTCCCCCTGCTGCAGCATCTTCCTCCTTATACACGTAAGAATCAATTACTTCTCTACCTTTTAAGATTCTGGATGCCCATTTATCATTGATCATTCCAAGTTGGAGCCTGTATGAGGTTCCTGCAATACCTAGTTGTGATGTAAGAGGTTCGAATCCTTTTTCTGCCATATTATAATAACCTCCATTTATTAATAGTATCTTTTTACGTTAAATGTGAATTAATAGTTCTAATAGTATATAGTATTAGGATTTTATAAATTTAAACAATTTATATTCTGTGAAAAAAATAATCTTAAATAAACTTATTTGTATTATGATGTAAAATAAAAGTTTTTAAAATAATTAATTAAGGGTATTGATTTCAAATGTCAATTATAATGCCAAAAGAAGCATACTACACAATAATTGCTGGAGCAACTAGGTTTGCCAATCAAAAAATTCCATTCGATGATTGGATTGAAGCTTATGGTATTTTCACAGGAAAACTTGAGGGGAAAAAAAAAAATACAAAATTAATTATCACTAATGCAATTCCTATAATGCATCAAGAGAAAAATCCTGATGATATTGTAGATCGCCTTCATTGGAAAGAGGAGGACTATGCTTCTATTGAAATGATTGAAAATGAAAATTTTGAGAAAAATGAATTTATAGTGGGTTGGTGGCATAGTCATCCGGGTTTTAAAGTAATGCTATCTGGATTTGGAGATCGTCAGACCACACTTAGTTATCAAACAGAGTATAATCCATTAGGATTTGCCCTTGTATTTAACCCAGAAAGGTTGGTAAGGCAGATAGAGAAGCCCAATAAGAAAGGAGATCCTGATATTAAATTAAAAAGTGATCCTGGTTTTAAAATATTTCGTTTTGATGATATTAGCAAGGGTCCAAAAGGTACATACCATGAGGTTCAAGATTATGTAATAGAAGGTTTTAATAGTAGAGAAGAAATGATCGTTCAAGCTCAAAAACTAGTTATTGATATAACAAAACATTTACCTTCTGAAAACATTGTTGAAACTTATGAAAGGGAAATTGAAAATGCCATCCAGCAATTACAAGCATCATTGCTAGGCACAGATGAATATTTACAGACTTTGATTAGAAAAGGAGAATCCAGCCGAGTCCCAGAAGTCTTGGAAAAACAAAAGACTGAAATAAGAAATAATGTAAAAAATACAAATGATAAAGTGGAAAAACTAAAAAATTTCACGCTTTATTTAGAATATAAAGAAAGAGAAATAATAATACCACAAATTAATACTATTTTTGCACGATGGGATGAAACCATTAGCAAATTAGATAATACTCTCGCTGCTTTATCAAAAAAATTTTAAAATAATTTTATTTATCCCTCTAATTTTCTAATAAGAAACTTATTTAATCATTTGGTATTATTTTTATTTACTTACTGATGCTTTAATACTACTTAAATAATTTTTACAGTGTTTAATAATGAAAAAAATTAATTTTCCTTTTGCGGCAATTTTAGGACAAGAGAAAATGAAGATGGCATTAATATTGAATGTCATTGATCCTCAGATTGGAGGGGTTCTCCTAACAGGGCATCAAGGTACTGGTAAATCTACAGCTGTTCGTTCGCTTGTAGAAATAATGCCTAAAATAGAAGTAGTTAAAAATTGTGAATTCTCATGTGATCCAAATTCCTTTACTGAAGATTTATGTTCTGATTGCCGAGTTAACAAGGAGAAAGGAAAATTGAATACAGAAATTAGAGAAATGAGAATAATAAATCTGCCACTTGGAGTTACTGAAGACATGGTCTGCGGGAGTCTTTCAATTGATAAGGTACTTTCAGAGGGTATCAAGAGTTTACATCCTGGGCTTTTAGCAAAAGCTAATCGAGGGGTATTATATATTGATGAGATAAACCTCCTTCAAGATCATATTGTTGATGTATTATTGGACACGGCAGCATCGGGAATAAATATCATAGAACGAGAGGGAATATCTGTCATGCATCCTTCAAGGTTTATTTTGGTAGGCTCAATGAATCCTGAAGAAGGTGAATTAAGACCTCAAATTGCTGATCGCCTTGGACTTGAAGTCAAAATTCAAGCACCAGAAGATCCAAAACTAAGAGCTGAAATAACTAAGAGAGTAATCGACTTTGATGATGAACCCAAGAGTTTTATCAAAAAATTTGATAAAGAGCAAAATGACTTGAGACAAAAAATTACTAAAGCTAGAGAAATACTCAAGGATGTCCAAATTCCTCCTACTATATATGAAATAGTTTCAAAAATTGTTAATGAATTAGAGATTTTCTCGCAAAGAGCAGACATAACCTTTATAAGATGTGCTCGAGCCCATGCTGCTTTAAATAATAGAAAAAATATAATAGAAGAGGATTTAAATGCTGCCATGGATCTAGTTTTTGAGCATCGAATTCACTCATTACATTATGAATTATCTCCCAAAGAAATTGAGACAAAAATTGCCGAAGTATTTGGAAAAATCAAAAAAGCATATGAGAATGAAAAAATTTACAAGCCAAATCCAGAAACGGAAGGGCCATTGAAATCATCAGATGAGACTTATGAAGAATTCAAACGACAACAAGTTGATCCGGAGAAACTTGATATAGAAGAAACTAAAGAAAAAAAATTACCACCTCCTAAAAAAGAATTAGATAAAAAAAGAAAAGCCACCCCCGCGGGAGGATGGAAAGTAAAAAATATTCCGATTGAAGAAAACCATGATTTTAAAGATATACATTGGAATGATTCGAATGTTATGCCATTGATTTATAAAATGGAAAAAAAAATGGTATCAATTTTAGACAATATTCGTCGAGACAGGAAAGTCTCTGATTATGGCGGGCGTGGAATAGGTAGACGAATTAAAATGGCCTCTTCTCAAAAAGGAAGGTATATTTCATATAGAACACCTATTAATCACCCTAAAAGTATTGCTTTAGATGCAACTATAAGAAATTATTTAAAAAATATTGTATATAATGAATCAGAGATCACATTTCCTATTCGATTTGATAAATATGAAATAATGGATAAGATTTATGAATATCGTGCTCCATTAGCGCTATTTTTCGTTCTTGATAGTTCCGCATCTATGTATTACGTCATTAAACAAATGACTGATGTAATCCTTTCTCTTCAAAAAGAAGGTTATAGAAAAAAAGACAAGATTGCTTTAATAATTTTTAGAGGTAAAGAAGCTATAATCCTCCAAAAACCAACTGTTTCTTTTCAAAACGCGATTTCTAAGTTAAAGGATATAGAAGGCAAGTCCTATACTCCCATGGCTTCTGCGTTAAAAAAATGCACTGAATTAATTAAAGTTGAACGAATGAAAAATCGAAACATAATTCCCGTGATATTTGTCCTCTCTGATTGTGGAGCTAATATTTCTGTAAAATACCCTGATTTAGTAGCACAAATTGAAACAGATTATACTTTGATTGTTGAGGAATTAAAGGATTGGTCAAAAACTCTCGCAAAACAAAAAATTCACACCGTAGTTCTTGAACCAAAAAAATCTTATGCCACGCAAGGACTTGGGGTCCACACTTATTCTGCCGATATGATTAAAAAGAATTTTAAGACATTTGCCAAAGCTACCGTGTTTCAATTTGACCGATATGACCCAAGTTCACTCATATTAAATTTAAAAAAAATACTCTAACTTATAATCTTTTATTTTAAAACTTTTAATTTAGAAACGAATCCTAACAGTAATTACTTAAATATTTCAATCATTATTTAAATGATGGATGATAAATCAAAAAATGTTTTAGTTATAGGTTTTAATACTCGTCCATTAGCTTATTCTTTAAATCAAGCAGGATATAATGTCTATGCCGTCGATTTTTTTGGAGATTTAGATCTATATCCAATTGTTAAAGACTGTTTAATTGTCATAAAGGAATTAGGATCTGATTATAATTCAGCAAAAGGGATATATAGTCATTATTTGGCTGAATTTACAATCGATTTATTAAAAAAATATCCAAATTTGGATTATTTGATAATTGGTAGTGGTTTAGATGATGGAATTAAGGAAAGATCCTTAATTTTAGATGAAATAACAAAAAATGAACACCAAATTGTAAATGTAAATAATAAATTAGATACAATTATAAAATCTCGCGATATTGAACTAATCTATAAATTATTAAAAAATAATAATTATTATGTTCCTATAACTATTTCTCTTGCTAAATTTCTAAATGGCACATCATTACTAGTTTTTCCAGTTATATTAAAAAAAAGGAATAGTTCTGGGGGATTAAATATTTTTAAGATAGATAACGAAGAGAAACTCGAATTTATTATTAAAAAACTTGAGATCCAAGACTCAAATTATAAGGATTGGGTGATACAAGAATATATTCAAGGAATTCCAGTGAGCTGCTCTACAATTTCTAATGGGAATGAAACAGAGATTATCTCAATTAATCGTCAAATAATTGGTGAAAAATTTCTATATTCCCCCAAAGAATTCATGTATTGTGGAAATGTTGTTCCTGCTAATATATTTAAAAAAGATGAAAAATTAATCTCAGAAATTTCAATATACTTGGCTAATGAGTTGAATTTAATGGGAATTAATGGTTTTGATTATGTTTTAAGGAATCATTATCCATATTTAATGGAAATAAATCCAAGAATACCTGGTTCAATCAGAGCTTCTGAGTCTGCTTTAAATTTAAATTTATTAGATTTGCATCTGAAAAGTTTCGATTTAAATTCATGGGAAACTATTAAACAAGTACTAAGAACTTCAAAATTTAAATATTTTTCGACAAAATTAATTCTTTTTTCACCAAAACGTCTCAAAAATAAGATAATAAAACAAATTAACGAAATAGAGAACGTTCATGATAAGAATGATCCAGAGATTCCAATTTTAGTAGGTGCTCCAATATGTACCGTTTTATTTGAGGCAGAGACATTTAATGAATCATATTTTGGTGCATTAAAAATAATTGATAAGATAAAACAAATTATTAATTAAAATGTTATGTTGCTTTTTTAACTATATCTTTTATCTTTACTACGTAAGAACCTAGCTTAGATTCTTCTGTTACAGGAACCGCAACACAAATAATGCGGTTTTCATCAAGCTCATGGAGAATAATTGATCCCATTTCACCTGCAATTATGGAAAATTCTAAATCTCCAGTTAAAATTTCTGATAAATGGTATACTGCAGAAATATTTGCGGAAATTGCTGACTCTGGCATGTTAGATTGAATTTTTATAGGCATCCCATCTTTATTTATAATCGCTACTACAAGTGCATTGGGTATTGCTCTTTTAATCATAACGAAAATTTCTTCACGAATGAGATCAGATGTTGAGACAATTGCATAAATTTTTAATCCAAATACTTTTAGATCATTAATTATAGTATCCACACCTTCTAATTCTGCTAATTCTCTATCTACATGAGAAGTCATAGTGACATCATTTATTAGTAATGAGATTAATAATAAATTTTTACTAGCGATGAGATTATAAGATATTTCTTGAGTTAATGCATGTTTTAACATGTTATCAGATAAAAACAAGAGACTACTTGAAGCAGCAGCAAGTTCTATTTCTGATAAATCTTTTTTTTTCATTCTATATTTGCTAGTGATAAAAGTCCCTCCAGATGTTCCAAAACTTATGCCTAATAACCATGTATTTTCTTGTAATTTTTTCTCAATTAACTCTGTTATTTCAGATTCAATTTTATCAATATTTTCCATAAAAAAAATATAGAATTTATCATTAAATAAATTATTACTAATTTTAAAAAAAAAAAATCAATATCATGCTTAGTTCAAATATTCAAAATACACTTAAAAAAGCCATCATTAATGGTAATTCTTTGATGTTAGTGGATCTAATAAGGAATTTTATAAAAAATAATGATGAGGAAAAAGTTAACTTAACCTCAATAAAGGAAATACTAAAATTTATTGGCAATTCTTTAAGAGGATTAACTATTGAAGGTTATAAAGGAGATTTTCCAACATTCATAGAGCCAGTATTTCTAACTCCTGGAATAGAGATAGGAGATACTGTTTTGCTCGGACCCAACGTATTGTTGGGTAAAGAATGTAAATTAGGTGATTTTTGTGAATTATCGAATACAATTCTCTTTAATGGTGTAAGTCTAGGGAAATATTGTAAATTAAAATGGTGTATTGTCGATCAATATTTAAACCTTCCTCAGAAATTTGAAGCGAAAGAAGCATATATAACTAAAAATGCAAAAGGAGATATTGAAATTTTATATTTTTAAAATTTTATATAGTAGTACATTTAAAATATATTAGTTTTTTAATTATTGTTAGCAATATAAAAAAAAACCTTTTACTGTGATTAACAATATGGAAGAAGAATTGAAGAAACAACTTGAAACAAAGAAAAGTCTGATAAAAACACTTCAAGAGAATATTAATACTCTAAAAGATTCATTAAGTTTGAAAGATGAACATGTTAAAACTTTAGAAACTTCATTAAAAATTAAAGAAGAAAAGATTCGAGTTATAGAAGAAACAAATAAAGAGATTGAAAAAATTCAAGAAGAACTCAAAAAATTGCTTTCTGAGAATGCTATGCTTCAGAAAAAAGTGGATATATTAAACGAAGAATTAGCTAAGGCCGATAAGGACTTAGAACAACTTGAAATGGAAAATGAAACCCTTAGAAAATCAGCACCTTCAAGATCAAAAATTATCGATTATACTAATGCTAAACTTTCTAAAGATGACATACTGACTAAAATGAGAGAAATTTTACAGGAAGGTAAACATAATGTGATGATCACTGTCCCTTCTTTAGAAGATCTACAAGAATTATATTTATACGAAGTTAGATCTTCTGTAAGCTTAAAAATCTCTTGTTCTATTGACACTGGAAAGGGAGATCAATCAAATTTATTAGAAGAATTTCAAAGTTTAGATAATATTTCACTAAGAAATTATTCTGGTGAAGATAGATTTTCTATAAATCGTGACGGTGCAGAATTATTATTTGCAGTTATAGGAAGCAAAGATAATAATTTTTTAGTAGTGCATACAAAGGACTCTAATCATATTAAATTGTTTAACTCATTTACAATGGAAGCTTGGCTACGTGGTCGTAAATTAGATTAATATTGAAACTTTGCTTAGCTATTATAATTCCTCTTTTTTAATGAACAAATCATTGATTTTTAAAACGGTTTTATCAATAAGGGTTTTCATAAAAATACATGCATATTACTACAATATAAAAACTGTCTATTTAATCATAAATTATTGATTTATTCTAAAATTATACAACATATAGGAAATTAAATTGAATGCTGAATCAAGTTGCTATTCAAAAATTATTGATTGTTATTTAGAGAATAGAAATAAAGAAAATATTGATAAAGAATTATTTAAAAGTAGATCGATAATTAAAATTATCAAGCAGTCTCAATGTCGGAATGATTTAAATTTTATAAAAAATGCTTTAATTTTAATATTGTCTCTTTATGATGATCATCCAGCGGATGTATACAGTAATTTTGGAAATGATATTAAACAATGCAATCAATTAGAGAAAAAAATTATATTATCTCGCTTAAAAAAAGAAATTATTTAATAGATTGCTTGATTTGTAGCACTAATGCTAAAAAGTTTTAATATTTAGATTATAGTTATTTAAGTTTAAATTATTATACGTTAGAATGGAAATTCGACAAAAATATAGTTTATTATAGAGATATTATGTATTTTTTTTAAATAGTAAGTTAATTATTTTATAAGATCTAATAATTTTTTCGAGCTCGAATGAATGGCCCAAGATAGTACCCCTCATGACTTAAATAAAATCGAAGGACAAGAGATCTTTGAACTCTCAAGAGAACAAGCACAACTTATCGATAATATTGAAACTCAAGTGTGGTATGTAAGAGAACCCCATAGATTTGGATTAGTAAATAAAGCAAGTGCTGAATTTTTTGGAGTTGATAAAAAATCTTTAAATGGAAAATCTATAGATTCAATTTTGAGTGAAGAAGAGACCCAATTATTAATCAAGGGCAATAGAGAAGTATTTGAAAATAAAAAAAGAACATTTTCGGAAATTTGGATAAAAAATAAGGAGCAAGAGGTAAGACGTTTATCAATTGTTAGAATGCCAAAGCTAGATCAAAAAGGAAATGTTGAATATATTATATGTTTGGTTCAAGATTTTACGAATAATAATAATAATAATTCCATAAATCTTCAGCAAGTTCAACAAGATACTGCAAGAATTCTCCTCAATAATACCATCGATGAAATAATGTTAATAGACATAGATGGAATAATTATTGATATTAATGAAAAGGCAGCTAAAAATGCACGTAAGAACATAGATGAGATGATCGGGAATAGTATTTATAATTTTATGCCCTCTGATTTAGCTGATTATATTGATATTCAAAAGGAAGAAGCTATTCGTTCAGGAAAAATTATAATTTTTGATATAGATATTTCAGGTACTCATTTAGAAATTTCATTACATCCTATTATGAACAATCAGGGATTAGTGGATAGAATAGCTATCTTTACTCATGACATCACCACTAGAAAATTATCAGAAAATCTATTAAAAGAGTCAAAAGAAAAATTTAAAATAGCCTTTGAAAAATCAGAATTTTATAAAAATCTTTTTCTTCATGATTTTGGTAATATTTTAAATGTAATCAATATGTCAATGGAGCTTTATTTAGATAAACAATGTACTTTAAAGGAAAATTTACTTTTGACTCGAAAGGCGATTGAACGAGGAAAAAAGTTAATGTCAAATGTTATTAAATTATCACAAGTAGATAATGTAGACATTGAGCTGGAAAAGATTGATGTTGGTTTATTTATAGATGAAGTAATTGAATTTATTTTGGAAAGTAATCCTTCAAGGAAAATTACAATTGATGTGGATATTCCAAATGAAAAATTATTTGCCAAGGCAAATCATTTACTTTCAGACGTGTTTGAAAATCTTTTAAATAATGCTATAAAATACAATAATAACGAAATCATTGAGATTTTAATTAAAGTATCTAAAGAGAAAAAAAATGATATAAATTATTTAAAAGTTGAGTTTCAGGATAATGGATTTGGAATAACCGATGAAAAAAAGAAGCAGATATTTAATCGAACAACAAAAAAGCCAAAAATTGGTAAAGGAATGGGTATTGGATTATCCTTAGTTAATGAAGTGATAAAAAGCTATAAAGGAAAGATTTGGGTAGAGAATAGAATTAAAAATAATCACTTAAAAGGTAGCAATTTCATTCTACTCATTCCGGAATTTTAATTTATATCTTCTATTTTTCTCAAAGGGAGAGAAATTTAAATTGAACATTTCTGTCATATTACGTTAGTATTACTTATATTTTTAAGTAAATCTTAAAATTTTTTCATTAAATAATTTTAATTTATTAAGGAAATTTTGATTAAAAATGGTTACAAGACATAGTAATTTCACCTCTATACAACCTGATGCTCCATTAAAGAAACCTAAAACAAACATAGTTGGTGAAGATACGTATTTCGATAATATCTCTAATGCAATAGTATCATTTCTAAGTCTCTCTAAAAAAATTCAAAGACCTGATATTTATTCTGCTACAGAAGATATTCCTAAGAAAGGAGTCAATCCAGAGTTCACAAGAATATTAAAACAAGAGATAGATGGTATTAATGAATCTCTAAATGAGGAAAAAAAAAAAATAGAATTAGCAGAGAAAAAAAAGTTCATATCACCAAGAGAATTTATAAAAGAAACCGCCCCAAAACATTGGAATGTAGCTCATTATCAGAATTCCTTGTTAGATTGGAAGAAAAAGTTAAAATCTGAATATGGATTAATATTGGATTTTGACATTAATATTGTTTATGATAATGAAAAAGATCAATCTTTCTTGAATATAGATGGTGCTCACTATAAACTAGTCCCAAACTTGGATAAATGGAAAAATAGCATAAGGCATTATCGTGAAGATGAGGATTGGATTGAAATAAATCATAAAGATTATATTGAACTAGAAGGAGAATATACTATAAAAGAATTAGAGATGATATTATTAAATGCATTGAGCAAAAATCTCAATTCTCGGTACCATGATTTTTTATGGTTAGCCTATAAAACTACTGAAAAATTCTTAATGTTTAAGGAAGAATCACGCAATTTTTACCAAATTTTCATCAAAGAAGGAGAACTTTTAACTTCAATGAAGTTATAATTTAATATCATCGCAATAATTTTAAAAGAATAAGCATTTACTTTTTTCACATTTATCGTTCAAAGATGAAAAATTACACTTTTTAGGGTTATATTTTAAATCTATAGAGAACTCTTCATTCAAAAACTTTAAGAATTGGATTATAGAAATTCTGACCGATCTTTTGCAGCAATGTTCTAAATTATCCGCTATATTAATTAATGCTCTTGAAGTCATTTTATTTGCTAACGTGCGTGGTATATCTTTGGCAGGTGTGGCATTCGTGAAAATACTCATCGCTACTCCGGAACCCATTCCAGCACCACATGAACCATAAAAACCACACCAACCACCAGGTATTTTTGAAGCTCTTTTAATTGCTTCTTTTAAATCTAAAGTAGTAATTTCCTCGCCACTTGGTTTTTTTATGCCATTATTCTTTAATGCTGTTATAATAACTGCAGGAACGAGCACGTGATGTTCTGGGCCATATACTTTAAATTTTGGATGTTGCATTAGAATATCTGCAATTAAAAAGGGATCTTTTAAATCTGTTTGCTCACAAAACTCCTCAATAATATTTATTGAACCTTTTGAATGACACTTATCACAGATATAATGGTCAGCAGGACAGAAAATATTTGCTGAAAACTTTTTTTTACAGAAAAAACATGATAGTTCCCTATAATTTTCTAAGCTCGTAGAATATTCTAACATTTTTCCACATATTTCGCATACATCGTATTTTTTTTCATTCATTTTAAGGATTTTCTTCTTTTTTTATTATATTTCTATGAACGTTCTTTTTCTCTTAGAATAATGTGCTAATTGATTATATCCTATATCTTTAATTATTAATATCATTTTATTAAATTCCCAACCTACTTCTTCTGGAGCGTGGGCATCAGAACCCAATAATATAGGAATTTCTAGTTTATACATCATCTTAATAATATCCGTGCTTGGATATTGTTCTTTAACATCCTTTCGAAATCCAGAAGTATTAATTTCCATAGTTAAGTTCCTATGTTTAATGAGTTCTAATGTTTTAGCAACCTCTTCCCAAAACTGCTCCTTATCATTAGGTATTTTATTAAATTTTTTTGGTAAATCAAAATGAGATACAATATCAAAATCAAATGCTTTTGATTGTATCATTTTCCTTAGATGTTGGTAAAATAACTGATATACCTCATCGATACCTATTTCTTCAAATACTTCAACAAATCTGCTATCATCCATAGGCCATAATCCTTTTCTTGAGTTGAGCACGTGAACTGATCCAAAAATGAAATCTATTTCGGATTTCACTTTATTTAAGTGAAGATTAAGGGAATTTACTTGGTCATCAATGAATTCAATCTCAAAACCAATTTTTATATTAATCCTTTTTTCATACTTTTTTTTCAACTCTCTTGCCGTAGAAAGATAGTAGTCTATTTCATCCAAGCTCATGGAATATTCTTGATAAGGAACGTTTTCGATACCTGAATAGAACTCATATGGGAAATGATCATTGAATGCGATTGTTTCCAATCCTCGTTGAATTCCAGATTTTACATAATCTTCAAGAGTTCCAGTTGCGTGACGACATAGAGCACTATGTGTATGCCAGTCCTGTAATTTCATTTCATTTTATAAAATATTAAAAATCAGATAAAATTTTTTATTTTATAAATAATACTCGATATTTGAACAATGGAATTTGAAAACAAACGTTATGATGGGGAATACGAGGTTGCAGGATTAGAAATTGAAAATGAGCATCAAAAAATTAAAGGAGTGATTTATTTTCCCCCCAAAAAATTTAAGAAACCTCATCCAATATTAATTTATTTTCATGGATTTCCCCAATTATTTACCTTCCAAGATATAGCACATCATTACAATTTTCTTTTAAATAAAGGATATGCGTTATTGATATTTAATTTTAGGGGTTATAAAAACAGTGAGGGTCAAATTTCAATAAAGAATCAAGTTTCTGATGCTAATAAAATTATTGATTTTATTTTAAGGATGGGTGAATATTCACATTTTAAACTAAATAACGTTAATATAATTGCGTGTAATTTTGGGGCATATATTGGTTTAATAACTTGTTCGAAAATCAAACTTATAAATAGATTAGTATTGATTAGTCCAATTTTAGATTTGGAAAGACATGTAAATAGTGATGCGTTTATTAATTCTATTAACTATATAAATACTTTCTTACCTGGAAGTGTTAAGGGAATAAATGACATTATAAATTTTTTAAAGATGACTAAAAAAGAGTTATCTAAAAGTGATTTTAAAATTAAAAAAGTTGTTAAAAAGTTAAAAAATAAGGACTTAATTATAATAATTGGAAAAAAAGATAAAGTAACTCCTATATCTGAAGTTGAAAATATATTTAATAATAGTAATTTAACACCAAAATTGATAATAATCGAAGATATGGATCATGAATGTGTTTTCGATGATGATTTCGAAGATATCAGGTTAAAAATAAGTGAAATTTTCTAAATAGATTGTCTTTACTAGAATTATTTAAAAAAGAAATATAATTTTTTATTCAATTGCTTCTTTGGAATTTCTATTAAATTCTTGAATACCTAAAATAAGAAGAGGTATTGCGAAAACGAAAAATTGCCAAAAGAATCTAAATGACATGTCCGCATAAATAAATGCATAAATCCAAGGAATTAAAAATAATGACATTCCTATTAATAATTTCCAAATCTGCTTTGAAAATTTAAAGATCTTAGAAAGGTTTGCATATAATCCTGTTAATAATATCAAAGTTAATTGAGCTATTGTTGCTAACGTTCTTTCTTCACGCAAATCTTCAAAATTTTTAATTATATCTGGTATGTTGAATGTGATGGTATTGAACAAGAATTGAAAATCTACAAGAATTTTAAGTATTAAATAGGTTAGTAAAGGGATTAATGAAATGTAGATTATATAGAGTATTAAATCTTTCCAATGAATTCCCTCATCAATGATTTTCCATATTATAAAGATAGGTATCATAACTAGAAGCGTATCTCTAGCAATAATTCCAACTGCTATCGTAATTCCTATTAATATCGAGTTTCTAGGTGTTTTGTCTAATTTTTCGTGAAGATAAAGGGTAAAAATAACAAAAAACATTCCTGCGGAATCAGTAAGTGGTGTAAAACCAAGTACGATTGTTGGAGCGGAAAAAATATATATTAAAGTACCCAAAATATGTAATTTATGATTAACCTCCAAATTTTGTAAGAATTTATAGAAAAAAAAGACTGAAAGAAGGTGAAAAATCAAGCTTATAATATCCATACTTAGCATTGCTTCAAAAGGTAATAGAGATGCAAGAAATGTTACTAAAGGATTCGTTCGCCAGAAATAATTGATAGTATCAATCGAAACATTCCCTCGAAAGAATTCTACCATTAGAGCATAGCGTACGGAATCATGGATATCCGCATCGGCATAAAAAAATGGTCTAACTAACGTTATTAATGATAATAATAATAATAATATAATAGTTATTATTTCTGATTTATTTTCTGCTATATTGATCTTATATTTCATAAAAATCAATTTTTTCTTTTTGAGATGTTCGTAATTTTAAATTTTAATATTTAAAATGAAATAAAAACATTACACCTTCGGTTATAAATTTAAATTCAATTAAAAAAGATAATTAATTTTTATAACAATTTTATTAAGGCAATTAAAAACTGCCAAATTTTTTGTATACTCTTGATCTGAAGGGATTCATCTGGTGAATGAGCATCTTTAGTTGTTGGACCAAATGAAATCATATCTATATCTGGAAAATGTCTTTTTAAAATCCCACATTCAAGACCCGCATGAACTACGTTTACCAAAGCTTCTTTATGAAATAATTCATTATATTTTTCTTTTGCTTTAATTAGCAAATTTGAATTAAAATTTGGATTCCACCCGGGATAATCTGCCTCAAATTTAATTTCAAAGTTTAAATTTGTTGCTTCAAATTCTGCTTTTATTTTTTCACGTATCTCTATTTTGGAAATTTCCTCTAAACTTCTCTGTTTTGTCTTGATATCGATCATGTGCTCATCTATATTAATTGATGCTAAATTTGTAGAAGTATGGACTAAATTTGAAAATTTAGGATGCATTGAAATTGGACCATTGGGAAGGGTATGAATGAGCGTTATTAATTTATTTTTAATTAAATCGGGTATAATATGATTTTCTTGAAAATTATTAAGTTCGATTAAGGAAATTTGCAGATTTGGTTCAGTCTTTCTTAATTCTTGTTTAATAGATGAAATTAATTGCTCTAGCGAAGAAATGAATTCATTAATATTTTTTCTGTCTAAAAAGAATATCACTTCAGTTTCTCTTGGAATTGCATTTGTACGATTTCCACCCCTTATCGAATGGAGAGAAATCTTTGATAAATCACTTTCATGTAAAATCCTACCAATCAATTTAATCGCATTTATTCTACCCCTATGGATATCTACGCCAGAATGACCTCCGATTAATCCAGTTATAGATAATTTATATGGTACACTCTCTTTCATGGTTTCATTAACATTATCGGGTTCATATTCAAGTGATCCAAAAGTATTAGTGCCCCCTGCACATCCAATTGTGAGGGTTTCATCATTTTCAGAATCTAAATTGATTAAATAATCGCAATCGATGAGATTTCTGTCTATATTAAATGCACCTAAAAGTCCTGATTCTTCCTCAACAGTAAATAGAAAACTTAAATCTATTTTCCCTAGATTAATCTCACCAGTGCTTAATTTTTTCATTATTATCAAGCAATATGCGATTCCTACTCCATTATCGGCACCCAATGTAGTTCCTTCGGCAGTTAGCCATTTTTCATCATCAATTTTAATTAATTTAAGTTTCAAGGGATCTTTTAAAAAATCATGTTCATAGGCTTTATTTTTTTCGCATACCATATCCAAGTGACATTGTAAGCAGACTTTTTTTTGATCTTTTTTTATATTTTTAATGGGTATTTTCACTAATAAATTTCCTACATTGTCAGTTTTGGTGTGAAAATTGAATGTTGATGCTTCATTTTGAATAAATTCTCTTATTTTAGCCTCTCTGCCAGAACAACGTGGTATTTTCGAAATTTTCTCAAAATATTCCCAAAACTCTGATAGTTTTCCAAGTTCTTTTACATTTATTTCCAAAACAACTACTTCCTTTTATTATTTTTTTCTTAACAAATCATTATTCACATTATTGAATCATATTTATCTCTTTTCATATAGTTATATGGAACATCATTGAATTAAAGACATTTGTGAAATATAATTATGATATTATATATCCTTATTAATCTATAAAATAAATATTATTAAGGAAAAATAATTCTCTCTATTGAGCTATTTTTAAAAACATATTTTATAAAATGATTTGTATTTTTATGGGGTAAAAACATGAGCTATAATGCTTTATATTCATTAATTTTTATTGGAGCTTTCCTTACATTTTTAATCCTTATCGTATTCTTTGCTATTCAAAAACGTATTAAAC
>JBHLME010000077.1:0-21440 GCA_048938445.1 Promethearchaeota archaeon | reverse complement strand
TCTTATGTAGCAAAAATAAATAATCAAAAAGTTAAAGACTTAAGAGATTTGGATGTTTATGACACATTAATTTAAAATATACTTAACCCGAGTTATCATACATATGAAAGAAGAATTAAATAATACTTCTGCAAAAAAAAAAATTCTCATCATGGGATTAGATCAAGCTGGTAAAACTTGTATAGTTCAAAGTTTACAAGGTATAAAGAATCTTACTGCTTTTACCTCATCAAAACCAACCAAGGTTTATAATACAATATCATTTCATGCATTAGGATCAGAATATGTAATTTTAGATTTTGGTGGTCAAGAAGCATATCGAGATGATCATTTAGAGAAATTTGATAGTTATATTAGAGATACAAATAAATTTATTTACGTAATTGACGTGCAAGATGAGAAAAGATATAAACTTGCTGTTAGTTATTTAAAAAAAATAATCAATTCATTGCCTGTAGACAATGAGAATGTTATTGAGTTTTCAGTATTTTTGCATAAATTTGATCCCGACCTTGAGCAACTTTCAAAAAATATAAATAAACAAACTTTAAAAGAACTTTTAGAAAAAATAAAGGGTTTGTTCCCTCCGAATCTAAGCTACTCCATCCATAAAACCTCAATTTATACAGTTTTTGAAAAAACTAGTCTTCTTTGAACATATAATTTAAATTAATTCTTCTTATAGAAGATATTATGCTTAAAGAATATAAAAAAAGATTAAGCATTAAAAAGTTTATCTCTCGTTATTTTGATTATTTTATTATAATTATTTGTATTTTACTTATTGTATTATTAAGATACATTGACCAAAGCCGTGGAAATGAAAATTACTTGCTCTTTCATTCAATAGCAGAAATTTTTAGCATTATTATAGCGGGGGGGATTTTCATTATTGGATGGACATCTCGTAAATATACGGAAAGCTCATTTTTTTTCATTATAGGTGTTTCATATCTTTATGTTGGAGTGATTGATATACTTCATACATTAGCTTATTCAGGGATGGGTGTTTTTCCTGAGTTTGGGAATAATCTACCAGCTTCTCTTTGGATCGCTGCAAGATACCTCCAAGCAATTTCGCTTGTGGTTGCATTATTTTTTATTAACAAAAAAATTAATCATAATTTAATCCTTGTAATTTATTTGGTAATTACTATTATATTACTTTTTTTAATTTTTTCAGGATTATTTCCAAAATGTTATGTTGATTCTCCTATTCCAGGATTAACTCCATTTAAAATATTCAGTGAATATATCATCAATGGGATACTTTTGGTTTCTGTTTTTCTAATGTTTAAATTAAAGAAAAATTTTGATTTAACTATATTTTGGTTGATGATTTTATCTATTATTTTTACCATTGCTTCAGAATTAATGTTTACCTTATACATTGGTGTATTTGATATTCAAAATTTAATTGGACACATTTTTAAGGTCCTTGCTTTCTTTATCGCCTATAAGGCAATTATAGAAATCGGTATTGAAAAACCTTTCAAATTAATGTTTAGAAAATTAAAACAGAGTGAATTAGCTCTCAAAAAAAAAGCATCGGATTTAGAATTAGCATACTCAGAAACTGAACAAATTTTTGATGCATCTCTAGCTTTACGTATAATAAATGAGAAACATGATATTGTTAAAGTCAACGATACTTTTTGTCAACTTTTTCAGGTTGAACCAGAAGAAATCATTGGAAAAAAGTGCTATGACGTGATGTTTCATGAATATTGCCATACAAATATATGTTGTATGAATCAAATAATTCAAGAAAATAAAAAAATGGTTGAATATGAAATTGAATTAAAGAAAAAAGATGGTAAAGTATTAACATTATTAGTAAATTCCGTTCCATATAAAACTCCTTCTGGTGAGTTTTTTGGTATCATACAGAACTATATTGATATCTCAGAGCGCAAAATAACTGAAATTATTTCTAATCAACTCGCTTCTATTGTGGATTCTTCTAGCGATGCAATCATCGGAAAAACTTTAGATGGAATCATCACTAGCTGGAATAAGAGTGCTGAATTAATGTATGGGTATTCCAAAGAAGAAGCAATTGGATGCTCTATAGAAATGATTATTCCTGTTGAATTATATCCTGAATTACAAGATATAATGGAAATAGTAAAAAATGGGGAAAAGATCGCAAATTTTGAAACTATACGTGTAACTAAAGGTGGTAACAGACTTTCCGTCTCTTTAGCATTATCTCCAATTAGGGATGAGGAAAACAATATTATTGGCATTTCCACAATTTCACGTGATATAACTGAAAGTAAATTAGCTGAAAAAAAATTAAAAGAATCTGAGCAAAAATTTCGACTCACTTTTGAAAATGCTCCAGATGCAATATTTTGGGCAGATCCGACAAATGGAAAAATTATTAATTGTAATCGTCAAGCCGAATTACTTTTAGAGTGTACAAAGGATGAAATAATTGGAAGGCATCAGAAGGAATTACATCCCCCTGAAAGAGTGCAATATCATAAAGAAATGTTTAAAAAACATGTAGAAGAGGGAGAAGGTGTTGTAGATGAGGGTGAAGTAATAACTAAATCGGGTAAGATTATTCCTGTTCTAATAAATGCCTCAAATATTGAAATAGGTGGAATCCCCCTCATACAAGGAATCTTTCATGATATCACAAATATCAGATTAGCTGAAAAAAGATTGAAAGAATCTGAAGAGAAATATCGTTCATTAATTGAAGATTCACTTGAAGGGGTATGGGTAATTGACTCAGAAGGAAAAAGTTCACTGGTTAATCCAAGTATGGCAAGAATGTTAGGATATAAAGTGGAAGAAATGATGGGTAGAACACTGTTTGAATTCATGGATGATGAATATTTTGATATTACAAAAGAAAAAATTGAAGATCGAAAGAAAGGAATCGGCGAAGAGCATGAATTTGAATTTCTCCACAAATCAGGAAGAAAAGTCCATACTATGATTAGAACAACTCCTATTTTTGATAAAAATGGTCAATACGAGGGAGCAATGGCCTTTATAACTGATGAGACTGAAAGAAAAAAAGCAGAACAGAAGTTAGAAAAATTTGTTTCTACTGTATCTCATGAACTTCGCACCCCCATCACGGTTTTAATGATGTCAATCGAATATTTAAAGAAATCAAACAAAAATATTACTCCCGAAATTGAAAATCGATTAATTGAAGGAATATCGCGCAATATATTACTTCTTAATGATTTAGTAGAAGATATATTATTGATCTCTCAAATTGATGAGAAGAAACTACAAATAGAGTGGAAACAATATAATCCATCACAACTTGTACAAGAAAATTTGGAAATGATGCAAAAAAGTATAAAAAATAAAAATTTGACAATTGAAACTAAAATCGGAAAAAATATCACTCTTTATGGTGATTTGAAGAGAATTGATCAAGTTTTTCGAATTTTCATTGATAATGCGATAAAATATTCAAAAGAAAATACAATAATTAAAATTCAAGCTAAAGATAATTATAGGGGAAAATACAATAATGATAATACTGAGGGAGTTTTGTTCCAAATTATAGATGAAGGAATAGGCATACGCGAAAAAGATATACCTCTGCTATTTGAAAGGTTCTTTAGAACAGAAGATGTAATTGACATTCCTGGAACGGGTTTAGGATTAGCTATTGCAAAAAGTTTAGTAGATTTGCACGAAGGAGAAATTTTTGTAGATAGTGAATTCGGAAAAGGTTCTACATTTTCATTTTTCCTTCCAAGAAAGTTGCGATCGTAAACTTAAAACTATAATTAATATATATAATATCAAAATAAAAGGATTTTATAAAAAGTGAAGCCCTTAATACTTGTCGTGGATGATAATGAAGATATTTTATTTAATTTAAAATTGACTTTAGAGAATTTTGAATATGAAGTAATAACGGCAAAAAGTGGAGAACATGCAATTAAGTTGTTAGTAAATCTCGAAACTAGTCCTAATATAATTATAAGTGATATAATGATGCCTAAAATGAATGGTTTCGAGTTCTTTAAACAAATTTCAAGTGATCCCAGATGGGCTGAAATCCCCTTTTTATTCTTATCCGCAAAATCATCTATAGAGGATGTTCGCTTTGGTAAAATGTTGGGTGCTGACGATTATCTCACCAAACCCATAATAGAGGATGATTTAATCGCAAGTATAAAAGGTAAAATTAACAGGAGTAATAATATCAATTCAATAAATGCTAAAATTTCTGAATTATTAAAAAAATATGAGATCATTCCAGATTTGTCAATAATGAATGGAGAAAAAGAAAATGTCACTTTATTCTACATGGTTTGGGATGATATTTATGGTCCTAGGTTGAAAGATTTTTATTCAATTAAAGAAAAAATTCCTTACTCTTTACAAAAAACGGGAGTTCAATTATTTAATGCTGCCGTGTTGATTTATGGGCAAGAAAATGTTCTAAAAGCAGAGGGTATCTTATTGAACATTAAATATATTGATATGCAAGCATTTTTATATTTTGATTCGAATCCTGATGAGAATCAAAGATCTGGTCAAAAACAATACATGTTAGCTGTGATCGCTCCAAAGATTAATTATTTTAAATCATTACAAATTAAAGAAGTATTGCAAGAAGCATTTCTTATGATAAGTGAGTCTAATGAATGGAGTATCAAAGAATATACTGAAAAGATATCAAAAATCTTGAATGCAAAACTATTCTAAAAATTGGCGACTTTTATAATTTATAACATATTGATTAAATCCACTTATTATCAACTATTATATACTTTACAAAATCTCAGCTACTATTCACTCTATAAATGTTATTTCGTGTCAATATTATGAAAAAAATCTTTTTGCAATACTGTTTTTAAATAAAAATCTGATCAAAGTAATTAAAAAAACAAAATATTGATTAGAATGAGACAAATAAAAGGGGCTTTATTCAAGCATTTTATAATAAATATTAGAGCAAATAAAAGTGGGATTTATGATAAAATACTATCAGAAGAAGAGAAAAAAATCGTTGATCAGCAGATTCTTGATGCTATATGGTATCCATATGATCAATTTAAAATGATATGTATCGCAACAGCCAAAGCTGAAGCAGAGGGAAATAAAGATAATCTTAAAAATTGGGGATATACACATGCTAAAAAGTTTTTAAAGCATTTACATAAAGATAATATAAAAAAGCGAGGGATAAGTCTAGCTCTTAAGACATATAACCGTCTTTTTAAATTGTGGTTTAACTTTGGAAAGCAGTACGGTGAATTGGTATCTGAAAATGAAATAAATTTTATCTTTGAAGATTTTGATAGCAATTTTGATTTAATATATTATTTAGCATCGGGATGGATTCAAAGTTTTATCGAAGCCTATCTAAATCAAACGGTCCGTACGAAATTTTTAAAGAAATCCTGGGAAGGTGATGAAAAAACAATAATAAATCTTTCCTGGAGTTCTTAATCATTTTTTTTTGTTAAATTAATCTTCCACATAAAGGATAATATTTTAAAATATGTTTTTTTCATAATCACTTATTTTTACAAATGAAAGAAACTAAAAGCTTCATCGATTAAGGTTAAAACAATAAATATTAGTTGCAATTGCTCCAAAGATAAATTATTTTAAAAATTTACAAATTAAAGACGTATTGGAAGAATAATTTCTCAAGATAAGTGAGTTTAAAGTATGAGATATTAAAGAATACACTGAAAAGATATCAGAAATCTTGAATGCAATACTATTCTAAAAATTGGCGTCTTTTATAAATTATAACATATTAATTAAATTTACTTATTACCAACTATTATGTACTTTAAAAAATTTTGGTTTACTAACCCATAATATTTTATAATTTAAAAGGTACGATTAAAGTGGACATGAAGAAAAAATTATTTGATGAGCTCTTGGGCATTGATTCCGATGATAAACAAATTATTGAGATGATAGAGCAGGATCCAGACATTACACACTCCAAAATCGCTGAAGCGATTGATAAATCGCAACCTGCAGTAGGAGCAAGAATTATAAAGCTGGAGAGAAAACACTTATTGACAAAACAGGTAGGATTTAATATAAAGCATGTTGATCTTAAAGTAGCAATAGTATACATCTCAACTAAAGATGTGGATGACATTGTTGAAAAAATCGAAACCTGTCCATTTATCAATCATGCGTTCAAGATCTCTGGAGAGTTCAACCTATTATGCTTTATTTCTGCCGCAGATTTACAAACAATCGAAAAGCTCGTAGATCTATGTTTCAGGAAGGATCCTAACGTGATAAACATAAAAATGAACATCCTCATAGAATCTATACACGATTTTGTTGTTCCTATGGATTTTGCTATAGAAAGGTTCGATGGAAGGCATTGTGGTCCAGGGTGTAATCTTAAGAAAGACATTCCCAAATATAAATTCGACGAGATAATCTCTGAAGAACAATAATTAATTTTTATTAATTTTTAGAAAATATTTTTTTAAAAAGATTCTGGTAAAAATATATTTTATTTTCGGGAAGGAATTTTATCTGATTAGCTCCTTCAGGGCAAAAACGTGCACATATAGCACAACCATAACATTTTTTATTAACTATTTTAATCTTACCATTATTAATATCAATAATTCGAGCTTCAAAATTACACATATCAAGACATTTACCACATTCTTCAGCACCTTTACATTTTTCCTGATTTATTATTGCAAGATTATGAGGTTTAGTATAGATCAGGTCTTGTAAATTTAAGTCTAAACCAACATCTAATGGGATGCACACATTCCGCCGGCAATTACATATCGTCACGCTAAATCCACCATCAATAAGCTGTGCACAGTTTCCAAACATCGTATGGACGTACCCCTCATCGTCAAACTTCTTTAAAAGTTCTTTTGCTTGTGTCAGGCTTATAAATTTCGTGAATTGAACATGTTTTTTTATCCCAGGTGTTTTTGAATAAATAAAAGTTAAATCTGTAATGTTTGAAAGATTATCATCATATTCTCTTCTGGCTTGTCGGCATGGGCATATTCTTATACCCACATATACATTAGGAAAATATTTATATAGGGAACCAATAATTTTTAAACATTCATCAAGTGTATATATCTCCGCATTGACCAATAATGCTAAAATTCGCGTAATAAATAATCGCAAAATTTTAGATTTTCTTATAATCCAAGTCTTGCTAAGAGTTAATAAAAATCTCATTAACATATATTCATACCGCATATAAAGCCTTTGAAGTAGATAGAAATGAGGTCTATTAAATTTCCATATATAACTTCCATGTAAAAGATGAGAATTAATACTTATTACTAGTATGATTATGAAGAGTAAAAGTGGAATTAAGATAACACATGAATTGAAAAATGGCATTCTTAAAAGAATGCGTCATTACTTATATTATATGTGATATCCATAACAAATTTATATTTAAACAAAAATAAATTAATAAAATTGTGTTTTTCCTTCCTTATGTGCCCTAAGATATTTACATTTCTCTCCGCAACCATGTTCTTCATTAGGCTCGTGGTGTTCTGAATCAAAATCAATAGGCAATATCAAATCTTTCGCGATATCAGTAACAATTTCCATTGAAACCTCTTGAACTTCTGGTTTGTTCCGAAAATGATAATTAATAATTGCATCGAGTTTATTTATTTTTGAGCTAGTTAACATTATGCAAACGTTATGATCTCCACTCACGCGGAAGGCATTCACCATGAAAGGGCAATATTGAGCCATCTCCATGAGTCTATCAGGTTCCTTTGTATTTATTTCTACTGTCGCTAAATATAAATCAACCATCCTGAAATTAATACCTGGTTGGAATTGCAATATTCCTGATTTCTCAAGTTTCTTAATGCGATGACCTACGGTGGGTTGAGAACGATTTATTCTCTCTGCTATCTCGGTATGGGTCATATTAGGCTCTTCTTGAACTATTGATATTATTTGCCTGTCTATTTCATCTAGTTTTAACTTATTACTAATCATTATAATCACGAAATTTTGTAAAAAGTGATAATTCTTGATTAAAATTTATAATTTATAAGTATTAAAATTTTTCAAACTATGAATTTTTTACAATATGCA
The DNA here is from genome assembly GCA_048938445.1 of Promethearchaeota archaeon. GTDB lineage: Archaea > Asgardarchaeota > Lokiarchaeia > Sigyniarchaeales > SOKP01 > FT1-020. Next base: position 13,367 of record JBHLME010000077.1, on the reverse strand, counting down.
CATTCTCCACTACCAGGATCTAATTCCTCCTGCAATTCTAAATTAATCGGGAGAATAAATTCTTTTGCTATATCCAAAATTATTTCCATTTTCACACTATATATTTCAGATTTATTTCTAAAGTGAGAATTTACTAAACCATCAAGTTTTTCTAATTTTGGACTTGCTAATAATAAAATAATATTAAATTCACCTGAACTTTTATATGCGTTCATCATGAAAGGACAATGACTTGCCATGTTCATGATTTCATCTGGAGAATCTGTCTTAAGATATACAAAAGCTAAGAAAATATCAGCTGTCTGGAAATTAACCCCCGCTTGTATTTTTAAAATCCCAGAATCCAATAATTTTTTCAAGCGACCTCCAATTGTAGGTTGTGACCTGTTTACTTTCTCTGCTATTTCACTGTGTGTCATGTTTGGATTTTTTTGAATTAAGCTTATAATCTGCCTATCTATAGCATCTAATTTTACTTTTTTAAATTGCACCATGATTTCTTTAATCTAATAAAATATTAATTTTTTAGGATTAAGGCTATATAAATTCAACATTATATATATCTTTCTTTAATAAAAATTTAGCAATTAAGCAATCAGCACTAGATTTAACAAGAGACCGATCATGTATGAAATAATAAAAGCAATAGTCCCAACAATTATCATTTCGATTCCACTCTTTAATGGAGTTTCACCTGTAATTTTACTCTTCAATGCTCCTGCAACAAATAGCATTCCAAAAGATAAAGTTGATGAAACTATAAGCGAAATTAATCCTAAATTCAAAAAATATGGAAATTGGGGGATGAATGATCCAACCAAGAATGCTAGAAATGTTAAAATTGCCCCTATCGTTGGATTTTCTGGCTCTTCTAATCTTAATTCACTTTTAGTTAAGAAATCAAGCCATACTTGCTTGTTTGAAGTGATAGTTTCAACACAAGCGTCAAGATTCTCTCCTTGAAATCCCATCTTTTCAAAGATTTCTTTTACTTCATCTTTTTCTTCTTCAGGAAAGAGTTCAATTTCAGCTTTCTCACGTTTCATTTCGTTTCTTATATAATTAAATTCGGATTTTGACGAGATATATTCACCTAAACCCATACTAAATGCTCCAGAGACCATTGCGGCTAACCCTGTAAGAATAACTATCGTGTTTCCTTCTGAAATTGTCGCCGCAGCAACTCCAATGAGTAAAGTAAAGGTAGAAATTAACCCATCATTTAAACCTAAAATCACTGATCTGATCTTCCCTCCTCCAGTCACATGCTCTTCAGATCTTTGCATTATTTAAAATCACTACTAAGTAAAAGCATTGTATTTATAAAGATATGTATTGAATATTATTAATTACTTTTGGAATCATTATTCCATGGAAAACAAGAGGAATGATTGATAAATACTATGATATCAGATTTGGAATAAAACATGAAGATAAAGACTTTTCAAGTTGAGGTTCTCGGTATAATATACCCATAGTATGCTCCTAAATATCCTATTATAATTGATGCTAAATGAATATAATAAAAAATAGTAAAACTCGTATCAGTTCTTACTATATATATTACATCTATCATGTTAAAAATTAAAATTGAACATACAGCTATACTCATTATAATTAAAGATAAGAATCCTTTTTTATAGACTTGCTCCTTAACACCTTTATAACTCTCGATACATCTTAAAGTAAAAGGTACGTATATTATTAACACATAAAATAAGAGTAGAATATAAGCAATTACACCTAATATTTCTATATCTTTAATATAGATAAAAATATCAAAAAAGATTGAAAAAGCTCCAAAGGAATAGATGAATATTTTTTCTTTAAACTTATAATTATCATCAAAAAGATTAACTCTTAATATATAAGTAAGTGCCACTCCTACTGTAAATATAGCAAAAGTAAATCTGTATTCAACTATTCTTAATATGAAAAAAGATTCCAAAGTCATAGGATCAGGTCCTATATTAGGATTAACATAATCAAGTCCCCAAAATAATTGAATTAATTTACTAAACCATGTTAAAAATATTGTTATTAAGAAACAGGTAAATATATAAAATAATAATATGGTAAAACGATGTCGTTTTTGTAAATATTTTTGATAAATTTTATATAAAATTACAATAGCAATAATCATAACAACAATTTCTATAATCATTCCTACAAACATTTCTAGTGGTTGAGGAGGCATAATAAATTAGATTGATTTTCATATTTATATTTTTTTCCATATTAATTTTCAAACCTCTAATATCAATGCTTAAGAGTATGAGGTTTAGTTTTATATAAAGAGAAAAAGATAATTAGATAATGGTTTTAATATAATTTCCGTAAGATTAAACCATTGTGTAAAATTTCTTAACTAAATATATTTAATTTAATCTATCGTAATTGCTTTCAATTTACACACTGTAGTGCAAATATGGCATTTTGCGCACATTTCTTCCCTCCCCTCAATCACGACGCATTTTGGCTCAGAGTCCTTGTTAATAACCTCATATATTCCTTTAAAACAAGCCCCTTCACACGGAAATTCCTTACATTTAAGGCACTTGTGTGTATCAATGTGATGGAATTTATAGCTTTCTATAGAACTTTCGTTATATGCACCACTCATCATTATATAGAGAAATATATAATCCTTTTATGCGTTCTGATTATATTTTATAAAACAATTTTTTATTTTATATTATTAAATTAGTCTAAATAGAATAATTTTATTGATTTTTTATTTTTTATGAATTCTGTTAAAATTCCAATTTATAAATTACCAAATCTCAAACAAGGCACGTTTATATCTAGGCCAAATAGGTTCGTCGCTGAAATCAATTATAAAGGAAATACTGAACTAGCTCATATTCATGATCCCGGAAGATTAAAAGAACTTTTGACAAAAGATGCAGAAGTTCTGTTTACACGTTCAAATGGAAAGTTAAAATATTACTTAAAAGCTGTGAAGACCGATAAAGAATGGGTTATTTTAGACACTTCTTTACATTCTAAGCTTGCTTTAAAGGTTATTAAAATTTTACCTGAATTTACTAATATCAAGGAAATCAAAAGTGAAGTTAAAATTGGAAAGAGTAGGATTGATTTCACCCTTGACGGGATTCCCTTAGAAGTTAAAGGAGTATCACTAGTAAAAGAAGATCTTGCTTTGTTTCCAGACGCTCCTACTGAACGTGGAACGCGGCATGTTGGTGAAATTATTGAACATGATGGGATGATTTTATTTTTAGTATTACGGAGTGCTCAAAAATTTGCACCTAATGAAGAAATGGATCCAAAGTTTGCGAGTAAGTTAAGCGAAGCTCGAAAGAAAGGTGTTAATATTATCGCTGTTCAATTAAGTTTTGATGGAAAAACAATTTATTTTAATGGTAAAATAAAGTTAGCAGATTTTTAATGATATATTCTTTTTCAAATTAACCTACTAAGACATCGATTTCTTTCTTTTGAGGTATTGTTTTCTTTTCTCTCTTTTCTTTATAATCTTTTTTTTTCTTTTTTTTATTTAAAGCCTTGACTTTTTCTCTTATTTTTTCCGGGTCATAATGAGGAGTTTTGGTAATTAAATAATTGAAGGTGCCAGCTTCGTCCGCTCTTCTTCTCAAATCTTGCAAATCCTCAGAGATGGCCCTTCTTGTTATGCCTTGAGTCATAAACATTCCATATGCCTCCCCAATTACTGTTTTACCATAACGTGGGACTGAGGATCCCATCCATCTCCATTTACTGAAAGGATTGCAATATCGCTTTGCCACATCTTTTATATAATCTGAACCAAGATAATATGAAGCATAAGCTTCAGCAACTAGTCGATACATTTCAATATTCGTTAACCTGTCTGTACCCATCATGGGATGAAATAAGTTATAATGCTTATAGTTATAGCTGGTGATCCTCCCTTTTTCCTTCATTTCTTCGAAAAATGGCGTTCCAGGAAATGCCGTTATTGGCGTGAATTGTACGCAAGTTAATTTAAGTGATTTGACAAATTGAATGGTTTGATGCACCATCTCTCTTGTTTCACCAGGATATCCGATTATAACACCACCAAAAATTGAAATTCCACGATCTTTTACCATCTCTACAACTTTTTGGGTCATCTTGGGAGTTGTATTTTGTTTATTCATGGCATCTAAACTTTGTTGGTGTACTGTCTCAATTCCTAAAAATATTTGTCTGAATCCTGCTTTTTCCATGAGATCTATTAACCAAGGATTCCTATAAAGCGTGTCAACACGGGATTGGCAACTAAAGTATAATTCACTATTTACGCCTGAGTGGATTATGGTGTCTAATATTTTTTTTGTGCGTTTAACGTTGATCGTGAAATTATCCTCACAGAAAAAGAGAAAATTAAATTTCCAATCAACTGAATATATCTCTTGCATTATTCTTTTTATGCTTTTTGTTCGATAAGCCATTCGTTTATTGTTAGGATCTGACCACATCTTTTTAATACAACAAAAGGTACAATTGTGTGGGCATCCTCGAGAGGATTCCATCTGGTCGAGCCTTGTTCCAAGATAAAGATAATTCTTCCGCCTTATGAGATCATGACGAGGTATGGGAAAATTATCTAAATTACATTCCAAAGCACGGTCTTTATTATGAATAATCTCACCATTCTTCATGTAGGATATTCCATCAATGTCTTTTTCTTGAATATTATATTTATTTCCATCAATAAAGTCAATGAGTTCGCGGAATGTATTTTCTCCTTCACCTCTAACCGCATAATCTACTCCAAGATCTTTTGCTACATAATTAGGATCCAGTGTTGGATGATATCCTCCAACAATTGTTTTGCAACCCTGATCTTTAGCAATTCGTGCAACTTCTAAAGCAGAATCAATTTGAGGGGTCATAGAGGTAATTGCTACGACATCATGGTGATTCAAATCACTTCTGAATTTCTTTTCTTGAAATTTTTCTACTTTAAAATCAGTTAATTTTGCATCATGCTCAGGAACCATAGCAGCAAGTGAAATTAAATTTAACGGTGGTCCTTTTATAACCGCATCTAATCCAGAAGCAATCCTGCTGGGATTCACGTATAAAATTTTCATGATAAAGGAAAGGTATTTAATTTTTTTTTAATATAAGTTGACAGTTTTTTATTAAAAATAAAGTAAAACTTATAAACATTCTTTTAATTAAAAAAAAAAATGTTTGATCGTTATTGTATTCTTGCATTTTCTTCACATTTATTATTTAAAAATTAAAAAATGATATTATAAAATTATTCATTATTATTTCGCAAATCAGCTCCACAATAAAAACAATAAACTGATCCTCTTCTATGAATTTCTGTATTACATTTTGGACAGACTTTTTTAAAACCATTTCCCTGGATTAATCTTTCAAAAATTCTATTGAACATCTCCTCTATCAATTTATATATTTCACTGATTCTGTCCTCTTTTTCTTCCTCTTGAATTGTATCAATATATACGCTCAATAATTCTTTAATAAAATTTTCAGTGAATTTTATTTGTTCAACAAATTTTACGTTAATTTTAGTTTCTATAATGGTTTTCCCTACTTCAGTCAAGGAATAAACTTTTTTTATGGGACCGATTGGACTCTTGACATTTTTTGCCATTAGAAATCCATCATGCTTTAATTTTGATAATAAAGGATAAATAGTACCTGATTGAGCTTCCCAAGTTCCAGCAAAATGTTCATTCAATGCATCTATTAAATCATATCCAGATATTCCATTAGGATATTTTATAATGTATTCAAGGATGGTAAATTCAAGAGGTGTGAGTTTCTTCTTTTTGATGGTATGTAAAATTTTATTTCTTATTTCTGGGGGCAAGGTTTCTAAATCTTCTTTAAGATCTAAAAATTTGCTCAACCACATTTCAATATTAACCTCCGTTTTTTAATAAATCTCCCATATTATATTTCTCTATTCATCTTTTTTCTCATTTTTTCCATTTCTTTTTCTATAGCTTGTTCTTTTCGAGATTTTACATCTCCAGTTTCCATGATTTTTGCTTTGAAGTATAATAAATATATCACTACATGAACAATGATAGCAGCACTCCAGAAAATACCTGGCCAGAGCACCCATAAATAAATAGGCAATGTTTGTAGGTTAGTCACAACCAATAAGATCATGCCTGTTAAATAAGCAGTAAAATGATATATGACCCCTCTTTTAGCTATGGGATAGACTCCTCTAGCAAACATGATGTATGAAACAGCATGGATTGATAAACCTACAAACCATCCAAGTAATGGATAAACAAACCATGAAGTATAAAAAGTAATCATGGATGGAGCTGTAATGAAATTGATAGCAAATAATAAGATATTCACTAATATATATACAGCAAGATGAATTCTCACGGAATATCTGAACGATATTTTCTGAGCGGCAATTTTTCTTAATGATTCTTCACTAAAACCTTTATCTTCACTCATTATTTTAACACATCGATATATTTAATTTTATTTTTTTTTGTATTTTTTGTTATGATATAATATTGAACTATTTATTACTTATTCTCTAAAACCGGAACAGGTTTTACATTTTGAGGCATTGGAATAGGTTCATTTTTTATTTGATCTTCAATTTCCTTGTTGAATGAATCAAATTTTTCATTAGCAATGATTTGCTTTAATTCTTCAGAGAGATTTGTACCAGTAATTCCTTGGGAGCGAAGCATCCGAAGGCCTCCTCTTACAACCTGTCTGGCTAATCGTGTGGCTTTATGCGACATCCAAAAGAAATTACTAAATGGGTTTAAGAAACGTTTCATGACCATTTTAAGCCAATCGAAATTGTACAAGTAAAAAGCACCATAAGCTTCAACGACTAATCGATAGATTTCTTTATTTGTTAAATCATCTGTTCCCATCATTGTATTAAATAAATTGTAATGCTTAGGATTAAAACTTGTAATCTTACCTTCCATCTTCATCTCATCATAAAATGGTGTTCCAGGAAAAGCCGTGATAGGCGTGAATTGAACTATGGTTAATTCTAATGATTTAGCGAAGTTAATGGTCTGACGTACCATTGTTTTATTTTCACCAGGATATCCGATTATTACTCCTCCAAATATTGTCATGCCTCTATCATGCAACATGTTTACAACTTTTCGTGTCATTTCTGGAGTTGTATTTCTTTTATTCATTGCATCAAGACTCTGCTGATGTACGGATTCGATACCCAGAAAAATCTGTTTCATCCCTGCTTGGTGCATGAGATCTATTAACCATGGATTTCGATATAAGGTGTCAATTCGAGATTGGCAACTTAAATAGATTTTATTCGGTATTCCTGATTTTATAATTGTTTCTAAAATATTCTTGGTACGTTTTAATTGGATAGTAAAATTATCTTCACAAAAGAAGATAAAATCATTGTTCAAATTAATATTGTAGATTTCTTCCATTACTTTATTGACACTTTTAGTTCGATATACGATATTTTGAGATGGATCTTTCCACATCTTTGTTATACAACAGAATTTACAGGAATGGGGGCAGCCTCGAGAAGATTCAAGGGGGACTATGCGTTTACCTAAGTATAGATATTCTTTATAATTAATTAAATCTCGTCGAGGAATGGGGAAATTATCAAGATTGCATTCTAAAGGTCTATCTGCGTTGTGAATGATATTCCCATCCTTTCTCTTATATGAAATACCCTTAATCTTCTTTAGGGTTTCAAGTTTAATAGTATCTTGATCAATATAATCAATGATCTCTTTAAATGTATGTTCTCCTTCTCCGCGAACTGTAAAATCCACGGCAGGATGTGATGCAACATACTCTGGTGCTAAAGTTGGATGATATCCTCCGAGGATTGTAGTTGACCCAGCTTTCTTAGCCATTTCTGCAACCTCAAAAGCGCTCTGAATTTGTGGTGTCAAGCTTGAAATGGCAACGACATCATATTTATTTAATATTCGATTAAAATTTTTCTCAGAATAGTTTTTAATCTTGAAATCAACTAATTTTGCATCATGGTCTGGAACCATCGCAGCTATAGACATTAGACTTAATGGTTGTGCTTTGATTATTGCATCAAGTCCAGATTCCAGTCGCGAAGGATTCACGTATAATATCTTCATTTTTTTTTTTACCTTATTTGAATTATCCTAATTAAATTTGCTTAATATTCCTCCAGTCCTCGTGAGGATTTCAAAGAACCTATCTATGTAGATTCAACAATCAACTTACTATGTAGAATAAACAAGTCTTTATATTTAAATCTATCGTTTTCTAATCTTTAATTTTACAAAAATGATTTTTTTTTTTTATTCTCGTGAACATTTAAATTTCTTGATTTACTCATTTATCATCTATTTTAAATCCTAAATCTCTTAAATTATCTCTAATCTCATCACTTATGTCATAAATTTTTCTTTCTCTCAGTTTAGATCTGATATTTTTTAAAATATCTAGTAAAGAATTGATTACATTATCTTTCTCATCAATAGTCTTTCCAAACTCTTTATTATTCAGAGTTCCTGCTTTTGGGAATAAACCAAATATAAGGTCAATATTATCAATAAAATTAAAAAACTTGGACTTAAATGTTTCATTAATTGACCTTTTTTCTTCAAAAATGGCACGATTTAAATCCTTTAATAAGGTCATGATTTCAGCAATGGAAACAGGCATATTAAAATCATCATCCATTGCGTGGATAATGTTTTCCTGAGCCTCATCTATCCTATTAATTAAATCTTTAATCGCATCCAATTTTACATCTTCTACTTTTTGATCTTTAATACTCTGGATTGTATTAATTACTTTTTCATAGTTTTTTTGAGCTTGATTCATTGTATCCAATGAGTAATTGATTGATTTTCTATAATGACTAGATAATAGGAAGAACCTTATAACCATCGGATCATATTTTTTGGCTACATCAGATACTAGAAAAAAGTTTCCAAGGCTCTTTGACATTTTTTCATTATCAACATTCACGAATCCATTATGAATGAAAAAATTGGCAAATTTCTTGCCAGTATACGCTTCAGATTGAGAAATTTCATTCCTATGATGGGGGAATTTCAAGTCTTGTCCTCCTCCATGAATATCGATGGTTTCTCCGAGATAATTAATAACCATCGCAGAACATTCAATATGCCAACCAGGTCGCCCATTTCCCCAAGGACTCTCCCAATAAGGCTCTCCTTCTTTTGCTTTTTTCCAAAGTGCAAAATCCCTTCGATCATGCTTATCTTGAGTTAATTCATTATTTTCATCATCTAATTCTTCCTCTTCTGCCTCTTCCTTAATATTTTGAAGTAATTTTTTATATCCTGGAAATGATTTCACTGAAAAATAAACAGAACCATTTTCTTCATAGGCATTACTCTTTTTAATTAATTCTAGAATTAAAGTAATTATGAAATCTATCGTTTCTGTTGCTCGAGGATTTTTATCATCTTTTTCAATATTTAACAATTCCATGATAGATTCATATTCTTTGATGTATTTCTCTCCTAACTCCTTGAAATCAATACCTTTTTCATTTGCTCTATTAATTATTTTATCATCAATATCTGTATAATTTTTTATCATTTTAACATTGAAGCCCTTGAATTTTAGGTATCGTCGAATTATGTCAAAAGTGACTGCTGATTTTGCGTGCCCTAGATGCGGACTATCATACACAGTCGGTCCGCAAACATACATTAACACCTCATTTGGTGTAATTGGTTTGAAAGGTTCCTTTTTGAACGTGAGACTATTGTATATTTTCAGCAATGGCAACACTATGGTTAGTATTTGAATGAATTAGTAAATATAAAGAAGCCAGCGATGGGATTTGCATCTAATTGTCAAAATTCCAATTATATTTTGCACCCATGAATAACGGCTCTGCAGGCCGCCTCCTTAACTACTCGGTTGCGCAAACTTATTATTATAATAAATTTTATACGCTGGCGCTGGCTAAATTTATAATATATTAATATTATATTTTTCCTTATCACGTCAAGAATACTTTATCACTTAAATATTTAGCTCTAATAAATGCTTAGAATATTTCAAATCTAATTTAATCTATTTTAATTTTAATGGTTGAAAATTTATAAAAAATCGGAAGAAATACCACTCAATATATAACTTACTTTAATAAAAATAAAATTTAATTAACAATTATCATTTTTTTCTTTTATCTAATTTTCTTAACTTATATAATGCAGAATTAGAAAGCTTTTCTAGATGTTTTAATGATTCTTCATCCCCTAAAAAAGCATTTTGAATTATTTGGTTGATGTATTCTAGCATCTGAATATCTTCCGTATTAAAACCAAACAATTTAGCAAAATCAATGAGATCAATAAATCGAACATTGCTTTTATGAGGAATATTTAAATAATTAAGGAGATCATTAAGGGTATCAAAAATTTTATTATTATAATATCCATAGAAAACAATGAATAATAAGCGATTATTTTCAAGATAATACTTATCTGGACTTAGTTTGTCAAGAACACCCCCCGATTGTTTTAGAGAGATTAATGATGGTAAAGTATAATCAATAAAAATTTTATTATAGTCTCCTAGATTAATATTTAAGGATATTTCTAATAGTTTTTTTAAATCTAAGTTAGTTTTAATATCTAAAATGCTATCTATTCTATGATTACTAATAGGTTTATTAAATTCAACTTCATGTTTAGAGAAAATATTCTTATTTAACCACATTTCTCTAAAATAATTTTCTAATACTGGATGAGATATTGAACCTATATATACAGCTCGATTACTATATCTTAATCTTGGGATCTCTCCGATTAAATCTATAGCATACGTGCATTCTTCAAATGCATAAGATTTATTATTATCTAGGATAGATTTGATTAGGGCAATTTTTTCAGGTGTGATAACCATTTCATATTTAAGAGTTTGAGAAAGTGTTTCAACACCTCCGATCTCCAAACTAAGCTTATTTAACGTATATAAGAATTTTTTTGTTTTCCCTGTTTTCAATTCATCAAGTCTAATTTTAGAATACTTATTTATCATAGCTTTAGTGATAGCATAAAGAGTATAAATTAAAGCTATAAATTGAGTCATTTGAATATCTAAAATTTCATTTTTAGAATATATCCCTTTTCTGACCATTTCTTGAAAGATGATTTCTATAGATCCATCTATGAACTTCTTATAATGTGAATTAGATTTGAAATTTAAACTATTAGGACTAAGTAAGAGAAAATTAGTAGCTAAAGTAAAAAATTTAGTATATTGCTCATATTTACCTTCTTTTAGTTGTTTATCAGAGAGATAATTACGATTCAAACCCATGAGTAAAGAGATTGCTCTGGCAGAAGTCTCACCTATAATATTATTATTTATCAACTTAATTATTTTTGAGATATACCCTTTTTCAGATTCTCTTTGATCATTATTCATATTTAATTTCTCTAATAATTTAATATTATAAGATTTCACTAAATCTATTGAACTTTTATTTTTCAGTAGTCCTGTAATTTTTCAATTTATCATTTTTGGATAATTTGAACAATCAATTTCATAATAAATTTATATAATATTAATCTTAACATCTATAAATTGCAACTTTATCTTACAATTCCAATAATTTTTAAAAATTTATGAATATTTTAAAAAAAGATGTATTCTATTTCTCTTTTTCACTTAAGTTAGCTTTATTATATTTATAAACATCGAAAGGTATTCTATCGTTAGTTTCCACGATCCTTCGAAGAGTTGGTTTTTTACTTTCATCGATGATTTTTTGTGCTTGTCTTCTTGCTTCCTCAAGGATCTGTAAATTTATGTACCATTGTGGTCTCTTGTATTTTTGTGCGGGTTTTCCATAATAAATCCAGTTGGGCTCAAGTATTTGTCCAATACTTGTAGTTGCCCATACTCCAACTGTTGTACTATGACCAATAATTGTACCAGGAGCAATTATCGCATTTCCTCCTAGGACCACATGATCTCCAATAATTACTTCTTTTATTAATAAATAATCTTTATTTTTAATCCTAAGAATGATACTTGAAAGAACTACAGCACCTTGACCAATCATTATATTTTTTCCATATTTAATAAATTCTGTATCTGACCATCCATCAAACATCGTCGATTTAAAATCAGCACTCATTGTTCTCATGCTACATATTTTAAATGCGAAATTACTTGCCCAAGGAAATGAGAAATTATTCCATACCCAAAAAATATATTTTTTTATGGCAATTCTAAGACAATAATAACGATAGTCTCGATCTTTCTTATCAATTTCGAATAATCCTTCTTTGGGTTTATGGATTAACTCTAAAAGGATGAGAAAGGATTTTCCCAGTGCTAAAGTAACTATTAGATATAGACCCCACCATACAAAAATATCAATTATAATCAATAAAATTCTCCAGTTAAGGAAAGAAGATTTCATTGCTGTTGAAAAGAATGTTAAGATCATGATAGTAGGCATGATGAGCGACATTATATTTAAGATTATAAATAAAAAACTAGCTGAAAGGGACCATCTGAATGCATTTGTTGTAATTGGAATTTTGCTTAGATCAATAGATTCTAAATTTATTTTTTCATCTCCATTCTCCTCATTCTTCATGGTATACTCCTCCTGTTATTTTCTTTATTTCTTCTTCTTTAAGATTCTTTGCTGGAAATCCAGCATAAATTCCATTGTCACCTAATTTATCAAACTTGATTGTCGTGCATAACGGTAATAAGGTAGTATTTTTACCAACTTCTAAACCGGGCATGCCTCCAATTAAAGCATTATAAACAGTATTATCTCCTGTTTTTGCTCCCCAATATGTTAAATTTTCACTTCCATAAACACCATCAACCAAATGATTTGAAATGTGAGAAAATGTACCCACGTAGCAATTCTTACCATAATCTATATGCCCGTGAAGATAGCATTCTTCTATTACAGTACCTTTTCCAATTTTGTTGGAACCAATAAATCTTAATTCCCAATTAATCAACCATGGAAATGGCGAGCGTATAACCGCAAATACGGGATATTTAAGGAGAAAAGAACGAAAATGATAATAATCTAAAGCAGTGGTCGTGACATCTAAATTCCTATCAAATACTCCCTGGCTAGGTCCTCTTTTATCAACATATCTATAAAACCATCGAGTAAATAATGCTACAAAAAATAAATGCAATAAATAGATTCCTATAAAAATTATTGGTGTTAGTAGAATATAAAATAATATCTCATACGTTAGGATAAGCTCAAATGAAAAATTTAATGAAAATACATTTGGAACTAAAAATCCATAAAAATATAGAATGAAGAGAAATCCTGGTAAGATAAATGAAGCACCGATGATAAAAAAACCAGACAAGACATATTTATGGAAAGGAACTGT
>JBHLME010000076.1:0-21489 GCA_048938445.1 Promethearchaeota archaeon | reverse complement strand
CTTAAATCTAATAATAATATAGAACGCTCAAAACAAATTATCAATAAAATTATCATAACTTGTGCTGAAGCTGTAGGAAAGAGTTCATTAGTTAACATGTATATAAATGGAATTCCTGAAGATTCTTATAAACCTACAATCGGAGTCAGTATTGTTAAAAAAGAATTACAAGTCACTAAAAACATTGCTGTTACTTTTTATCTATTTGATTTTGGTGGTCTAAAAAGCTTTGCTAAGGTTCGTAAAAATTTTTATGATGAATCTAAGGCTGTAATAATACTGTTTGACTGTTCGAGAAGTGAGACCTTCGATCAAATTCCAGAATGGATAGCAGAAGCCCAACATTTTATTAAAGATAAGACCGTATCCTATATTCTCGTAGGAAATAAGATCGATTTAGTTGAAGATCGTGATAATATTATAAATAAAGCCACAAAATTAGCAGTTCAATATGATTATCCATTTTTCATAACTTCATCAATCACGGGTGAAGGGCTTGATGAATTATTTATGTATCTTTTAAATATCGGTTCAAATCAGGTATAAATTAAATCCCTAAAATAAGTGTGTTATCTTCTTAGTCAATTCTTTTAGAAGTAAGTTTCCCATTCCCAATTTAATAGTACTAGCAAAAACAAGTATAAGAATAAATTTTACATTATTAACTTCCATGTATTGAGAACAAATTTTTTGCTCGTTTTCAAGTTCTAGAAACATCTTTTGAACATTTATTAAATTTTTTTTAGCCCTTACTTCAAATTCCCTCGTTGTACTTGAAAAAGTTTTATGAGGTAACGAAGAGTATAATACTTTTCCATCAATTGTAAGAATTGCCCCGCCAAGAATATCTTTTTCATCCACCGATTGTCTAATTAGATTAATAATTTTCTCAAATTCAGGTATGACTGCGTGTTCTTCTTCTTCTTTATCTAAATATTCAACGGCAGAAAACGCAAAGTCAACTAATTGATAACCTCGAATTTTAAAATTTTTATCAATAAAAGCTTGAAAGCTATGTTCACAGCATAAGTTTGCTGGTATCGAGATTGTCGTTAATTGTTTACTTTCATTTATTATTTTTTTTGGCACACTTAATACTTTCTTTTCTTGACACTTAGGACAAATGATATTTACATTTTTAAAAGAATTTCCTCCATTTAATCCAGTTGAATTACCGTTTATAGCATTCATATTCTTCTATAACCTTTAAAAATAAATTTCTTGAATTAAATTTTTAGTTCTTTTTTTTTATTTTACATGTAAATATTGATTAAAAGTAATGTTTATACAATTAAAGAAGAGATTTTTAATATTTATATCTGTTGGAATTGGATCTATCTAATACCTTATAAGATTTTATTATTTTTCAACATTAATAACAAAAAAATATTGAGTACAAAAGTTGAAAGCGGCATTATTCTTAGATAGAGATGGTACGATAAATGAGGATATCGGTTATGATTTTTCAATAGATAAATTAAAGATTTTACCTGGAGTCATTGAAGGATTAAGAATGCTCGGGAAATATTATGAATTTTTCATCATAACTAATCAAGCAGGGATTGGATATGGATATTATACTTTAGATACTTTTAAGAGATTTAATGAGGCAGTATTAGAAAAACTTAATGAAAATGACATCAAAATAGTAAAAACTTATTATTGTCCTCACGTTCCTAATGAAAATTGTGATTGTAGAAAACCCAAGACTAAATTTATTAAAGAAGCAGAAAAAAATTTTGGTATTGACTTAAAGAATTCGTGGATGATAGGAGATCATCCCAGTGACATTCTTTTAGGTATAAATGCTGGTTTTAAAACTGTTTATGTCTTAACCGGTCATGGTATAGAACACATTAATGATTTAGAGGAGAGAAGAATAAAACCAACAATCATAGCAAACGATTTTTTAGCAGCAGCAAATGAAATTTTAAAAATAGAAAAAAAAAAAGGATAAAATATCTATTTTTCTTCCAATAAATAGGCTAAAATTACAACAATAGCCAGAAAAATTGCTTGTAATATTAATGCGGGTAAATAATTCCCATCAGGTAATTTTAGATCTAGCAATCCAAGCATTAAAACAATTCCTCCAACTTGGCCAAACATCATTAACATTCCATTAGAACTTGCTTCGGGAACAGGTTTAGTTATATCAACTACATATTCTAATGCGACTGGAGCAGCAGATAATATTCCGAATCCTAATAAAAATGAAAATACGTTTAGTGAGATTGCTTCATTTGTAATAGAAATTACAAATAGCGAGATTGTTGCAATTAGGAATGATATTACCATCAAATATTTTCTATTTTTTACTTTTGCAGCAAGAATTGATATTACACCTGAACCAATAATCCCCCCAAAAACCATTAAACTACTAAAAACACCCGCAAATATTGGAGTATATCCTTTTCCTTCTACGATTAGTCCACTATATCCAATTAACCAATTTAATACACCTACTCCGAAGAAAAATGATATAAATAGAAAAATAAACGATTTATTCCTAAATAATTGTTTTAGACCTTCAGTCATCATCACTTTTTCACTAGAAACTTGATTTGAAGGTGCTATTGATGGTCTGTTTTTAGCGAACATTATAAAAAGGAATCCAATAATTATTGCAATTAATCCATATATAAGATTCATTACTCCAATACCTAGATCTCCAAGACCCTCAACAATAAAAGGAGTTAATAATAGCCCAAGGGCAATTCCTAGAAATTGGGAAAGCATGGATAGTCCTGTTGCTGTTTGACGTTCGTTTTGAGGAAACCAATTTGCAGAAAGCTTAGTGTAGACATTTAAAATAAATGGTTGACCTATTGCTATTCCAATTTGAAAAATTAATACAAGTATATAATTTGAAAAGGCAAAAAAACGTAAGAATCCAAAAATTCCTATGAAGAATGCACCAATACTTGCTCCAATTTTAAAATCATATTTATCAATAATCCAAGCTGAGATGAAAGTAACTGGAATATATACAATCATAAAGGTCAATGCCAAGAGTAAAATTTCTTCTTCTCCAACACCATAGTATGATTGGGATGCAATAGTTACTGTAGTAAAACTTACCCAGAGCATTTGTACGATTATATTTACTAACATAAATAATAACAGCACGTTCCAACGATCTTTACTTGCGTTAATTTTGTCTTTACTCATAAAATCATCTTTTTTAGTAGAATCCAACTATAAAAAATTTTAGATTAATCTTTATAATTCTTCCAATAATATAAATCATAAGTAGAAATTTTACAAATATATCAGATTCATTGTCTGAATGAATTAAATAATGAAATGGAAAACATGTTAGCCGCAGTATTTCATAAAAATAAAACTGAAGGAGGTAAAATTAAATTAGAAGAAGTTGATGCTCCTCAGATATATAAAAACGATCAAGTCCTAATAGAAGTAATATCTTGTGGGATTTGCGGAACAGATTTAAAAATTCTGTCTGGTAGCCATCCTGCTAAAGATAATATTATTTTAGGACACGAATTTGTAGGGATTGTCAAAGAAATTGGTGAGGAAATTCAAGATTTATCTATAGGAGATAAGGTTGCGGTAGATCCGAATGAAAAATGTGGTTATTGCATGTATTGTAGGAAAGGGCTTCCTAATCTCTGTGAATACATGGCAACCGGAACAACCTTTGGTATTTTTCAAGATGGTGGTTTTGCAAAATATTGTGTTTTGCCAAGAAATTCACTTTTTAAGCTCCCAAATGATATTAACATGTCATCTGTTGCCCTTATAGAACCTCTATCTTGTGCAATTCATTGTCATAATATCGCAGACGTTAAAGAATCTGATAATGTTATGATCATTGGTGCTGGACCGATGGGATTATTGATACAATCCATCCTTAGAACCCATCCATTAAAAAGTTTGATATCAATGGAAATTAATGAGTGGCGGATTCAAAAAGCTGAAGAATTGGGAGCGGATCATGTCATTAATCCCGTAAACCAAGATTTTAAAACAAAAATAATGTCAATCACAGATAGTAAAGGAATTGATGTTATCATTGATGCAGTAGGTCTTACGGAAACTTTTGAAATAGCTCAAAAAGTATGGGCTCACGGTGCAAAACTCGTGTGTCTTGGGCAAGACACTTACGCTGAAGCAAAAATAAGACCAAATAACATTGTAAGATATCAAAGAAAAATTTTAGGTTCTTATATCTATACATCCAAAGATTTTTTAGATGCAATTGAATTAATCTCCAATAATAAACTTAAATTCAATGAGCTAATCACTCAGGAAATTCCTTTGAATGATTTAATATCAATTGGTTTCAGATTGATGAGAGAGAAAAAATGCATAAAGATTATTACACATCCTTAAGTGAAATTTTTAAATTAAAATTGAAAAAAAAAGAGATATTATTTTTAGGGGACATAAGTTACGTTTTCCCAGCTTTGTTGAAATATTACATCGAGATCAGCGGTTAATTGTGCATATCTAGCGTGAAGTGATATATCGATTAAGAGAGTAGCATCACAAGTCACCAAATCAGGCACATATATTGGTTCGATACTCATTGTGAAATTTTCGCTAATAGTTGATGTAAAACGATAGAAATTGTATTCACGATCAGGTGAGCCGCCTATCCGTGTATTATCAGGTATTAAATATTCCGTACCATTAAAACAATCCTTCACGTATAAATTAATATCAAGACGGACATCCAAAATGGAATATACCCCATAATTATGGACATTGAACTTTAATGACATGCTCAGAGTATCTCCATCAGATATATTTAAGGGATCTGGGCCTGGATCCCAATCAAAGGAAAGGCCACCCCCTTCCAAATTAATTGAAACATTAAGAGCACTTAATGGTATGCTAACAATATACACTAACAATATAAGGTTAACAAGAGTTCCAAGAACTCTGAAAAACTTGCTAGCTCTGAATTTTTTCTTAATTTTTACATGTAACTCCTGATTTTTTTTAAGCTCTGCCGTTCTGAAAATATGCTGAAAAATTTTAATACCAGCACCAATCAATGATAAATAAGCAATAATTTGTATGCCAATTTGAATAAAAATACTATACGTAGAAAAAGGAACTCTTATTGAAAAGTTACCAAATCCATCTCCAACAGTAAAACCACCAAAGATATAAAAGATAAAAATTGCCGAATACAAAGAATCAATAATACTTGCATAACCACTAGCTACCGTATCCTTTTTGAAGGTATGATTAAGTACTGTTATACCAGTTCCTATAATTCCAATAATTATTATACCCCATACATAGGCAGCATTAAATTCCATTATACCTATAGTTTGAAGTATATTTATAATAATTAACGGAAGCACTATATAAAATAAGAACTTCATCGTTCCAAAAAAAATCATGGAACCTAATCTTATCTTCATGAATATTTACCCTTTTTTCTATTTAGATTTGCATTATAATTTTTATATGAAATACTATAAAAATAAGATATATATAAATTCATTGTATTAAAAAGAGAGTAAATTTGATAAATGTAGTATTATTTAGTAAAACCTCCATGATGAAAACAATTTATACATTCCACATTAAATTTTTTTCCAAAATTATAAATTTTTCCAGATAACATGTCCCAATAGGAATGGTCTTGAGGTTTATCAAATATTTCTTTATACTTACTTAGTAAATTAGGTTTATTTTTCTTAATAAAATTAAAAATTCTTTTTCTATTGTGAGGTCGCACGTTTAGGTTTTCAAACATGAAATAATCAACATAATCAACAGTTTTTTCCATTATTTCTTCAATTTCAGTTATAAATGGAAATATTGGAGAGAGAAAGATATAGGTTTTTAAACCTGCATCATGACATTTTTTAATCGCATTAAATCTCCGCAAAGGGATTGATGCTCTTGGTTCAAGTTGTTTCATATATTGATCATTCAGGGTAGAAATTGAAATCCCTACTTCTATATTTTTAAATTGTTTGAATAATTCAATATCACGCATAAATAATTCTGATTTAGTCAATATAGTAATAGATGGTTGATAAGGAATCAATCTATAAAGGATTTTTCGAGTAAGTTCATATTTTCTTTCATGTGGGATGTAAGGATCAGTCACGGAGCTAAACATGACAATTTTATTCGTATAATGCCCACGTGGTTTAACCAATTCTGGCGAATTAATCTTCGCGTCAAGAAATTCCCCCCATGGTTCGTGATGAGCCGTAAATCTTTTCATAAATTCCGCATAACAATATATACAACCATGTTCACAACCAATATATGGATTAACTACTAAATCCACATTAGGAATATTACTTTTAGTTAAAATACTTTTTGCAATGATTTCTTGAATGTTCATTAATTGTTCTAATAGGTTCTATGATTGATGTAAAATAAAATGATGCCAAGGGGGGGATTTGAACCCCCGATACCCAGATCTTCAGTCTGGTGCGTTCCCGGGTTTCGTAACCTTCAGAAATTAAAGATTTCTACGCCACCTTGGCTGTTAAAAAATTTTTTATACTAAAGTAGTTGTTTCTCGGTAATATAGTTTATAGAAATAATTTTCAATTCTAACTAAGATAACCTAATTAGTTAAAAATATCATATAAATTTTTTTAGTAAATTTACATCCAGGCTTTCAGAACCTTCTTCTATTTATAATTATCAATATCATTATTAGAAGGCATGGGGGGATTTGAACCCACCTCCTTTCGGTAAAGAACCGAATGCTCTAACCCCATGAGCTACATGTCCTTAGTATTTGAAATAGAAATGTGTGAATAATAAAATGGATAAAGTCTCTAGTTATTCAAAATTTCGCTAAATTATCATGCGTGTTTATTTCAAATTGACATCATCTAACTTCTGGGTAAGATTATCAATAAAATAATCATTATTTCAATTATTTTTCTTGGTGATTCTCATTAATTGAACTTAAAAATAGTCGAGAATCCGTCCATGATAATCAAGCATTCGGTTGTATTTAGTTATAAATAAGTTATTACTATGTAAGATGTGTAATATTTATAGATGGATCCTCGACTATCTGTTAAAGTGATCCCATTGCATATAACGACTTTCTCTTGTCGAAAGATTACCGATTCTATAAACACATTTTAACATACATTTATGAAAGAGAGTTATATATTTAAGTATTATTATATTGAATAATCCAGAATATTTTACCCATTAAAGTGGGAAAAATCATGCGATATATTTATAAGCATAACTATATGTTTTAAATTTAATGATCTCGTACAATAATGGTTCAAATAATATTTTATTATTGTTGCTGAGCAGATTGTTCAGTCTTTTATCGTTATAGTCAGTTAGAGATCAGTTAACAGCAGCTTTTTCATTCAAGATTTTTATTCATTTCCAAGAAAATTCATATTTCTTTTACTCGTTCTTCTATATGTAAAACCAAATCCTAAATAATATGCAGGGATAGCCAAATGGGAAGGCAATAGACTTAAGATCTATGGCAAAGTGCTCGTGGGTTCGAATCCCTCTCCCTGTACCATAAAACAATGCGGATGTGACCGAATTGGTAAGGAGCCAGCCTTAGGAGCTGGTGCTAAGTGCATCGCAGGTTCAAATCCTGCCATCCGCACCATAAAAAACGGGAATGGCTGAGTGATAAAGGCAGTAGATTCAAACACTACTCCTCGTAGGAGGTTCTGCGGTTCAAATCCGCATTCCCGTATTAAAAAAGCGGCCGTGACTGAGCCTGGCCGAAGGTACCTGCCTTGAGAGTGGGAGTGGTTTTACACCACCGGAGGTTCGAATCCTCCCGGTCGCGCTAATAAATGTGAGGGTAATATAGTCAGGTAATGTGTCAACTTGCTAAGTTGATGTGGCTGGTCCACCATGGGTTCAAATCCCATCCCTCACGCTATTACTTTATATTATTATATCAAATTGTCATCAATATCAATATCTAGTGATTCCTCTTCAAGATCACTTTTATTAGAATTAGAATCCTGAAAATTTATATCAGTTTTCAATTCTTTTTCCTTTTCATCATCAAGAATTATTATTTTTTTAGTTTTTAGAAATGATTTTATATCCTGGTCATCTATCTTATTAGTTTCAAGATAATCATATTTTTCTAAATGAATTTTAAAGTCCTTTAAAATACTATATACTTCACGTGGTTTAAATGAGCCCTTGAAAATCAATTCCTTTTGTTCTAAACTATATTTTGCATACCACCAATAGAAGATGACTGTTACTAATAAAATAATAAAATTATTTACGAGTTTAATTTGTTTGAAATCAGTTAAAGTAGGTGAGATGGACCCCCCTCCGGTTATCATGATTACTTGTCCTTCAATGTAGAGAATTGCGAATGTAAAGAGGAAAAAAGGAAGGTTATTTGGTGTAAAAATGCGAAATTTATATACTTTATTACCCAAACCTCTTAAGAGCATTATCGAAGTAAATAACATCAATAAAATATCCATAAGATTTGTAAATACTTCTACTCCCAATGTTGAGGTAACGTTTTGGAATGAATTAACGAAATTAAATGATCGGAACCAAATGATAATTCCGATTAAGATATAAAAAATTGAGGAAAAAATATTTGGAGTATTTTTCTTCTTGCTTTGAACGAAAAGTAAGATTAAACGTAATGATATCAAAAAAATTATAATGAACATGATAACATTCCATCCAATGTATAAAATTAAATCGTTTAGAGGATCTCCAGGATTCTGTGGTAAAAAATAATTCATAAATCCAATTAAAGTTCCAATTTGCATTAAGACAGGGATTAACAAGGCAATAATTAAAAATAAAATACTCAAATATGTCTTATCAGTTCTATCTCCTTTTGAGCCAATCAGTTTATCATCAATTTTACTGGAAATATCTTCAAAACCTGATTTAATAAACCAAATTTGAACAATATTCCACCCAAAATAAACAATGATAAAGAATATTGGGAGCAATAAATCCCATCCTAAAAATTGAATTGCGAGTTGGTTTGAAGATCCTGTAAAGAAATATATTAAAACTATAATAAAACTAATAAGGAACATGCCTAAGAATAAGAATACCTTTCTCTTTTCAAATATTTTCTCTGATAGAAAAAAGCTTTCTTCTAAATTGGGATAAAGCGATAAAATCATCATAAATATAAAAGTTAATGCGCTGGTGGTTGCAATGAATAATGCAATATTTCCTATTTGTGGATCTTGCGTGATACTGAACAATAAAATTAATAAAATGATGAGTAAGAAAAGTAAAGTATAGATCAAATGGCTATTGCTAAAAATTTTATGGAATGTTTTATCGAGTTTATCTTTGATTGTTTGTAACATTTTTAATTACCCTTATGATGATTATTAATTATTAAAAATTATTATACAAATTGATTAATTAAAATTCTAAACTAGTAATTAATCATCCATTGGAATTTTAAATTTAAAAATGTAATGGAAAGTGTTAATGGATTATTATTATCAAATTAAAGAATTAATTTATTTATATAAAGCTAAATCTAATAAAAAAAATGATAATAATTCTTGATTGAGAAAGAGTCTTATAACTATTCAGATATACCTCTTAAACTTATTTATCATCAATCGAGAATTTATTTATAAATACCGTATTCTTTAGTGAAATTTATCATAGCTTTTACATTTTCAGGTTTCGCTTCTTCAACGACAGTTCCATTCATCATAATATAACCCCCATCTTTTCCAACAGTATCAATGAGATTTTTTACGTGATCTTTTACTTGTTGGGGAGTACCTACATTTAATAGTGAAATAGGAACATTTCCACCAATACAGCAAGTATCTCCTAAGATCTCTTTAGCCTTTACCATATCGACATGATCAAATCCCCAGACTACTTTTCCTTTTGGTAAATCCTTAATGACTTCCAGTCGTGAATTATACCCTCCTTCTGCGTAAGGAAATGGGATGCACCCTTCTTTAACTAAGCCAATAAGAACTTTTCTAAATGATGGCCAATAAAAAGTCCTATATTGTTCATCTGATATGAATCCATCAGCACCTTTATGTAATGGGATAAATATAATGGGATTTCCATGCATTTTAGCCGCAGATACACCCATTTTTATCATTAAAGGAACCATCGCATCAAGTGCTTCAAGAAGATTGTCAGGTTGTCGATACATATCGAGCATTATACCATTCGTTCCCCTTAAAGTATCACCTATAGTATCAAAAGGAGCCTTTGTAGCACCTCCAAAAAAGTTTGGATAGCCCAATTCACCCATCTCTTTATCAAAAGCTCCTAGAACACCACCCCATTTTAAGGCTTCGCTTCCTGCCTCTAAAAGTTTGCTTACAGCCGCTTGAACTTCTGGGAATCCGTATGGTACTATTGCTCCTCCTACAAAGACAATTTCAAGAATATTGGTGAGTGGTGCAAGCATTTTAAAAGGATCTAATGCCCCAAATATTCTTGGTAAATAGACACTTCTAAAAAAACCCGAAGGATCTTGAATTAGGTCATCATATTCATTTGCCTGCATATATTCTTTTTCAAGACATTGATATGAATGATTAGGCGAGCACCCATGACCAGGCCATGCATATAATTTATAGTCAAGAATATCAAAAATTTTGCCTGATCCTGGAGCAAAAGCACCAATATGAGCATCTGGACTAAAATCTACTACATATTTTTTCCACGCGCTAAATAATTTATCATAGTCGTACATTATTTCTCTTGGAGTAAACCCACTATAATATGCGGGAAAAAATCCAATAGTTAAGATAACGGGTATTCTATCAGGAATTTTTTTTAATTGAATTGCATCCTTTATTATGGTTGTTCTTTCTTTGTATAATTTTTCTGTTTCGGGATTAGGAAACTCAAAAGTTTGTGGTGAAAGCCATCCTTTAAGCATTTCTTCTTGTTTTTCATTCATTAATTCTTCTTCACTCTTATTTACCATATATATTACCTCTCAATTTTTTTTAAAAAGGATTATCAAGTAGTACCCACCCATTTTTTAGCAAGAGCCACTGCTTCTAAAGCATCCTTACCATATGCATCGGCACCGACATAATCTTTTATTCTATCGTCTATTTGTCCTCCTCCTATCATTATTTTTACCTTATCTCTTAATCCTGCTTTAACAATTTCTTCAATTGTTTCTTTCATTGAATCATAAGCTAGGGTAAGAAATCCACTAAGAGCAATTACATCTGCATTTATTTCTTTAGCTTTTTCAACGAATTTCTCACTTGGTATATCTACACCAAGATCATGAACCTCAAAACCATTCGTTTCTAGCATAAATTTTACAATATTTTTACCGATATCATGTAAATCACCTGCAACTGTACCCAAGAGAATAATCCCAATACTTTCAGTTTTTGTATTTGTTTTTAAATGTGGTTCTAAAATTTCACTGATCTGTCGTAAGATTTCACCAGACATCATCAAATCTGCCAAGAAATATTCATTAGTCTCATATCTTTTACCAATCTCTCCCATTGCAATTCTTACATCATCAAGAATTTTAAAAGGATCTTCACCAGATTTAATCTTTTCTTGAATTGCCTCAATCGATTCTTTTTCATTTAATTCTACTATTAAATTAATTAAATCATTAGACATATTTGTACATCCTTTTAGATTTTTTAAAAATTATAATTAAATTTGATATTATTCAAATGAGTAAAGTAATTATATAAACTTTTTTTCAACTTAAATATAATAGGATAAATTATCCTACAAATATTGTTAAAGAAATTGAGATCCAAATAATCTTCGTATTAATTTTAGATTCTTTTATTATTAACTCAATAATTATTTATGAAGTGATAATTGAAATTTGCAACACTTAAATAAGGCAAAGTTAAATAATTATAGATATCAATATTTATAATTTAACTATATTTCATATAATTCAAGAATATGGTACAAGTACATGGAAAGTATATTACTTTCTGCGGAAGATTAATGAATCTTTATAAAGATGACCAAAAAAAAGCAGATCAAGCACTTTATAATAAAATAGGAAAACATTTTAGTGAACTTGAACCCGAAGGATGGTATGATGGTGAGTTACTCGAATTGTTTTTAAATACATATATTGAAGCATCTCCATTGGGCATGAATGCTTTGGTTAATATGGGAAAAAATATCTTTCCAATAATAAAGCAGACTGTTGGTTTACCAGATTTTGAAAGGCCTTCGGAAGCTCTAAGATATGAGTCACAAACATTTCTCAATGACCATAAAGATGATGATGTCTCTAAAGTCATACCCCGAGAAATTATAAAATTTGAGGAGGGGCATGTCATAATTCAAGCTCCCGCACCAGCTAAATCTTATGATGCCTTGTTGTTTAAAGGTGTTTTTATAGGAATTTTGGAAATGTTCGGGATTGAAACAAGTACAGTTGAAATTATTGATAAAGATAAATCTATTTTTGAAATTACTTGGTAGTAATTGGACAAATTATATTTTAATTAGTTACTTATGAAAAATTTTAAAGTACATAATCTTTCAAGATATCAATTATATTAAAATAGGAGTGGAAGGAATTGAACCTTCGACCTTAGCCATATAAGGACCATGCTCTACCACTAAGCTACACTCCTTTGATACACCCGGTAGGACTTGAACCTACATCTTATCGCTTCGAAGGCGAGGGCCCTATCCCTTGGACCACGGGTGTTTATTTAAATACGGACGAGTGGATTTGAGCCACTACCTCAGATCATGAATTTGAAATTCTTCCCGATTATACTACGTCCGTAAGATTTATGGGCTATGAGGGATTTGAACCCCCGTTCTTCGGGTTAAAGGCCCGCTGCGTTAGCCACTACGCTAATAGCCCTTTATATCATAGGAGTGACCGGATTTGAACCGGTGACCTTCGAGTTTGGAGCCCAATGCACTAAACAACTATGCTACACTCCCATTTTTATTAGAGGGTAATCGGATTTGAACCGACGATCTGTGGGTTAGAAGCCCACTGCCTCATCCACTTGGCCATACCCTCTCTCTTAGAGTTGGAGTGGCAGGAATCGAACCTGCATCATCTTCCTCGTAAAGGAAGCATCCTAGCCATTAGATCACACTCCATTTAATGTACAAGAGTGGAAAGGGATTTTTTCATCAATTTGTGAATTTTTTGTGATGACCAGATTGAGCCACAAGCTCATTTTAGTAGGGGTGGTGAGATTTGAACTCACGTTCTCCGCTGTATCAGAACGGTGACCTAACCTGACTAATCGACACCCCTAATTTTTTAATTAAACTAACTTATTTTACTCATAAATTTTTTACCTTTGGTCGTATAGAAGCGACTTGTTTTCTTTCCAATGATCACATCAATTAAATTTATTTTATATGAAGTTAGTAGGACTTGAACCTACATCCTTCGAGCTTCAGTCGAGGGTCCTCCCTATTTAGACCATGACTCTATAAATTTAGCACCCCCGGCATGATTCGAACATACACCTCACAGGTTAACAGCCTGGAACACTACCAATTATGATACGGGGGTATGTTATATTCATATTAAATCCCGTCGTCGTATCAGAATGTAAGTATTTATAAAGTCTTTCAAGGAATATGTCAAGGGATTAAAAGTTAGAAATATTAATCGCTGTATTTAAGTGAGAGATTTAAATGAATTTAATATTTAAATCTATTAATCATGACGACATTCACTCGTCGCCAACGCATCTTGATCTTAAATATGCGATTGTTCATAGGATTATCATTGCATATTATATATTTAAATCTATCGCTAGAAATATCATAAAATTGAAAATGGGAAAAGTGTGGGCAATTTTGACCATAATATTTAAATATTAAAGATGAGTTATTAACTATACTATGAGACGTGTAAATTTGGTATTTACTATATATCATAATAAAGGCGCCCCGACGGAGGGGCAAAAATGTAGTGAACGCTATATTCATTGAATATTAATACCCGTCTCCTGTAATATCACCCATTTTTCTATTTACTTTTTCAATTAGATTTCAATATAACTTCTTCCACCTCTTTAAAACTTTCAATAATTTACTACAATGAATTAAGAGGAGGGTATTAATTCCTTTGAAAGAAATTATCACAAGGTTCGGTTAGTATAATGGAAGTATAGTTGTTTGTGATGCGACAGATGAGAGTTCAAATCTCTCACCGAACCTTCTTACAATAAATGGGACCGTAGCTTAATGGAAAAGCACCAGTTTTGCATACTGGGAGATGAGGGTTCAAGTCCTTCCGGCTCCACAAAATAAAAAAAAGGAGGTGATCATAAGAAAAGAAAAGAAGTCGCATTTGGCGATCATCGATATGTTTGGGATCACTAGATCCCAAACTCTATTGATAAATACTCCCGTGGTGTAGTGGTCAAGCATTTGGGATTTTGAATCCCATAACGCCGGTTCAAATCCGTCCGGGAGTAGAAATCAATCTGGGCGTGGCCAAAATGGACAAGGCGGCGAGCTGTAGACTCGATGATTGGAGGTTCAATTCCTCCCGCCCAGATACCTCGGTGGTGTAGTATAGCTTGGTGAGTACTGATGGTCGTCGCCCTTCAAACTCGGGTTCAAATCCCGACACCACCGTATAATCAAGCGGGATTCATCTAGAGGTTAGGATGCTCGCCTTCCAAGTGATTCACGGGTGTTCAAATCACCCCTCCCGCATTAAATTTGGCGCTGTGGCCAAGTCTGGATAAGGCAGCTTCCTTGTAAGTAGCTGATCAGGGGTTCAAATCCTCTCAGTGCCTTTTTATTTACTGCACGCGTGGCTGAGAAGTAAAAGCGGGAGACTGCAAATCTCCTCATGCAGGTGCAAGTCCTGTCGCGTGCTTTAGAACGCTCCTGTCATTTAGTTAGGTTAAGGATAACTGGCTTTCATCAAAGAAACGTGGGTTCAAATCCCACCAGGAGTATTTTAAAAATACATATTGGCTAAGAAGTTAATTTTAGCATGGGAGTGTAATGTAGTGGTCAGCATCCGAGCTTTGGGAGCTCGTTGGGAAGGTTCGAATCCTTTCACTCCCATAAAATTCATATTTGGATTTTATCAAATCTATCTTTAACATATATATGGTTGGTTGGATCAATCAGTTTAAGAGAGCCTTCTTTTTCAAAAAGTGATTCAGCCTTTCCCAGTACTAAAATCCCACCATCATTGAGTTGTCTTTCGAGAGTTCTAATAAACATATTTCTATTTTCGATGTTAAAATAAATCAATAGATTACGACAAAAGATCAAGTCAAATTTCCATGAATAAAGGTGAATTTTTGTAATATCTTCATTTAGGAGAGTTATGCTTTTCTTAATATTGTTAGTTATGTGATATTGATCTCCTAAAACTGTGGTTTTCTTCTTGAAATACCTCTTTTCATTATATTTTGACATGTATTTTATTGATTCTTCTGTATAAATCCCCCTTTTTGCGGCTTCAATAGCGAATTTATCAATATCTGAAGCAATAATTTCATATTTAGAAAAGTTTGGAAGGCTTTCTTGAAGATTGTTAAAAATCATTGCTAAAGAATAAGGTTCTTCCCCTGTAGCACAAGCACAAGACCAAATATAAATTGGTACTTTAACTTTTTTTGGATTATTTATCTTTTTGTAAACTGCTAATTCTTTAAGATTAGAAAGCAAATTTTTATTATATATTATATCTTGTTCTGCAATCCTTGTTCTTTTTGGAAGTTTTTGAGGTGTCTCTGGAATTCTTGGTCTTAATTTATTTAAAAATTCATCATTTTCAATTTTTAATGATTGGAGTAATATGTTTTGAATTGTAGCATAAACATCCCAGTCCCTAAAAAAATATGTGTAATTAATATTAAAACTTTCAACAAATCT
Organism: Promethearchaeota archaeon; assembly: GCA_048938445.1. Lineage (GTDB taxonomy): Archaea > Asgardarchaeota > Lokiarchaeia > Sigyniarchaeales > SOKP01 > FT1-020. Next base: position 5,664 of record JBHLME010000076.1, on the reverse strand, counting down.
CTTGAGTTCATTAACATTTGACAATAAATACTTGTTATATCTTTCAAGATTATTACAATTTATTCGAATCATTCTTGCTTGGATTCTTCTTAATATAAAGGTGCGTCTGTAATATCCTAAATTTAAACCTGTCTTTTGTTTCAATAAAGAAATTAATGCTTGAAATGACTTTTCATCTATTTTAATTCGAGAAGTTTGCACCATTTATAAATCTTAAATAATATTTTTTTTAGTAGTTTTCATAAATTTATTTAAAATAATTTTGACCGAGATTTTATATAAATATGATTTCTTGAATCAATTTGAGTAAAAGATCCATAAGATCCGAATAATGTTTCAGTCTTTCCCAAGATTAATAATCCATTTTCTTTCAAATGTTTATCGATAATTTTCAAAAATTTATGTCGATTTTCTTGATTGAAATAAATAAATAAATAACGGCAAAATATAATGTCATATTTTTGGTTGTGATAAGCATGTCCTTTGGTTACATCTTCTTGAATGAATTCAACCTTTTTTTTTATATCTTCACTAATCCTATTCACATGCCCAAAATTGACTTTTTTTTTTATAAAATATTTTCTTTCATAATAGTCTGAAATTTCTTTCATTGAATCATCAGAATAAATACCTTTATTTGCTTTTTCTATTGCCTCTATTGCAATGTCTGAAGCAACTATTTTATAACGAGGAAAATTAGGTATTTGTTGTTCAAGATTATTTAAAATCATAGCAATTGAGTAAGGTTCTTCCCCAGTAGCACACGGACAAGACCATATTTTTATTGTATTGGCTTCATTTCTTGGTTTTTTTAACTTTCTATAAAATGCCAGACGATCTAGAAATATAAAAATGTCAACATAGCTTTTTTCTGGTTTACTAGATTCTTTAGCGAGTTTCATCTGTAATTTAGCTTGATTTTGTTTTGAACGAAACTTAGCTATTTTTGCAGGGCTTGGCCTAATATGACTTTGAATTTCACCTTTATTTACATTTAATCCATCTAAAAACATATCTTGAAAAGTTTCAAAAACATCATAATCTCGGAAGAAAAAAGTATAATTTATAGTAAATCCTTTAAGAAATTTTCTTACTTCTTCCTCATCTGCAAATAAATACTTATAATAATCTTTAAGAGTCCAGCAATTAACTCTTATCATTCTGGATTTAATCCTTTTCTCAATGAAATTCTTTCTATAGTATTCAAAATTAAGTCCCGTCTTTTCTTTTAATAGATCAAGTAAAATCTTATAATCTTTTTGATCAATTGTAATGTTCTCGATCCCTTACACCCTATCCTTAATGAATTCGCACTATTTTCGATACATAAATAAAAATAAAAAATTATCTGACACTTTTATTATCTCTAATAATAATTTTAGAATATATATGTTGGTATATCAAAAAATTTAGGTTAATAGAATCTTTTAAATACTTCTTCGATTTTTGATCCTATAATTTCAATATTTTCTAAATTTGCTATGCCAAGGCCTTTTTTTTCAGCAAATTTTAAATATTTAGGAGTATATCCAATTACCGCGCTCCCTACTGTATCTACTGCAACGGGATCTTCTCCAGCAATTATTAAATCCATTTCCACGGGAGAACCTCCTATTTCAAATCCATCAGAACCAATAATACCATCAATTACCTGAAATTTCATTTTTGAACGAAAAAGTGAGGTAAGATCTGCAATTTTTTTATGGATATTTGAGTGCATTACACCCTTTGGTAATATAGCACCCATCATATTTTTCATGCTTAGAGTAGTTCCTGCCATTGAATGTGTTTTTAATGAAGGCACAGAAATGATGCAGGATACATCCATCACGGTTTTTGCAATATTGATGGATTTTAATGCGAGTGGATTATTGATTTTTATATCACTTATTCTTTTATCTTGATTTAAATCAGCAATAGTAATTCCATATTCCTCTAATCGATAAACATCATTAAGTTTTATAGTTCTCTGCGTGCTACTTGTTTGACCACCATCTGCCACGGTTATCTTTTCAGGAGATATGTTAGATTCATCTATAAGATATTGTATTATTCCTTCAATAGTATCTGTTGATGTTACATTTCCAGTATTTGAGTGATCATCACAAACCCAATTAGGATTGATTAATATTTTTTTTTCTTTATTATTTATAATATCTTTTAATGAGGCCATTTGTAGTGTTCTAATAACTAATTCTTGATCTGTTTCTTCAAGACCTTGCTTACTCATATAAACTTTCGTTTTCACATGTTACACCTTTTTTAAGATTTCTGCTCTAATATCCTCAGGTAATTTTTCAGTTGCATATCTAAGTATTAATCTAGTTAATCTTTTTTTATTTTTATTCAAATATTTTATAATCACATCAGGTTTATAGCTAGAACACGTTTTAAGAAGCCAGCCAATACCCTTTTGAATATATTCTTCGGGATATGAAAGCATTTTATCAACTAAGTTAAATACGAGAATTTCATTAAAATCTTTTCTCATCATGGTTAGCTTTAATAAAATCACCATCGAAGCTCTTCTAATCCACATGTTATCTGAATTAGACCATCTTTCAATGGTATTTTCGGCTAATTTTTCATTCCCTTTTTTTCCTAAAAATGGTCCCACTATTTTAATCATAGTACTGTCACATAGAGCCCATGTATCACAATATAGTGAAAATTTATCAAAAATCAATTTGAGAGTAGACTCATCAAAGAATTTCTTAAAACGATTTAAAAAGAGAATCGCAGCAAAATTTTCATCATGAATATCAGAGCTAATTAACTTATTAAACACTTTTACCGCTTCATCATAAGAACAGTCATATTTTCCATGTACTTGTTTTACAATATTTTCAATTACTGCCATTTTTAATCCATAACTCCTAAAATTAGGATTTGTTGAGTTTAGGATTCTGTATCTACGAAGAATCTCATCTTGAGAGAAAGTGGGCGCATTTTCCCGTAATTTATCTTTTATATTATTTATATATTTATCTAACATGAGTAGAGTAAATTAATTTTTTTTTATACCTATATATTTATATTGATATTGATTCAATTGTAATTAGGTTAATAATTAATTTAAAATAAGGTCATTTTTTGATTTATCAATCAGATTTGAACATAGAATTACAATTTTTATTTTATGTTGTAGCTAATGTTATTGCTTATGAGGTCTTCTTTTATATAATTTATAAAGTTATAAAAGTACGCAAATTAAAACTTCTAACTCATAATATTTTATTACCGTTAGGATTATTATTATTATTTGAGACAATAATTTCAACATTGTTAGAACATTCTAAATTCGGATTAACTGATCCACCTAAAATTCAAATATTACATCTCATTGCTCTATATTTAGTTATAGTTATCATTATATTATTTGTATCTTTTATATCGTTTAATATAATATTAATTAGTCCGATTATTAGGAAGATTAAATTGAGATTAGTTCCAATCATTATCAGCCAAATTTTAATAATTTTTTCCCTATATCTGGATGTTTTTACGCTAATTAATGTTATATCAACCATCTTTTTATTGTTAGGAAATTTATCAATTTTTATCATAATATCTTCTGGATTTCTGATTAATGCTTTTTTAAACATAAAAGGAAGCGAAACATTGAGAGGTTTATATATCATTAATTCTATTGACCATAAGTGTCTATACCATTATGATTTTACTAAAAAAGATCAATTAGATAATAATCGAAATGATTTATCCTATAATTCAGAACAAAATTTAGAGGATGTTTTTTTTTCTCATGGAATTGAAGGAATTGAGAATATAATATCTTCAATTACTAATACTCAAGAAGAAAGAATACAATTCATCTCCCAAGGAGGATTCTTATTGATATTAGAATATGGATCGAAATATAATATTCCTTTAACTTATGTTTTAATTGCTGATAAAGAGCAGAAACACATGAAATTTCTCTTAAATATGCTAAAAAATCAGTTTGAGTCAACTTATAAAGAAATATTAAGGAAGTTTGACACATTGAGAGGAAATCAAACTCTTGTATTTAACAGCTTTGATACTGTTATTAATAATATCATAGATTAATGGTGATGATAAATAAGTATTCTTACAACTTATCCAATAATAGGGGATTTGAGATTGCGACTTCTTATTATGGAAGTTGTATTCAACATTATATGTGTTCAGCTTGGTATTGCCCTCTTATATAGGTATTTAAAGGCAGAAAAGTCAATGAGAAATTCTGAGGAGCTGGGTCTTTCTCTAATATATCTAGGTTTTTTCGTAATGGAAATTTTTTTTGTTATAAGCGATTACTATTCGTCAGAAGTCATTATTTCTCCATTTTTTATTTGGAGAGATGGATCTATTAGATTTCTCTTTCTTAATGCAGGATATTTTCCGATGTTAATTATTGGAATCATGTTTCTTTATAGTATTGAAAAACATAAAATATATCTTTTTAAAAGGTATTTTTTCACCTATATATTTACTTTTTTTGGTATAGTTTTTTGTATACTATTCATAATTGATATTAAACTCACACAACCGATGACTTACGTGTTATGGGCAATATATATTGTATTTTTATTGATATATTTTATAAATTTCATTAAGAAAGTTCAAAAAAATAGACAAAAACTCATTTTTGGTATTTTAAAATTCTTTCCTGGTTTATTTCTTTTTTTATTTGGATTTTCTTTAACTAGTAGTCTAATGATATCAATTTTTGGTCATCTATCTATTTTAATAGGAAATTTTCTTCAAATTATTGGTATAATGCTTTTATTTTACTTTTTTGTATCACTTCCTCCATTTTCTGAATTTAATTGGTATGAGACTATTGAAGAAATTTTAATAATCAACAAAGTAGGTCTTGCCATATTTGAAAAAAGAATTCATCATAAAGAAGAAGATTATGATGGTGTTTTAGTAGGAGGAGCATTAACCAGTATGAATATAATCCTCGAAAGCATGACAAAAACTAAAAGAGAAGGAATTTCCATATTAGAAAAAAAAGGAAAAACAATAATTATTTTTCAATCTACTAATATAACTGGAGTGATATTCTGTACTAAGAATCTAAGAATATTACAAATGCTATTACAAAAATTTGTCTTAAGAATAGAGTCTCTCTATGGAAATATTTTTTCTAAATGGGATGGTGAATTATCCATTTTTGAACCTGTCGCATTCATTTGTGATGAAATATTTAAAAAGGAAGAGTAAATATTGCTTCTATTTTATGATTTTATAAAATTTTCCTCGTGAATATTAGATTTAAATTAGTCAATTAAAAAAGTCTAACGTGGTTATTTTTTTCCAAACTAATTATTACCTAAATATTTATATTGCTATTAATTCATTTTTAAATAAAATAAGATTTAATTTAAACAAGGTCATAATTTACCTATGGAATCTGATTGGAATTTAGAATTACATTTTTTGCTTTATTTAACCGCGATACTCCTTGCTTTTCAGGTTCTATTCTATATTATTTTTAAAGTTTTTAAAATTCGCGGAGTTAAACTTTTATCTTACAAAATTTTATTACCATTAGGATTATTATTATCATTTGAAATTTTAATTTCTATTTTATTATTAACTACTAAATTCTTCTTAATTGATTCTATAGTTAAAGAAATTATGTTCTTAATATCTTTTATTTTAACTATATTGACA
>JBHLME010000004.1:0-77975 GCA_048938445.1 Promethearchaeota archaeon | reverse complement strand
TGCTACATAAGAATAAATAGTTGAAAGCAGTTTGAATAAGTCCTTATCTTTTATGCTGTAATATTTTAACCTCTTATTGTTCTCATTCTCCATTAAGTTAATGTCTATGAGATTAGAACCTTGAAGATTCTTTAAATGTTGAGAAATTGTTGGTTGAGATTTATTTAATTGGATTTGAATTTCTTTAGATGTTTTAGGACCATCTCTTAATAATTCTAAAATTTCCAAACGAGTTTGATCACTCAAAATCCTGAGAAATTCAATAGAAAATTTTGTTAATTCATTCATACCTAAAACTTTGGAATATCGAATGTCTATATTAAAAATTTTAAATGTTTTAAAATTTATTATTTATATGATAATATTGGAATATGCAAATATTTAAATATTGCCATATCGTTATAGATAAATATTGCGAAATAATTTTTTATTTAAATAAATTTAAGGATGAATTTAAAATGATGAGTAATGCGTATAGCATGGATGAAATTGACCAAAAAATAGTGCAATTAATTCAAAGAAAACCAAACTTGACCCATACTGAAATAGCTAATCATGTTAGCCGCTCTCAGCCCACAGTTGGTATGCGTATTAGAAAATTAGAAGAAGCGGGGATCCTTAATTTTCATGCTGGAATCAATCTTAAAGATGTTGATCTCTATCTTGCTATGGTTTGGATTTCTACAAGTAATCCCGAAAAAACTATTACTTTAGTTAATGAATGCCCTTCATTAGTTAATGCATTTAGATTAAGTGGAGAATTTAATGTAGTTGTTATGGTAGCAAGTTTTAATATAAAAGATATTGATAACATTGTTAATAAACATTTTAGAAATGATGAAGAGATTTCTGATGTCCGCATGGAGCTAATAACTGAAGTTAATGACGATTATATTTTACCTTTAAATATACTCTATGAAGAATGCAATTGTCAATGATTTTTCAAGAGGAATAATTTCCTAATACTTCATAATAATCAATTTTTAAGAGATTATCTATTTAAACTTTTAATTTATCTTCGTGAAATTGAGGTTTCATGATCATTCATATATCTCTAAATAATCTGGATATATTATAAAGGGAATATAGAAAATTAGATTTGAAATATATACATTTTTGAAATAGTATTGCATCAAATCATAGATTATGGAATGATTTTGTTATATTATATCATATACAAATTTGTAGAAGATTTATAAAAAAAATATACGAGAAATTATCATAAACTTCAAAAAATATTGGAAACAATAAAATTGGTATTTTAGATTATGTACATATTAATATTAACATTGATGGAAATAGTAACTAATTTTCAAAAATATCAATATTAGAAATTTCGAGCATCGTGTTTAAATGATCAACAAATTCCTGATTTTCGCATAGTATAGATAATTCTTTTTTGGCATCATCAGCGGCATCATTTCTTTCCTTGAATTCAAATGGAGAAATTATCCCTGTTCCAGTCTTCTTTTTTAATTCTTCAAGAATTTTATTAATTTCTTGAGGAAATTCATTGAATTTATCTAAGTAATCAGGTAATGCGGCGGGTAAATTTGGATGGATTTTTCTTAATGAATTTGAATAACTTAATAGTTTTTTTGAAAATTCTATTCTTGAACGAAGTATTACCTCAACTTTCTGTGAATCCACTAGAAGTCTAAATAATATGGTATAATATTTTAATTCATTAGTATCTCTTTGAAGAGCTTTATTTAAATTTACAATTTTTTGAGTTGTATCAAATTCAGGCATTTTTTCATATTCCGCAATTTTTTCTTCCGTGTGTTTTATTTCATCTTTGAGTTCTTCTAATTTTTGATTGCTCAAGTATTTATCCAAAGTCATTATTTTAGTTTGATATTCTTGTTCATTAAGGATAGTTTTTATTGTATTCAGTATATCTGATATATTAGTATCCCATAAGGCATTATACAAGTATTTTAATATGGCGATATAAACAATATGCTCGGTATTAGCAATTTTAAAATTATAATATTCAATCGCATCCATGTTATCGTTTAAATCAACCATCAATTTAAAGAATTTGCGAATACTTAGCATGTTTTGTTGAGCATCGTGAGCAATAGAATACATTTCTTCAAAATATTTTTTATAAAACCGCTTGCCTAATTCAAGTTCACCAAGAAAATGATTTACAAGCGGAATAAGCTCCCCAGATACGCTTTCCTTTTTGTATTCTTGACCGATATCTTTAATTCGTTCTTCTTTTCTTTCTGTAATTAATTTTATAATTGGTTTGGGCATGTCTTTTGTAACAATGTCGTAAATTTTTATAAAAAAGCCCTTTTTGTTGATAATTGGGATGATCGTATTGATCGTCATTGTTCTTTGCATTAAAGACTTCATATCCTCGTCAAGAATGATATTTATATCATGGTCGATCTCCTTTTTATGTTCAGGATTGGAAATTTCCCTTTCTTTTAACAGCTTATTTAACCTTATACCTCTAATCTGTGGATTTCTTCCACTAAACATTTCAATAAATATTGTACCTAATATTCTGAATGCCAAAGCTGATGTGAGAGCTTTATCATCCTCTTCATTTTCTAATACTTGTTGGGTAAGAAAATGTAAAAGTCTAAATAGAAATTGTTTTTCATGCTCCCTTGGGATTTCTGCTATTTTTTCTCGAAAATCTTCCTTAATTTGCTCTTGAGGAAATTTTTGCTCCCATAATTGGTCCATGATACGATCTCCTTTCCCATTTGGTAATAATTCAAGATATCGTGGGATGATCGCCATGATTCCATTAGCCCATGAAGCATGCTCTTTTGCAAGAGGGATTTCTTCGTGATAATCTGCCATGAGATCATGAATTAATCCCGCCTTTTCGATCTCCTTGGGTCCTGTATACCGACCTAAAGTATGGTTTAGAATTTCATCAAAGGTAGGTTCATTCGCAAGTGGCATTCTAACAGCAATTTTTTCTAAAAATGCCAAGTATAAATCAAATAAGCTTCGTACTTTATGACTTGAACGATTAATGATAAATTGATTAATTTCTGCTTTTGATAATCCTTCAATCTCGGCTAATGAATAAGCAAACATTATTGCCCCATTAAACATCAATTCAATTTTCTCAGGATTGTGAATAGTAGCTGTCTCTGAAGATTTAAATATATATTTAGCGAGTTCTGAACCTAAATATTCCCGATGCTCTTCTGGAATCGCGCTGATAGCATCTAATAATTCTTCGATTAGCATTTGAATCATATCTCCCCCTAAAATCATGACATATTTCTTCTCAGAACGCTTTAAAAACGCTTCAACATCGGAAAACTGCTGTCGTACTTCTTCTTCCCCATATAAATGCGTTAAAATACTATCTAGGTTCTCGCTAGATTCCATCAAATTTCCTTCTTTAACTGCCTCAATTAGTTCAACTAATAATTCAACTATTGTTCTGACCTTATTTTTGCTTCTTCTAAATATTTCTTGGCTAATCTCGTCTTTACTCTTACCAATATCAGAACATGAATTTAAAAAGAGCAATATATTATTCAGGATACTTTCAAAAGTTCCTTCAGAAAACTCCTCAATATGCTGTGAAAACTTAAATAAGTACTTTGAAATTTCTGAGTTTATGTAATCTTGATGATCAGCATCAATTTGATTTAGTGATTGGTTTATTTGTAAAGCATATTCCTCTGCTTTAGCTTCTCCAAATTTTAAAGCAAAATTATCTTTCGCTCTTTTTATGAATAACCCTACATCACTCATTTGAGTAACTTCTTCCTTTCCACCGAACATATAAGTAAGTATTGCATCAAAAGACACCTCACCTTCTATATTTTTGCCAAGGTTGGCTTGTTCTATATATTTACTTAGTAAATCAGAAAGTGTTCTCATTTCATTATTACTTCTCTTACTTAAGATTTGATCAACTTCTCTCTTCTCCTTGTTCTTCAAGTCTTTAAGGGATTCAGCAAACATCAATACATGTATGAGAACATTCTCCACAATTTCTGGTGAAACACTATCGATCTCTTGAGAATAATTAAACAAAACTTTTGGAATTTCTGAACCAATATTTCTCCTAAATTTAATAGGAATTTCATTAGTTGATTTTTTTATATTTCCCAATATTTCTAGTGCTTTTTCATCACCAATTTTCGCTTTAAACGAACCCTCAGCTCTTTTTAGAAATACTTCCATGATATAATCAAGTTAAGCTTTAAATTAATCAAAATATACAATAAAAAGGTCTAAATATATTTTGCTCATATCAATAAATTAAATAAATAACCGAGTTCATCAATATAAATTTACTTTAATCAATAACTATGAAAAAGATATTTAGCTTGTAATAGCAAAATTATTTATTTGAAATTGTTCTAAACAAATTTATAAAAATAGAATTAAGGAATTGACATGCAATTAAATCCTTATAAGACTGCTATAAAACAAATTGATATTGTAGCAAAAGAAATGAAATTAGAGCCAAATATAGTAGAGGCACTCAAAAGGATTGAAAGAGCTTTAATAGTTACCATCCCCGTATTGATGGATGATGGTAAATTGAAAATTTTTGAAGGATATAGAGTTCATCATAATACAGTAAGAGGTCCAGGTAAGGGAGGTATTAGATATTCTCCAGATGTGACATTGGATGAAGTAAGAGCACTTGCGATGTGGATGACATGGAAAACAGCCATTTTAGATTTACCACTTGGAGGTGCGAAGGGAGGAGTAAATGTAGATCCAGAAAAATTATCACAAAGAGAAGTTGAACGCTTAACAAGAAGATATACTTCTGAAATTATCAATTTCATTGGTCCAGATATCGACATTCCTGCTCCTGACATGAATACAAATGGTCAAACTATGGCTTGGGTAATGGATTCTTATTCAATGCAAAAAGGTAGGACCATCCCGGGAGTCGTTACTGGTAAACCCGTTGAAATAGGAGGTTCTATTGGAAGACAAGGCGCAACAGGCACTGGAATGTTTTTCGTGTTAGAGGATTTATGTAAGAGAGAAAATTTTGATTTAGGATCAATGACCGCTATAGTTCAAGGAATTGGGAAGGTTGGAAAGGTCATTGCAAAAAAATTATATGATCATGGTTGCAAAATTTTAGCCGTCCAGGATTCAAAAGGTACAGTCTACGCGGAGAAAGGTTTGGAAATTAATAAATTAATTGAATGGAAAAATCAAGGTAAATTATTGGCAGAGTATAAAGATGAGGGTGCAAAATCAATTCCAAAAGAAGATTTTTTTAGCTTAAAATGTGATATTTTAATTCCCTCCGCAACGGAAAATGTAATTACAAAGCAAAATGCGGATATGATAAATTGTAAAATAATTCTGGAGGGTGCAAATGGTCCAACAACAACAGATGCGGATAAAATTTTAAACGAAAAGGGTATAATTGTAATTCCTGACATATTAGCAAATAGTGGAGGAGTTTGTGTTTCATACTTTGAATATGTTCAAGATATCAACGCATATTATTGGAAGCTTGATCGAATATATGATGAATTAAAAAACATCATTCTTGAAGCATTTGAAGATGTATATCAAATATCTAAAGAAAGGAACATTTCACTTAGAACGGCAGCTTATATAGTTGCCGTTTCGCGGGTATCAAGAGCAATAGAACTACGAGGAATATTCCCATGACCATAAAATTATTTTGAATAATTAATCATAAACTTAATATGAATATTCATTCATATATTAATTAGTATAAATAATTATGTCAATTTTGGTTGGTGTGAATGGGTAGGAGAATAAGACATAGATGGGTCTCAGAACCCCCCAACAACAGTTATTTCTTAAATGAAACACCTTCAAAAGAAAAAAGTATTGTATTAACGCTTTCTGAATTTGAAGCAATGCGATTGAAGCATTATGTCAATTTAACGCAAAAGGATGCAGCTGAAAAAATGGGTGTCAGTCAACCCACATTCTCTCGGATTCTAGAGAGCGCACATCAAAAAACTACAAAAGCATTATTCGAGGGTAAAGATATTAGGATTTACGGCGGTTATTATAATTTTAAACGAGGTTTTGTTGGTTATGGATGTCTTGACTGTAATAACGAATGGGAAGATGAATCTGCTTCAAAAGAGAAAAAAATTAATTGTGTGAAATGTAATTCAAAAAATGTTTATTATCTCGTTCGTGAAATTATCTAAGTTCACATTCTTGAAAGATCAATTTTAAATTCAAGAACTCCTCCATCAATTTTCCTGGATATATAATGCTCAAATTTTTTGTTAATAATATGCATCATTGGTTTGTTTTCAATTAAAACCGATCCTGAAAAAAAGCGGTAATTTAATTCTTTCGCTATAATCACGAGATAATCGAGAAAAATCTGGGCAAGATTGTTATTGCGCCAATTTTCATCTACAACCAGAGCTATTTCTGCGGTTGATGGATCAGGCGTTTTGAAAAATCCTGCCGAAGCAATGAGTTTTTTTCCAATATCGCCATCATATTCTCCAACTAAAATCATGTTTGTTGTATAATCAATATTGACTAAGGGTTGTATTCTTTTATGTTCAAATGAACTCATAAAAGTAAAGAACCTGAGATATCTATCTCTCCTATCCATTGAATAATAGAGTTCTTGTAACATTCTTTCATCAGTGGTTTTGATTGGTCTTACTTTTATTAGCCTCCCATCTGAAAGCTTTAATTTCTTCTCATATTTTTCAGGATATAAGCTTATCCTCCCCTCAATTGATTTAGGGAGTTTTTGATCAGAATATACATAATTCCACTTTTTTGCATATTCTAGAAGGTCCTCTCTAAAATCTGGATGGGCAATATTTATCATCTGTAACACTCTATCCCTTATATTTTTTCCAAATAAATCAGCAATACCCCATTCAGTTACTACATAATGGACATCTCCTCGAGTTATAACCACCCCAGAGCCTTGTTGAAGAAATGGAACAATTCGGGATACAACAGTTCCATCACTTAAAGTAGCTGTACTTGGCAGAACACTAATTGGTTTTCCCCCATCTGACCTTCCAGCACCTCTTATAAAATCAACCTGTCCTCCAATACCGCTATAAAATAAAGGTCCAAGAGAATCCGCATTTACTTGTCCCGTTAAATCAACTGTAAGAGCCGCATTAATTGCTATTTGTTTTTTATTTTGGCTTATGATATGAGAATCATTACAATAATCACAAGGGTAGAACTCAACCATCGGATTTTGATCCACGAAATCATAAAGCTTTCTAGAACCCATTACAAAAGAACAAATAATTTTACCTTTATGAATGGTTTTTTTTTCACATGTTATTACCCCCTTATTGACAAGATCGACAATTCCGTCAGAAAATACTTCGCTATGCACGCCCAAATCTTTTTTTTCTTCTAATTCACCAGCAATAACATTAGGGATTATCCCGATTCCCGTTTGAATTGTTGATTCATCTTCAATAAGAGATGCGACATATTTACCTATTTTTTTTGCGTTTTCATTAGGTTTATTATAATTGAATTCCACAATATCATGATTAGCATCAACAAAAGCATCGATATCATCCATGTGAATCTTAGAATCACCAAATGTATAGGGCATTTTTGGATTTATTTCTGCAATCACATTATCAGCCACTTCTGCTATAGGTTTAGCAATATCTACGTTAATCCCATAACTACAAAAACCTTCTTTATCAGGTGGACTAAGTTGTAATAATGCAGTTTTTATATGCATTCTTCCTCTCTTAATGAATCTTGGAATGTCAGAGAGGAGCATTGGTGTATAATCTGCCATTCCTTTTTGAATAGGGGCCCTTAAATTATTTCCAATAAAAAAAGTATTATGACGAAAAAGATCCTCCTTACCTCCTGCTGTTTTATAATAATCTAAATCTGAGAGATTTACGAGATGCAAAATTTCAATATCTGGTAATTTAGGGGCAAGATCAATTAATTTTTTAACGAAATCTATTGGTTCTGAACATCCTGATCCAATAAAGATTCTATCCCCGGGTTTAATAAAATTTTGTATGGCATTTTCAATACTTATTCTTTTTTTCTTAAATCTGTTTAAATTTTCATTTATCATAAAAATCACTATATTGTATGAATTTACTAAAACTCAATTTTACATATATTTTAATCTTTAATGTACTTAATTTAAAAAAAAAGAAATAATATTAGACAATTAAAACATCGCAAGGTATTTTTTTTATCAAATTTTTACTGATTGACATATTGTGCCCTGCTCCCATTTTTGAATGGATTTCTTGAACACCTATAACAACTAAATCAAATTTTTGTTTTTTTACTAGTTTTTTAACAAATTCTTCAGGATTTTCATTAACAATTAATCTTAAATCTACAGGAATTCCTGCAGCTTGAAATGTATCTTCAGTCATATCTAAGATGTTTTGTCCTATTTCATAATAATTAAATTCTTGTTGAATGTAGGTATGCAATTTAGAAGCATTCAACTGATACATGAATGGAATTATGATCCTATGCTTTAAAAAGTGGACTACTAAGATTTCTGAATCCCAGATTTCATGGAATTCAATAAGTTTGTCTATTGCCCGTGTGGCATTTTCTAAACCATCAGTAATAAATAAAATTTTTTTATACAACTATTTCACCTTATATTTTAAATTATGGATAAAGTTTTTGAATTCTTAAAAAAACTGTAAGATAGGCAATTAACCAGCAAATTTCTTCATACGTAAGCTCAGCATTAAATATTTTATCTTCCATAGAACTTACTTCGTGATCATTATAATTATGTGTACCTTTGTCAATTATTAATTGCAATTCTGCAAGTTCCCAACATAATTCGTCGAAAGGGAGAGCTTTTTTGATTAGATTTTGTGCTGCTTTATCAACTTGAGTTTTTAATAATTTATTTCTAAACTCATTTAGATTTATTTCTTCTACTATCATTTTTAAAAATACCTCAATTTTTTTTTGTTAATCGAATATTATTCATAAATAATATTTTTGATTTTTTAGGTTAAATTCAATTCTTACAATAATTACATAAGAATCATTATATTTAAATATATCGAATGAAGTTCGGTCTCTAACCGAAATATTTAAATATTATTCTGCCCATATTATAAATAAAGAATGCTATTCTATTATAAATAATATCAAAAAAAGAGGTAGAAATTAATTTAATGGAGATACATCATCTTCAATATAATGAAAATAGTAAAAAAGCTATAAAAATTAATAAAAAGGAAATTGAACTGCAGAAAGCAGAATTAAAACTATTATTAAATAATTGGAGAAATAAGAAAAAAGTCGAAGTCTTTATAGACGCTGTTCAAAAAAAAAACCAAATTTTAAACGATAAATTATAAAACAGAACCAATATTTAAATTACCTATATGTAATTTCTCTTTATAGGCTAAAATTTTACATTATTAGTCATTTTAAAGGTATCGATAAAACTCGACACGTGCAGTTGAGGATAAACCCCTTCTATTGTTTTTATTTTTGTATTGATAAATTTCCATAATTCTTTTTCGTTTTTAGAAATAATTTGCGCTACAATATCATGGTCTCCTGTAGTTGCAGCAACTAGTTGAACTTCATCAAATGATGCTATTTTCTTAGCCACAATATCTAACTTTAAAGGATCTATTGAAAGGCCTAATAAGGCTAAAGTTTTAAATCCAATTTTGAAAGGATCAACTTGAGCATGAAATCCATTAATTATTCCATCTTTTTGCATTTTTTGAACTCTATTGTGTATCGTACTTGCAGCTAATCCGACTTTTTCGCTTAATTCATTATAAGAAACCCTACAATTTTCTTGTAAAATATTTAAAATTTCTTTATCCTTGTCATCCAAAGGAGTAATTTCAATAGGTTTTATTACCTTTTTATACTCAATTCTATGCCTTTCAATAGCATATAGTATCGATCGAATTAATAACGAGGAATTTAATTCACCTTTAATTAAATAATCTTGAACACCTTTTTTAAGAGACTCCAAAGCTAAGTATTTTTCATCTAATCCTGTTAAAATTATAATAGGAACACTATCTTTTATTTCCAATACCGATTCCAAGGTTTTTGTTCTATCACTATCAGGAAGACTAAGATCTAAAAGAAGTATATCAAAAGTTTTTTTTGTTAATATATCCAATCCATCAGCAAGTCGGGGATGAGATTCAAGTTCATAAGAAAAATCTTTTGATTTTTTCAACAATTCTTTTATGAGACGTATATCCGCAGGATTATCTTCAATTAATAAAATATTGATTTTTAAGTTATCCATAATTATCAGCAGGTCTAAACTATATCTTAGTTGATTTAAAAACTCATAAATTATTCATATATCTATTATATAAATAGAGTAATATAAATAAATATTTTTCGATTTAAAGTTATTTTTATTGAATAAAATTCGAACTTTTTTTTATGATATAAAAATAATTCGGCTTTTTCTCTATACTTCTTTTGAAATACATCTTAACGGAGATTATTTATCATTTTCAGGTAAAATAACAATTGAAAACCAAAAATTACCGATAGATTTTACAATCTTTTCAAATTCAACTATATCTACTGGTTTTTTAATATAACAATTTGCATATAGGTTATATGTTTTTAATAAATCTTCCTCAGCATCAGAAATACTTAATATTACTACAGGAATTCGTCTCAAATTCTCATCTTGCTTAATCTCTTTTAGTACTTCAAATCCATTTTTTTTTGGCAAATTTAAATCAAGTAGGATGAGATCAGGGCGGGGTTTATCTTTGTATTTTTCATTCTTTCTAAGAAAATTAATAGCTTCTATTCCGTCGCTTACTACATGCAAATTATTCGCTATTTTACTTTTTTTTACAGCAACTTGGGTGAGTCGAACGTCTGCTGGATTATCTTCTACAAGTAGTATTTCTACTAATCTTACTTTACTTTTAGCAATCATATCTTATTTAAAAATCTTTATTGAAATCATCTTTAAATGAAATTATTTATCTTTAATCTTAAGAGTTATTATTTTGAGAAATGGGGATCGTAAAATAAAAAATAGAGCCTTTTCCAATTTCAGATTCTACCCATATTTTACCTCCATATCTTTCAACAATTTTTTTACAGATCGCTAAACCTACACCAGATCCAGGATATTCCATCCGAGTATGCAATCGCTGGAAAATTTTAAATAATTTTTCAAAATATTCTTCTTCAATGCCAATCCCATTATCTTGAATTGAAAAAATCCATTCTGAATTATTCTGATTAACTCCTACATGTATTCTAGGCTTAGTTTCAGAAACAAATTTTATTGCATTTCCAATTAAATTTTGAAATAATTGAACTATTTGGGATCTATCTACTCTCAATTCAGGCATTGGATCATTAGTAATAATCGCTCCAGATTCTTTTATAGCCTCTTGTAAATTAAGTTTTACTTCCTGTAATACCTTTTCAAAATTGGTCATTTCTAAAGGTCTTTGATGTGTAGTGATTCTTGAATAATTTAAAAGATCTATGACCAGCTTCCTTAGTCTTATTCCACCATCTAAAATAAAATCAAGATATTCTTTTGCTTCAGAATTCAATTCATCACCAAAATTTTCTTCTAGAAGTTGTGAAAAACTTATTATCGCCCTTAAAGGTTCCTGCAAATCATGAGATGCGATATATGCAAACTCTTGTAACTCTGCATTAGATCTTTTTAATTCTTTCATTAATTTTTTTGTCTTTTGTTCTGCCTTAGAAATATTTTCACTTAAAAAAGCTACAACAATACCTATAGCGATCAATAACACAGCTCTGAAAAAATTATCGATAATATTAAAATCAAATATATTAGTTGTATTAAATAGTGGAAAAATGATTACTGAAATGGATAATAAAATTGGTATTATTAATCCTTTCCTTTTCCACCAAATACAAGATAATATAATCGGGATATAAAAAAAATGAGAATATACAGTCTCTATATTTAAGAAAAATATAAAATAAAATTGAAGAATATATGAAATTATTAAAAAAATGATAACTATTACTTTTTCTTCTTTTTCTTTAATTTTTATTATTATTTTAACCACCTTTCTATATAATCCTTGATGAGATTAACATACTTTATTTATCAGATACAAATTAAATTCTATGAAATTCTAATTCAATAATTTTTAAACTATTATAATGTTACTCTTTAATTATTTCTTTTTTTATATATATAAGAAGATTATTTTGTTTATTAAATTCTTGGTCGAACATTGTTCGGTTAAAAACCATAATATTTAAATATTCTTCATTGTATTATATATTTGTTGAATATCATTCAAAAAAAGTGAGTAAAAAAATGAATAAATTTTTAGGTTTTAAAAAACAACAAAAACAAATTTCTAACAATTTATATATGGAAGATTTAAAATTAGTTATTAAATTACCTCTCATTGGAGAAAATAAAGATGATATGTCCATAAAAGCTGAAGAATTTGACTTAACAGGTTACAATATTTTCATACCATATGAATAAATAATAGATTTTAAATATTTTTAAGAAAAATGTAAAAAGGGGTGTTATAAATATGAGGTTAAAACCAAGTTATTATAAAAATTATCTATTAGAAAAGATTAGATTATTGGAGATTAATAGAGAAAAATACATGTACATGAAAGATGGATTTTATTTTTATAACTTCAAGGATTTTATTAATTTTTCTAATTTTGAAGATGAGGAAAATTTCGAAATTTGAAATTAAAGTAATATTTAATCAATTTAGGTGGTATTAAAATGACAATAATCACAACAAAAAAACCTTTTGAAGAAATATTTGGAGCCATTAAAAATGCCAATAAAATAGCGATAGTTTCATGTGGCTCCTGTGCTGCGATGTGTCAAACTGGTGGGACGGAAGGAGCTACAGAAATGACAAAAAAATTAGAGGAAAAAGGATTTGAAATTACGACTGTTATTATTCCAGAGGAAGTCTGTGATAATCGAGCAATGCTCAAAGATTTCAGAAAAATTGATGAAGATTTAAAAGAAACTGATGCGATATTGACCTTGAGTTGTGGACTTGGAGTCGCGAGTATTATAAAAGCGCTAGAAAAAAAATATCCTAAACTTCCTGTGTTCATCGGTACCAACACGGAATTTATGGGAATGACTGAACGGATTGGGAGGTTTTATATGCGTTGTAGGGGTTGTGGTCAATGTTTATTAAATGAAACAGGAGGAATTTGTCCAATAACTACTTGTGCAAAATCACTTATGAATGGCCCTTGTGGTGGAATGGTTAGAGGAAAATGCGAGGTTGGTAATTATGAACGGGATTGTGGATGGATCTTGATTTATGAAAGGTTAAAAGAATTAAAAAAATTGGATTTATTTACAAAATTGAGAGCGCCTATTGATTGGAGCGAATCAGGACATCAAAGAGAGGTTGTATGGAGGTAGAAAAAAATGGTAGAAACAAAAATTTATTCAAAGTTAGGTGAAGCATTAGCAAAGAAGGAATTCGTCCTCACCGGAGAGCTTGAACCCGAGAAAACTTGTAATCTCTCCCATTTAGTTCAAGAAGCGAAAGATATGGCACCCTATGTGGTTGCTGCTAATGTGACAGATAGTCCTTTAGGAATCGTTACTATTAACAGTTTAGCTGCATCCTATATAGTCCAGAGAGACGCAGGTTTAGAGTGTATTTGGCAATTAACTGTAAGAGACGTCAACAAATTAGGGATTGCGGGAATGATAATGGGTGCTGAAGCTTTAGGTATCCATAATGTTCTATCTCTTACTGGAGATCATCCAAGAATGGGTGATATGCCCGAATCAAAGCCTGTATTTGATCTAGATTCTGCTACATTGGTAAAACTCACACGACAGATGGTGGATACTGGGAGTATCAATGGTAAAGAAATCGATCATCCTCCTAAACTACATGTTGGTGCGGCTGCAAATCCCAATTCAGATCCAATGGAACCTGAAGTTTTAAAAATAGGAAGAAAAGCTGAAGCTGGAGCAGAATTCATACAAACGCAGGTTGTTTATGACCTAGATAAGACTATTGAATTTTTAAGAGCAATCCTTCGATATAAAGTTCCTGTTTTACTTGGCTTATTTCCAATGAAAAGTTATGCGATTGCAAAAGGATTTGATATGTTTGTTCCAGGGGTGGACGTACCGAAGGATATTCTTGAAAAATGGAAAAAAATAAAAACAGAAATAACAGATAAAAAGGATCAAAATGAAGCATACGACCAAGCTAACTATGAATTCTTAAAACCTTTTGTAACTGAATTAAAAGCTAAAAAATTATTAGCAGGAGTTCACTGCATGGCAGTCCATTATCCTAGGATATTTCCTAAGCTTATTGAAGTTGTTAAAGGCTAATTTAATGATATGAAATTATTATTTCTTTTTTTTTTAAACTAATAGATTATTTAGAGTAAAAAATAGAAATCAAAAACCTAGAAAGTATATGTGATTAAATAATTTGAAAAGGAAATGAAATTTTATTCTCTTGATAAATATTAATAAATTTAAAAAATATGATTATTAAATTTATCATTGGTGTTATAAAAAAGGATGAGTTTGACTGGAGTATTCGTATAGGTATTTTCACTTAATATATAAGAAAATATTTATAATTTCTTTTTAGATATTATATAGAAAAATCGTTGAGTGAAAAATTAAATACAACTCTTAAAAAACAATTATTCTCTAATTTTTCGAAGTTTCATTGAAAGGTTTGTGGCTTTTAAGAGTTTTTTTATTTCAGCAACATCAGGCTCCATTATTTTAGGCAATCCTAATTGATTTCGTCTTCTTTGGATAGCGGGTTGACTTGGAATTGCTTTTGCAGTCTCGAGTATATTTGATGCTTGAATGTAATAATAATCGGGTGCTTCACCCTTTTCGACACTTATATTTTTTAAAATGGTAAAGATTTCAGTGAGTTTAACATTTTGAGGACAAACCTCATCACATGTATCACAGACAGTACAACCCCAAATATTAAAATTTTTATCTAAACCGAATATCATGTGTCTCAAACCCAAAAGTGCATCAAGTATTAATCTCCTAGGATTATATTTGCCTTTTGTGACTTGTGCTACAGGACAAATTCCTGAACAAGTTGCACATTGATAACAACAAGCCAATGTTGAACCATTAACATTTTCAAGAATCTGATTCCGAAATTTATAATTAATTGCAACCATTTCATTAACACCTGACAGGATATTATATATAAAAATTTAATAAAAAACCCGCTCCCTTGCAGGGTGAGTCCTCATATGACTAGCATTTCTTCATAGGAATCCTTCTTACGGGCTTTATTATTAGCTAATATTGTTAAATTTAGACACTGTTAATTTTTAATTCAATTCTACGATTCAAATAGTATAGCATCAATTTGTTCTTCATATTGAGCTTCTCTATAATATTTTAGTGTTATCGCTTCGGATGGACAATTTGCTAAACAAGTTCCACATCCCTTACAAGTAATCTCATTGACTTCAGCATGATTATTATTTATTGTAATTGCATTGTAAGGACAATTTAATTGACATAATCCACATTTCGAGCATAAATGATTATCTATATATCCTCGAATGAGAAGTATTTCATATTTATCCTTATTCATAATACCCGACAAAGAAGATGCTGCAGCTCTTCCCTGAATTATCGCTTCTGGTATTGACTTTGGGCCTTGTGCAGCTCCTGCAATGCAAATTCCTGGAATTTTAGTATCGATTAAATTTAAACGTGAATGAACTTCTTTAAAAAATCCATCTCTGCTTGTTTCCAAAGCTAAGATTTTTTTTATTTTTTTTGCATATTTTGAAGGAATTGACGCTGAAGACAACACAATAAGTTCAAATTTCATTTCCAAGTAGTGTTCCATATTAAAGGCTTCAATTTGTACGAGTAGGTCTTTTGTTGTAGGATCTTCTTTTATTTTTCCAACATGACCCCTAAGAAATATTATTCCACAATCTCTTGCTCTATTATAATATTCTTCATAGTCCTTTCCAGCACATCTCATATCTATAAAACTTACAACTATTTCTGTATCAGGGTATTCTGTTTTTATTAATTTTGAGTTTTTTACGGATAAATTACAGCATACAACGCTACAATAGGGATGACTATTACGATCTCTTGAGCCAGCTCAATTTATAAATAATATTTTCTTAGGTCGCTTTCCATCAGAAGGTCTTACTAAATGTCCAGAAGTTGGTCCATTTGGAGCCAATATTCTTTCCAATTCAAGCTGAGTTAATATGTTTTGATATTTTCCTCTGCCATATTCTCTTCCTTTATGAACATCGAGACCGGTTGTAACAATTATTGACCCCACATTTAAATTTGTAAATACATCCTTCTGATTAAAATCAATAGCATTCAATTCACAAGAATCTATTCATAATTTACAATTTATACAACGTTCCATATCTATTTGAGCTGTTAAAGGTACCGCTTGAGCAAAATAAATATATATTGCCCTTCTTGAGTTGAGATTTTCATTAAATTCATCAAATCCATATGCAGGACACGCTTCTACGCAGGCTCCGCATCCATTGCAATCATTAGTAACATATCTTGCTTTTTGTTTTATAAGAATTTTAAAATTTCCAATATGACCTGAAATATCTTCAATATCTGTATATGTAAACAATTGAATGTTAGGAATATTCGCTACTTTTAACATAATCGGCCCTAATATTCAAATACTACAATCATCCGTAGGAAAGGTTCTATCAAGTTTAGCCATAAGACCCCCAATGCTAGGTCTTTTTTCAACGATATTCACATCAAAACCTAAATTCGCTAAATCTATTGCTGCTGATAATCCGGCTACTCCAGCACCTATTATTAATATTTTTTTAGTTAAATCGATTTTTTTAATAGCAATTTTCTCTAAATTTGCGGCTCTAGCAATTGCTCCTCTAATAAGATCTTTTGCTACATTCAATGCACCATTCTTATCGTTTCTATGGACAAATGAGGAATGTTCCCTTATATTTACAAATTCTAAATAAGATGAATCAATTCCAATATTTTTTAATATTGTTTTAAAAACAGGCTCATGTGTCTTTGGCGTTCAAGCAACAATAATCAATCGATTGGCTTTAGTGGACTCAATATTTTGCTGAATAAATGATGATCCCGAAGCAGTACAGAGACTGATATAACTCCCACTGCCTACAATATTAGGAAGATTTTTTGTATAATCTGCTAAAGTCTTACATTCAATTACTTCCGTGATATTTAATCCTCATTGACAGATAGCTACGAAAATTCGACTTTTATCCTTTGTATCCATAATCTTTGCATTACCTTTATTTGTTTTTATTTTAGTTTTTTTCCTCCATTTTTTAATTGTTTATGATTAATTTCGAACTTATATCCAAATCTACTTTCCTTTCTTTAATTTTTAAAAATATTATATGATTCTACAAATCCAACTTGATATACTAGCTCATATAGTGTATATAGGAGATATCAATTTTTGAATTAACATGTTTTACTACTTTCATTATTTCTCCAAAAGTACTTATCTCACCAAAATGCAACAACAATAAATCTTCATCTAACATTCCTTCAAGTTTTTCTAATATAGATTCTGCTATGTAAACTGGTATAATTTTATATTCAAAAAACCGTTTAATTTCTTTGAGTTCATTTTCATATAATTCCTTCCAAAATTTTAAATAACGACCTCTAGCACAATTTTTATCAACTAAAAGATTATATTCGTGCAAATCCTTAGTCATATATTTTTTAATTGTTTGAACTTTATCATCAAAAAACATTTTTGTTTGTTTAGGAATTTCTATTTCAAAATAAGGAATATTATATGATTTTAATAAATCTGGAAGAGGAGAATCTTGCCATAATATAGAATTGTCATCAGCAATATAGAATGTTGCGTAATTAACCAACCTATCCTTGAATAACCAAAATATTTCTTTTAAATTTTCAAATTTTGTGCTATTATTCTCAAATCCGACTAAATATATTATTAAGTTTTTTTTTAACCTTGCTCGATTATTTATAGCTACCAAATTAAATTACACCTCTTTTATAGCTAAAATCTTTAATATTTTATGTAATTGAAATCAAAATTTAAACAAAATGACAATTTTCCTTTTCATAATTTTGATAATTTTTATTGTCATTTTTTTATAATAAACTAGGATAATCAGAATAAATACCAAAAACAAATTAGATAATTTTTAAATTTTATATCATTATTTATTATCTATTTTAATCTCATTCTTTGTTAATTATATGTAAATTAATATGCAAATTAAAGTAAAAGTTTTAATTTAGAATCTATACCAAATCCTTTTTCATTATATTAATTTTTGGAAAAAAAGCAGGAAAAAAAATTATTTTAATAATTGTTTTTCTTTTTCAAGATCAATTTTTAAGGACTCAATCCATGTCTCAAGGTATTGGGCATCAAAAGAGTCTCTATTTTTCATAGATTTAAGTTCTTGGCTGAGTTTTTCTATAAATTGCTCTTGTTTGTCAATTTCAGCCCATAAATATCCCTTCAGAAATTCAGAGCGAAATTCTGCATCAGAATTATTTACCCTTCCACCAATAAGTTGATCCATTTCCACTCTTGTTATGGTCTCCATATATTTATTCACCTTTTTTATTTTTTATATCAATTTATTTTATTCTAATTAAATAATCAGAAGATCTAAATTTAAATAGTTTGATAAGAAAAATTTTTATCAATTTGATAATTTTAATTATCTAAATTCCATTTTAATAAAAAAAATAGTCTTTTAAATTTACGGAGTCAATTAACGTTTTAAAAGTTAAATTATTTTCAATATCTTATCTAAATGCATTTTATTATTAATAAAAAAGGGGTGGAGGTTTAAAAATCATCCATACAAATTTTCAAGAGGTTCTTTTAAATTTTCTTGATAGGACTTTTTCGCTCTTTCTGCTGTTTTGGAGATCTTTTCAATTGATTTATCAAAATCGCTCATAGTAATCTTAACACTATCATAAGATTTTGGATTGATCTCATCTACTGATTGTTCATAAATTCCCCGGCGAATAGCTAATATGGTAGCCTCTTCACACACTCCTTTAATATCAGCACCCGTATATCCGTCGAGTTTTTCAGCTAGTTTATTAATATCAATTTCATCAGATAGGGGTTTTTCTTTTAAATGAATTTTAAATATTTTTTGTCTTGAGACTTGATTTGGCAATGGAACTTCAATATGGCGCCCAAATCTTCCTGAACGCAATAGAGCAGGATCTAGCATATCAGGTCTATTTGTTGCAGCTAATAATACAACATTATGTAATTCCTCTAATCCATCGATCTCTGTTAGAAGTTGTGCAACAACTTGTTCAACTACACGAGAGCTAGATGATTCAGCCCTTCTGGAAGCTATAGCATCGATTTCATCAAAAAAGATGATACAAGGGGCAGCAGATCGTGCTTTTTTGAAGGTTTCTCGCACAGCTTTAGCACTTTCACCAACCCATTTAGATAAAAATTCAGGACCTTTGATGGAAATAAAATTTACCTCTGTTTCATGAGCAAGTGCTTTTGCTAATAAAGTTTTCCCTGTTCCTGGTAAACCATATAGCAAGATTCCACTTGGAGGTTGGGATTTCATATATTTATAAAATCCTGGATATTTTAAAGGCCATTCTATAGTTTCTCTTAACTGTTGTTTAGCCTCATCTAGCCCTCCAATGTCATCCCATGTTTCTGTTGGTTTTATTATTAGAACTTCTCTTAAAGCAGAAGGTTCTATACTATTTAATGCTTCTATAAAATGATCCATTCTAATTTCAATTTTATTTAATATTTCTTCGGGAACAGGATCTTCTAAATTAATATCAGGAAGGATCTCTCTTATCGCTAGCATTGCAGCTTCTTTGCATAATGCTTTAATATCTGCTCCAACAAATCCATGTGTTTTATTTGCAATTAATTTTAAGTCTAAATCTTTTGATAGAGGCATTCCTCGAGTATGAATTAATAAGATTTCATATCTCCCATCTAAATTCGGCGCACCGATTTCTATTTCTCTGTCAAATCTCCCGGGTCTTCTCAAAGCAATGTCTATATTATTAATTTTATTAGTTGCTCCAATTACAATTATTTCACCTCTATTTTCTAATCCGTCCATCAATGAAAGTAATTGAGCAACAACTCTAGATTCTACTTGTCCTTTACCTTCATCTCGTTGAGGTGCAATTGAATCCAATTCATCAAGAAATATTATTGTAGGTGCCTTTTTTTTTGCTTCTTCAAAAATATTTCTCAAATTTTCTTCGCTCTGACCAAAAAATTTACTCATGATTTCTGGACCGCTAATAGAAATAAATTGAGCATCTGTCTCAAATGCTATAGCTCGAGCAAGCAGTGTCTTACCCGTACCAGGCGGGCCATGCAATAAAACACCTTTAGGAGGATCAATACCAATTTTTTTAAATAATT
This sequence comes from Promethearchaeota archaeon, assembly GCA_048938445.1. Lineage (GTDB taxonomy): Archaea > Asgardarchaeota > Lokiarchaeia > Sigyniarchaeales > SOKP01 > FT1-020. The sequence goes on along the minus strand of JBHLME010000004.1, from coordinate 57,549 downwards.
CTGGATGTCTTATAGGTAATTCAATTATTTCTCTAACTCTTTGAATAATGTTTTCTAATCCACCGATATCTTCATAAGTTATTCGTCCTCGAAGCTTTTCCATTTCCTCTTCTAATTCACTTATTGCTTCATATTTTATTCTTTTTACTCTAGATGGTTCTTGTTTTATAAGTTCTTTAGTTATATTCTCAGAGAGCTTAATTTTTGTTCCTAAATGTATTTTCACAGCATCAGCTTTTGGTAAATAATCAAGTATTACCAAATCGATTCTACGTCCCATTGCATAAAAACTGAGACTATCACCTTTGGTAACTACACGACTGTCTAAGATCCTAGTCAATTGTTGTATATCTCTAATGATATATGATTGATCTAATCCTGAAAGAATTAGATTATCTGCTAAAATGGCTTCAATCTTTCTAATTTCCACGTAATCATCAATAGATGCATTTAAATTTCTTCTTAATGAAGGATCAATTCGGATGATATTCGTATTGGCATCTTCACTTTTACCTGTCATTAAAACTGCTGCTGTTTTTTTGTTTACGATGGGATGAATAATTTCAATAACATCTCCAGACTTAAAATTTAATTCCTTGATAATTTCAGGATCTATTCTGACTATCCCTCTCCCAGCATCTTCTTTAAAAGCATCTTTAATTCTAACTTTTTTCAAAAATTTAGGAGCCCTCGAAAATTCGACCATTTTTAAACCTCCCTTTTTTTATTTCAGAAATATGGGATCGTAAGAATCACGATCCCAGAGAAAAAAAATTAAATTTATTTATTTAAAAGCTTTTTAGCAACTTCAAATGCATAATTATAGTCAAATACTTTTGATCCCTTGGTATTAGCGGCTTCTTTTAAAATTTCACTCTCAGAATTAGATTTCAATCTACCTAACGCTAATGCACCGATACAAAACATCCCAGGATAAAGTTCTTCGTTATAATGTTTTGGCTTAATGCCTTCTATGCCATAAGGTGGGACAAGATTTATATCTACCACAATTTTCTTTCCGCGCAATTTTTTCATTAAATTTTCTGACAAAATTTCAATTCCTGCTGCTGCTAAAGACCATATAATATCAGCATCAATAGCTAAATTCTCTCGATCTTCGAGATTTGGGGCAAATATTCCCTTAATAGCAGTTGCACCCTTACCTGCTTCTTCTTTCAATTCATTTGCTAAATTCGTGATAAAATCTTGGCTTGATTTATCCCAAGTTTCCACAATGCACGTATCAGCTCCAATTTTTGCTCCCAAAATAGCTGCAATCCTTCCAACAGGCCCCGCTCCAAATACTACTATTTTTTTGCCTTTTAAATCTTTAATATTATGAAATTTTAGAGCAACATCAATTGTCATTGCGACGACTGCTGAAGCTGTTGTGTGTGAACCTCTTGGATCGATAATAACAGGGCATTCAAAGGGTGGTACTAAAGACTTTAAGACTTTTTTGGCTATTTTTTCACCTTCTTTAACATTGGACCCCCCTATAAAAAATGTTGTGGGAGCATTTGGTTTCCTAGAAAAAATTGCATCTTGAACGAGTTTGGGAACTTGATCAGCAGTCATCCTACTAATTGGAACCACAATATCAAAACCAGCATCATAGGCCATATTAATGTCAAAAGGAGAAGCATTTTCATCAGTATCAAAGAAGTAACAGATTTTATCGGATGTTTCTTTTTTTTTTATAACTATTGGAGTTAATTCAATAATAGATTTTCTTCCAAGAATAGAATGTACTTTTTTTTCCAGATCTTCTTTTTGCATTTTTATTTTCCTCCTCATATTCTCTAAATTAATTATTCTTTAACTTCAATTTCGACATTTTTTTCTAGCTCCTCTTCAACATCCTCAGTTTTAATAGATCTCTTAATTTTTATTTTCTCAATGTCTATATTTAATTCACTTGCGAGTTTTTCAATTCCATTGAAATGTCGTAGATCACATATGAATAATCCTTTGAGTTTTGTTCCATCAATATTTTTTGCAAGATTTATGATATTCATCATCATCCAAGCTTCTCTAATATTATAGCGAACTTCATCTTCTTGTTGTTCATAATCTTGTTCTAAATATTCTTTCCACAGAACTAATCTTTGAAATAATTCATCATTTTCAGGAATAACTCCATTTTTTTCCATTATTTCTCGAATTCTGTTTTCTAATTTTTTTATAGTAGATCTATGTTCATCCAATGCAGATGATAAATAATCTCTAGCGTTATCATCAATATCTACATGTTGGAAGGAAATATTTTTTAGTTTGAATAGTTCCTCTAATGGATCTATTTGATTTGGTGAATCATCCCAATTCGCTGGTTTTTCTTCCGTTCCGAAGTCTGGTTTATATTTATTAATTAATTCTTCAATAACTTGAAGATATTCCTTAGATATTAAATGTAAATTCCAGACTAAATCTTCTTTTGCTCTTTTTGGAGCCTCAAACCACCACTCAACCGGAAATTCGCTTTCAACCATAATCAGTTTTAGGTGTTTTTTCTTCAATGGTTTTAATTCTAATACTTTTGGCATTTTTTTTTCAACCTCTTTTTTTTAAAATTCTACATTTATTATATTATGTTTTTTAGTATATTGAACAACTTTCACGTCTAATTCTCTTAAATATTCTGTAACTTGATTACAAATATCCTCGCATATGTCTGCCTGGACGAGATGAAGTAAAGATACCTCTTCAGTTTTAATGGTTTTAGCAATATCTAACATTTTTTTGACAATCCATTGTGGTCTTAATCTCAAACTAATGTATATTTCTTTTTCTTGAATATCTTCTCTCAATACATCTATCCAATTTTTTAGACTTTCTCCTTTTAAAGTATCTTTTTCTTTCATTGATTCAAATTCTCCACATAAATCATTTAGTAGTTCAGTTTTTTCTACAATTTCTTGATAGATATATCCCATTGCATATTCTGGTATGTCCACTTGAAAATATCTAATATTCATCTCATTTAATGTTTTTGCAAGTTCTGAATCATTAAACTCTTTCATATCCACATTGAAATCGATTGTTATAAAGTCAATTTTTTTCCTAATAATAAAATCTCTTAATTTATCCAGATAAAAATCATTAAAATCATCTTTTTTTTTCTTGGCAACATATGCGCAAACTCTTTTTTTTTTCAACGGCTTTAATTCAAGCACTTCCATTCGACTTTCCACCTCAGTTTTAACTATTTTTATGGTATTTAATATCCTATGTAAAGAATCTTTTTAAGAGATTTAAACAAAATGACAACAAGAATTTCATTTGGTTTGATAAATCTAATTGTCAAAGTTTATTTTTTAACAACTTTATTAGTTATTCAAATTCTACTAACTAATAATAGAATATAATTTGAAGTAACTTATATATTTATCGAATATTTTTCGGATTTAACCAAAATATTTAAATATTATTCATATTATTAATATCTTAGTGAAAATAGTTCGATAAAAAAAATTTTCAAAATTATTTTTTTTAAAAATTTAATTTTTCAAAAAAAAATAATCCTTTAATTGGTGGAAGGGATGAAAAAATGGATATATACTCAATATTGTCTCATGAGTTTAGAAGAAAAATTTTACTACTCCTTGAAAAAGAGGGTTACATACCATACACAGATTTAATGGATAAATTGGGTTTAGATCAAACAGGACAATTAAATTTCCACCTAAGAAAACTCGGTTCTCTTATTGGTAAAGATAAAAAATCATATTTTTTAACTGAAGATGGTAAAAGAATTTTAAAAATTCTTAATATAAATAAAAGAATTTTATCAGGAGAAGAAATAGAATATCTTAATTCAAAAGGCAGTGAAATAAATCGAATTGGAGTGATTATTTGCAACTGTAATACTGAAATTTCTAATACAATTAACATCAACGCTTTAGAGAACTATATCAATAAAATACAAAATGTTGTTTCAGTAAAGATATTTGAAAATTTATGTCAAGAGAAAAATTTGGATAAAATTTCCAATTGGGTTAAAGAAAACTTCTTGAATAAAATCGTAATTGCGGCATGTTCTCCCAAGACACATCAACATGTTTTTGAAAGGATTTTTGAGGGATTAATCGATCGATCTAATCTTGAAATAGCAAATATTAGAGAACAATGTTGTTGGGTGCATCAAATGATTAATAGCAAAGATGATTCAGCTCTGATTTTAAAAAAGGCACAATTATTAATCGAAGCCGCTGTCGAGCGTATATATCTGCAAAAAGAAATTAAAGTAAAAAGAGTTGAGGTTGAAAAAAGCTGTGCTATATTAGGAGGGGGTATAGCAGGAATGACCTTAGGTTTAAATTTGGCGAGAGCAGGTATTAAAGTGTATTTAATTGAAAAATCTCCAACTTTAGGAGGAAAAGTGGCACGGTGGCATAGAATCTATAAAATGGGGGATTGCTCAATATGTTTCATTTCAGAATTGATAGGAGAAATTGTAAAAGAAAAAAACATTGAAATATTCACTAATACGGAAATAAAGAGTGTTTCTGGTGAAGTCGGCAATTTCGCCATAAATTTAATTAAAAAACCTCGCTTTGTAGATGAAAAAAAATGTACTGGATGCAAACAATGTATAGAAGTATGCAGTGTGGAAAAACCCAATCAATATGAGTTTAATCTTGTAAACAGGAAAGTAATTTTTCTTCCTTTTCAAAATTCATATCCCTATGCTCCTTTAATAGAAGAAATTGATATTAAAAATTGCTTAAATTGTAGGATTTGTGAAAGAGCGTGCGTGAATAAAGCCATAGATTTAACTCAAAAACCAGAGGAAATTAAAATTAAAGTGGGTGTGAAAGTTATCGCTATAGGTGCTGATTTATATTCAGATCTGAAAGATTATCACTATAATCCTCAGGATAATATCATAACTTCAGTAGAATTTGAAAGGATATTATCTTCAGATGGTCCTACTGAAGGTAAAATAGTTAAATTATCTGATAGAAAACCTCCAAAATCCATCTCCATCATTCAGGATGTTGGACCTGCTCACGATCATTCCGAACTTGCAGATAATATTGCTCTAAAATACTTAAATTGCATTAAAGTAAAAAACCCAGATTGTCACGTAAATACCTTTTATGATTTAAAAAATTTCCATCATAACCATGAGCCAATTATGAAATCTATGGATTCAAGAGTTCATTATGTTTCACAAGTCAAAATAGAAAAAAATGATAAAGAAAATATAGTGATTGCAGATTCAAAAGAATATCCAAGTGATTTGATTATTTTGAACCTCAATTTAATGCCCAATAAGGATTTAAAAACCCTCAGAAAAACTCTTGATTTTACTTTAAATGATAACGGTTTCATGAGTGAAGAAACATTGGCCTCAGGGATTTATGGAGTTGGAACAATACTAGGTCCTTTTAACTATCAATCAACAATAAATATTTCCAATAATGTTGCACTTAAAATAATATCACTTCTATCGAAAGATTATTTAATTTCAGAATTCACAGGGATAGAACTTGATGAGACAAGATGCGGACTTTGTTCATTGTGTGTTAATGCTTGCCCATACAATGCCATAACGATTGAAGGGGAAAAAATAAATATTGATAAATTTAAATGTAAAGGATGTGGAACATGTGTAAGCGTCTGTCCAACTAATGCTATTGAGATGAATATTGATACCAATGAAAAGATTTTTAAAACTATAGACATTTACTCAAAATTTAACGTTTCTCCTAAGATTTTAGCATTTTGCTGTAAATCTTGTGGGTATGCTGCAGCCGATGATGCTGGTCTTAAAAAACAATTTTATCGTCCCAATATATTTATCATTAGAGTTCCTTGCACCGGACGGGTTGATACTAATTTCATAATAAGAGCTCTTGAAAGGGGATTTCATGGAGTAATGATTATTGGATGTAGGAAAGATGCTTGCAGATATCTAGATGGCATTCAAAAAATACAGAAAAAAGTGCAATTATTAAAAAAGGTCTTAGGGCCAAGGTTAGGCAGGAATATAATTGTTAAAAACCTAAATGCTGTAGAAGGAATAAAATTTTCAAACATTAGTAATAGATTTTATAACCTATTAAAGGAGGAATACAAATTTGAAACTTAAATTTCTAATTACCTCATTAACATCTTGTAGCGGTTGTATATCTTCTTTGATTTCCTTAGATATCTTTCCTCAACTTCTAGAGAGAACAGAAATATCTTACTTTCCTTTTATATCTGATAAACCTCGGGCAGATTTATGTGATATAGCATTGATAGAAGGATGTGTTTCAGAGGATTCACAGATTGACTTTCTTAAAGATATAAGAATATCTACAAAAAAAGTATACGCATTAGGGACATGTGCCGCTTTTGGAGGAATTTTAAGTTTATCAAAAAAAAAGATTGCCGCCCCTCTATCAGATTTTATAGAGATAGATGGAATCATACCAGGTTGTCCTCCACCGTCAAAATTATTTGGAAATTGTCTGATAAAACTATTAGAGAGAAAAAATATTGAATTATCTAAAAAGAATTTATGTTCAGAATGTCCCTACAAAACTACTTTTAAATTCAATCCGATTACTCAGATTAATCAGCTATATCCTCACAATATTGAACTCAATAATTATGAAGAAAATACCAATTGCTTCTTAAGTAGAGGAATTATGTGCTTAGGACCTATTACTAGAGAGGGATGTGATCATGAATGCATAAAGCGAGGAATTCCATGTGAAGGATGTCTTGGACCCGTCTCAAGAGATTTTACTTCGAGTATAATTAATTTCTTAAGTTTGCTTAATCTTGTGAAAGATTTAAAAAAATATTCTGGCATATTCTATAGATTTTCAAAACCAAAAATTTGGAGGCGATAATATGCTAAAGGTGGTAGATGTATGCATGAGAGTCGAAGGTCATGGAAATTTGGAAATTTTTATGAAAGATGATGAAATATCTCATGTAGAATTTAAAATTGGACCATACAGAGGATTTGAAAATTTACTTATAGGAAAAAAAATAACAGATGTTCCCAGAATAATTTCAAGAATATGTGGATTATGTCATGCATCACAAAGTATTGTAAGCTGTAAAACTATAGAAACAATGTATAATATCAAGCCTCATCAACAAGCTGTTTTTATAAGACGCATCTTGATGGTCGGTGAGTTGTTAAAATCACATGCGATGCATTTTTATTTTCAATCATTTCCTGATCTTTTAGAAATCTTTAATTTAAGTAAAAATACTCTTAATTTAAATGATTTATTGAAATATAATAGTCAATTAACTTCAAATATCTTTGATATAATAAAAATTGGTAATGATCTTGATATTCTTTTCGGAGGCCGTTCCATACATTTAATAACACCCATACCGGGAGGTACTATATTTCAACCTTCATTAAAAAACATAAAAATTGCCCAAAAATATCTTGAGAAATCATCGTTTATTTTAGAAGCAATTATTGAAGAATTCATCAATATTTTTTCACAATTTACACCTCCAGAAGAATTTATGCTTCCAAATCCCTATTATTTGGCATTAAACAGGAATAAAGATTATGATAGGTATGCGGGTGTTTTAACACTTAAAAAGAGCAACACTAAATACGAAGATTTTTCCGAGATTCATTATAACTCATATTTTGACAAAGATCCTAATCTGCATGGAATTGATTTCAACATTGAAAATAATAGAAATTATATAGTCGGACCAATAGCTCGAAATCAAATTATAGAAGGTTATGGAACGGATCAAATTTCCTCATACCTCAATTTTTTTCAAAAATCATGGCGGAACAATCTCTTATATGCTAATTTTTTAAGATTAATTGAAATGGATGTTGAAGTAATTAAAACATTATATCTCTTGGAAGATCCGATTTTAAAGAATTCTTTTCCACTCCCTGAAATATCTACAATCAAAAACCAAAATGGAATTGCAGTTGTTGAGGCTCCAAGAGGCACGCTAATCCATCATTATCGCATAAATAATAAGAAAATTATAGAAGAGGCAAAACTTTTTATAGCCACTGAAATAAATCTCCCACTAATTAATAAAATGATTACACAATATGCTCAAAAATTATATGAAAAAAAAGATCTACAATTTGTAAAAAAAAAAATTCAAATGATGATAAGAGCATTTGATCCTTGTATCTCTTGTGCTACACATTAAATAGAATTTAAAAAATTAATGGAGGAAAAATAATTTTATAACATGTTAACTGAGAATGAACGAAAAATTATTCAAGCAGAACAATTATGTGAAGTTTTTTTATTATATTTTGATGAGAAATTAGGTCATATTCCAATTTTAGTAAGTCCAGAGGATGTTATAAAAAAAAATGAAGAAAAAATGCACATACTTCGGATCCATTCCATATGGTTCTTAGATCTTAGTGATAAGACCTCTCTTGATCGGGTAGATTTGGAATATGGGGATAAAATGTATTTTGCGAAAAAATTCTTAGTTCCTTCAAAGCGAATTAAAAGAAGAGCGGGATTAGAAGAAGAAAATTATGATACTATAGTATTAATTCTTGCATTACCCATTGAGATGGACATTTTTGGTGGTGCATTAATCAAAGAAATGACAGAAAGAATCAATAAACATTTTAAATTTTACCTTTCGGAATTGATTAGAGCTGAAATTGAAAAATTGGATATGATAAAAACTCAAAAATCTAAAGAATTAATTGAAAGGGGAGACAAGATAAAAAAAAGAATTAGTAAACTTATTAAAAACATTTGTTCGCAATATTTTCAATCGGTAATAAAAAAAACTGATACAACAATTTTAAAAATTCAAAAAGCAATTTCATATCTCTCATTAAAAGGAGTTCCTATAAGTTATATTGTAAGTAATGATAAAAAAATTGGATTCTCAAATATCAAATTATTTGATAAGCCTAAAGTCCAAGATCTATATTATAAAAGCGAAAATCCTTTCAGAATAAATAAAATAAATGTAATTAATGATAGAAAAGAAGTAGAAATAATTATAACAAATCGAACAAAAGATATATTCGATAAAATAATTATCAAGGTCTCATCATTATATGAATTTTTTGAACAATTGATTCTTTATGATAATATAGAAAAATGGCTTCCAGGTGAAGAAGTATTATTCATACTTCCGGATATTTCCCAAGATCATGAATATATTTTATATTTAATAGAAGAGAAAAGAAATAAAATTATTTTTCAAGAAAAGATTAAAGCTTTATAAATTAACTCAATCAATTTTTGGTTTTAATTTTTTCATATTCATAATTAATACTTTATGGGAAAATTATTTTATACGTTTTTAATAAAACAAATGCTCCTAATAATATAATAAAAACACCTGTTAATTGCTTGAACCTATATTCATCTTTAATTTTTTTAGTAGTAAAGGCTCCAACTATTGTTGCTGGAACAGCTCCAATAATTAATGCCAATGATAATAATAAAAAATCAGTTGTGGATGATTCTAAAACAAAATATGTTATTAATCCTGCCAAACAAATTGGTGCCTCACAAGCTAATGCAGTGGCTATTGAATTTTTAGTATCCCTACCTGAAACAACTTGACCAGCAGTTATTAATGGTCCAAATCCTCCTCCAGATATCGATTTATTAAATGCACTTATAGTACCGACGATTCCTATTTTTTTCCATGAAAATTTATATTTTCTATTTAACATCATCAGGACTCCTATAAATAAAACCAAAATTCCAATATATGTATTTATAATTAACTTATCTAATTCAACAGCTAAGAAAACCGCAAAAATAGTTGCTCCTATTCCAATAATGCTTATTAGAATAAATATATTCCAATTTGTTTTACCCTCGCGTGAAAAGTCAGCATTCCCATAGAAATGATGCATTGTTGCACCTGAAATCCCTGTAAATATTTCTGAAAAGAGAATTGCTGGAACGATATCAAGTCTCTGTAAGCTAAATATCAATAGCAATGGAGTCATTATTGTTCCATAACCCCCACCTAAAGCAGTATCAACAAATTCAAAAATGAATGCAAAAATTATAATAATTATTAATAATTCTAATTGTATTATATCATATCACTTCCTATTTTATATTTAAAAATATAGTATTCATAGGGGAATAAAAAACAGCAAGGAAAATTTGCTCTAGAAGATTTTCATCTAATTTCATCATTATTATCAAAGTTTTGGACTCAATTCTCCTTGTTATGGTTTCAATATCTCGATAAATTAAATTTACCAATGTAATTTTTACAATTATACCATATATTTATTAATGAGTTTCAATTATATTTAATTAAACCTAATTAAATGTAATGATATATTTTATATAAACTCATCCCAAAATTAAACTTCAATAAAATACTCAGAAAAGTTTTTGAATATTTATTCATTATTATACTTGAGTAAAAAATATTTTACATCAAGAACAAAAAAATTATTCAGAAGATGATTTATAATCGATATTATTGATTTAAAAATACTTGAATTATTAAAAGAGAATAGCAGGAGATCATATCAACAAATAGCAAATAAGATAGGTAAGACGGAAGCTACAGTTAGACGTAGAATAAAAAAATTAGAAAAAAATGGGGTAATTAAAAAATACACTACAGAATTTAGTATAAACTCTAAATCAAGTATTCATATATTAGTTAAAATCGAACCAAATTTAAAAGATATTAAAAGAATATTACATGAATTGGATTTAATGGAAGAAATTACGGACATTTGGAGGTTAAGTGGTGATGCCGGTTTATTTCTTAAAGTAAAAATACCCTCCATGACACAATTTAATCCTATAATAGAAGAAAAAATTGCTTTAATTAAGGGTATAAAAATAATAGAAGCATGCTTAATTTTAGATGTAATTAAGTAATTATTGTACTATTTATAAAATTAGACGGTTAAGACCATAACAACTTTTTTAAATTTTTATAAATTGTTTTAATTGCGATGCTCGCATTTGTATCTGGGTCAAAATCAACAACTGGTTTAGCAAATGACAAGGCTCGAGGAATATTTACATCATATGGAATTTTTCCGATTAAAGTATAATCTGTTTGAGTTATATATTCATTAAATTTCTCTTGAAAAGGACTTTTTAAATCAGACTTGTTAATGACTATTCCAAACGGGATTTTAAATTCCTGTACTACTTCAATTGCTCTAATAAGGTCATGAAGACCTGATGGAGTAGGTTCAGTAATCGTAATAACGAAATCTAATCCCGAAACAGTAGCTATTACGGGGCATCCTATACCCGGTGGACCATCAATTATGATTAAATTACTCTCCTTAAATTCTTTTAAATTTTTAGTATATTCTTTTATATCTGACACCAATTTCCCTGATGTAGTACTTCCTAACCTAGTTTTTCCATATACAAATGGATGACCAGTATTAATCTTATAAGAGATGATTTCGCCACTTTTAACCGCATCAATTTTAAATGCATGCTCAGAGCATAATACTTTACACGCTCCACATCCTTCACATGCTAAATAATCAATTTTTGGTATTTGACTTTCAGCATCCCATCTTAAAGCATTAAACTCACAAAAATGCTCATCGATACATTTTTTACATTGAACACATTTATCTTCTATAAATTCAGCTTTTAAAGTAGTATAAGTATCAATTGATTCTATCTCCTTCTCTGACCTTGCTGGTAGAATTATAGCCAAATTTGGAGCATCTACATCGCAATCTAAAATAATTGGTGCAATCTTTATTTCATTAGAAGCCAAACTTGCTAAAGATGCTGTAAGAGATGTTTTTCCAACACCACCTTTTCCTGAAATGACCGCTATAATTTTTTTTTCCATGAGAAACTAGTCACCATTTAAATATTGTCTTTAATCCAAGATTTTAAATTTTCAAAAATTTTTATAAAAGCTAAATATGCATCTCCTTTTCTATTAAAAACACTTTCAGAGTCCATTAATGGTGTTCCTTGGCAATAAGATTTGACAACCTCATCATCTAATGGGATATCTCCAAGTGTTTCAATATTATTCTCGGATAATTCCCTCAAAAACGGTTCTCGATACCCTAATAACGAAGATCTATTCACAATTACTTTATATTCCTTTTGTAATAGCTCAATCAATTCAATTATCCGTAATAAATCTAATTTTCCAAATTTAGTTGGTTCAGTTACAGGAATGACAAAATCTGATTTCTCAATTAATAATTCCACATCACAGTGAGCTCCTGGCGCCGTATCTAAAATAACTATATCATAGGTCTCAGGATTATTATCAATAATGGTTTCAAGATCTTGTAAAAGTGCATCAACTACTGCTGCTGAACGGGCTTCTGATGGTTTTAATTCACCAATTAACAAGGAGATTTGATTTACTTTCGTTTGATATTTCCATCCTATTATTTTACTATCCGGTAGAATTGCTTCAGAGGGACAAATTTTATAACATAATTTACAACCGGAACATACACTTAAAATAGGGATTGGTATCGCATTTTCTAAATAAAGGAGAGCATGTGGTGCACAATTTTCTGCACATAATCCACATTTGGTACATTTATCTTTAAGAATATTAGGTTTAAAGAAATGTACTTCCTTTTTATTTAGTAAAGTTCCACCGAGTAATAAATAAGTATTAGGATTTTCAACATCACCGTCTATTAATAAAACTTTTTTTCCTTCATTTTTAAACATGGTTGCAATATTAACTGCACAAAGTGTCTTACCAGTACCTCCTTTACCGCCTGTAATAGTAATAATTTTAGGAGTTCTAACCATAATTTCAATTGATTTTATTTTTGCTTATTTGTTTAAAATTGTCTTCTTCTTCCACCGCCCATTCCGCTGCCCATCCCCATTCCTCCACCCATACCATGATGAGCACCTACATTTGCAGAATCTAGTTCTTGAAGTGATCCTTCTAAATATAAATCTACTACATCTTTAACCGTTAATTGTTGATTTGGTGCTTGATATATCTTTAAATTCATTGCATTTAAAGACTCAGCAGCATTTGGTCCCAAAAAGCCAACGATAACTTCTTCCGCGCCATTATTCCCTATAGTCTGTGCTGCTTGGATTCCTGCTCCACCCATCGAATTTGCGGCATTATTTGGGACCCCCCTTACTTCTTTTATCTCTCCATTTTCAATAGTTACTAATGTAAAGCTAGGACAGCGTCCAAATCGGGGATTCATACTTTCGTTTAAACCTCCTTCTCCACTAGAAGGTATGGCTACTATAACCATCTTATTTTCTACCTCTTTAATTTATTTTTTATATTTTATTTTTTTTTTTTTATAATTTATTTCATATTGATCTATTGCCCGTGATAAAGTTCTTACGGCTAATTCAGCACAATGTTTATGATCTTCTGGTAATCCTTTCAAAGCTTTATCAATATCTTCTGGTTTCAATTTTTTAGCAAATTCTATTGAATTTCCCTTGATAAGGAGTGTGGTTTGACTTGCAGTCGCAACTGAAGCACCACAACCATCTGTTATAAAATGAGCATTTTCTATAATATTATCATTAATTTTCAAGAAGAAGTGCATCGTGTCTCCACAGGGTCCTAAATACGTTTGAGAAACGGTAATTTCATCATCAGGGGGTTTACCCCAATTTTTTGGATTATGGAATAATTCTACAATATACTCATTATAATCTTCTAGTTCTTTATCAATGATTTCTTGTTGTAGCTCTTCAACAAAATCATCAAAAGAATCTTTTTTCACGAGAATATTCACACTCTTTTTATTTAATCATTTTTTTTCTAATATTTCTTGAATTACTTTTATAATGTTTCTAAAAGCTTTAGAACTCTCAGAATCAGGATATTTTATCGTAAATGGTATCCCCTTGTCGCCTTGCTGGCCTATCTCTGTTTCAAAAGGAATCTTTCCTAATAATTTGATATCAAAATCTTTTGCAGCCTTCTCTGCTCCACCACTACCAAAAATCTCTATGAATGAACCACACTTAGAACATTTGAATCCTGACATATTTTCAATTATCCCTATAACATTCCTTTTCATGACTTGTGCCATATTAATTGTCTTTCGGGCATCCATCAGAGCTACTTCTTGAGGTGTTGACACGATTATTACATTTTCATCTGGTATTAATTGTAAAATATCTAATGTTTCATCAGATGTTCCCGGAGGTAAGTCACAAATCAAATAATCAAGTTCACCCCATTCAGCATCACCCAAAAATTGTCTCACCGCGGTCATTTTCATGGGACCTCTCCATATTACTGGGCTATCCTGATCTGCTAATAAAAAAGCCATACTCATTACTTTCATATTTAAAGGACCATTAACGGGATAGAATTTTTCATTTTGAGGATCGACTACGGGTTTTAATTCGGGATTGACTCCTAACATCTTTAATACATTTGGTCCTGTAATGTCGACATCCAAGATCCCTACTCTATGGCCTATGCTAGCTAAACTAATAGCAAGATTCACCGCTACAGTAGTCTTACCAACCCCTCCTTTACCAGAGATAACCACTAATTTATGTTTAATCTTTTCAAGATTTTTTCTGATATTTTCTTCTCGTTTCTCAATGACTTTTTGTTTTTCATCAGGAGTAATATTTTTTTGCATTTTTTTAACCTCAAAAAAAAAAAAAATTTAAAAATTTTTATTTATTTGATTTCAAATTACTTTCTAATTTGGACTTTAGGTGTAATGGGAGAAGCTCCACCCATATTGGTAATAATTGGACAATGGGAAAACACTTTATCCATTAACTCGTTAATCTTTTCTTCAGGCGCATCTGCCTTGATTCTTATTACGGGTTCAAGGTTATCATAACCCGCGAGTTTAGAATCATCAATTCCAAAGATAGCACCAAGATTTATGTGTCCACGAGAAAATACCTTTAACTCTTCAATTTTAATATCCATGATCTTAGCCCAAAATTTGGTAACTGCTACGATGCATGCGCCTACGGATGATAAGATTACCAACAATGGAGATGGGCCTTTATTAGTTCCATCTAACCCTCCAGGAGCATCAATTAACAACTCAAATGGATCTCCTGCGGGATTTCCCATAGTACATTTCACTTGCATACCTTCTGAAAGCATTTCACATTCAATATTAAAGTTCTTCTCCCCTGCATTCCAGTCGGCTTTAATTGCTTCATATGTTTCTTTAAAACTTGGCATATTTTTCACATTTTTCTTATTTTTAATTTCATTAATTACGAGATTAATTAATGAACATGAGCACCTTCAGAATTATTTCCACAACTTGGTCCGCCTAAAGGCTTTAATTTTCCTTCTAATAATAATTCTACATTCTTCCTTAGGTTGCCTTCCACACCTTGATAGAGATTTATTCCCATTTGAATAAAACCTATATAAGGCCGACCTCCTATCCCCCCCACAATCATATCTGTAACACTCCTCTGTTTCATATTTATTACAGGTTCCATACATCCAGAATGCCCCTGATTTTGTAGAGTGAATGCTTTTTCTAACTTATTATTACCATCAATTCTTACTCCAATAAAATATTCACAATGTCCAAAATGTTCTGAAATATTATCAAATAATTCAGGACCGACTGAAGGTATTCCGATAATTCTATTTAAATGAGTCATAATATTTGTTGGTTTATTATTACTTTTGAATATTATTTTAGCTCAATCCATGATTATGGTGATGATCATCATCTGCTTCAGTATGAATTTTTTCTACTCCATATCCTTTCCCCGCTCCTGGAGCACATAAACTCTCACCACCTATTAATGTTCCATTTATGATGTTTTCAATAACTTCGTTAATATCTCCACTGACACCCATTACAACTTCAATGCCATACTGTTGGAAGAATTGAACTGCCCTATGACCCATTCCACCTGTAATCATACATTTTGCCCCTTTTTCATTAATAAATTGAGGAATACTCCCAACTGTGTGTCCAGGATTTGAAAATACATTTTTTTCTATTAGTTTACCATCTTCTATAGTTATTATAGTAAATTCTGGAGCCCGTCCAAAATGAGGACACACTTGACCGGAGTCAGTGCTTATTGCATATTTCATTTTTTTAAAAACCTGCTTAAATTTATTATTTTTATTTTAAAATGACCCGAAAAATGATTTTTAATAATTATTCATTTATACAATTTAATTAATTTTTTTTTGCTTTTAAGCTTTATGAATATATATTCATAATTCTTAAATTTTTTAAAAAATAATTATTCTACAATTTATAACATAGATTATTTAATTTTTATAAAAAAAAGAAAAATATCATAATTTAACCATTGAACACATTTGAAAGAAAATGTCTATAATTAAAGATAATGAAAAATTATACACAAAACCTGAATTTGTTAATTTAGTACTCTTAATTACATATATAATTTTGATAATTTTAAAATTGGCTTTTAGCTTTATTTCAAATAGTATCGCTCTCAG
This sequence comes from Promethearchaeota archaeon, assembly GCA_048938445.1. Taxonomy (GTDB): domain Archaea; phylum Asgardarchaeota; class Lokiarchaeia; order Sigyniarchaeales; family SOKP01; genus FT1-020. Next base: position 41,163 of record JBHLME010000004.1, on the reverse strand, counting down.
AGCAGATGCTTTCGACAATTTAAATGATATTGTAATGTATGCTACAGCAATGCTTGGTTTTATTTTAGTAAGAAAGAAGCCAAATAAACAATATCCTTATGGTTATTATAAAATTGAAAATATTATTAGTTTATTTTTTGCTTTATTTATTTTTTTTAATGCTTATAACATTTTTATAGAATCGATTTCAAGTATTATTGCTTTTATCAATGGAAATCCTAATCCTTTAGAAATTTCTAATGATTTATTTTTATTTTTAATTATCTCCATTTTGATTTCGTCTTTAATGACCATTTATTTAAAAATAATTAGTAAGAAAACAAATGTCCCAATAATTGAAACTGAAGCAAATGAAAAGAAAGTTGACGTTTTAATATCTACATCTGTATTTATTGGAGTTATAGGTGCTTTTTTTAAATTATATCTATTAGATCCTGTTTTAGGACTATTAATAACTATATTTATAGTAAAAGGTGGTTATGAAATTTTTATTTCTTCAATGCGTACCCTATTAGATGCCGTGGTAGAATTTGATAAACGAACAGAGCTTTATGATTTAATTAAGAATTTTCCTACCATTAAAGAAGTCGAAAATATCGAAATACGATCTTATGGAAGATTTATCTTCTTAGAAGTAAGTTTTTCATTAAATGAAAACATTCCGCAGTATAAAGTAGATGTTTTAAAAAGTAAATTAACCGATCAAATAAAAGCAAAGTTTCCTAAAATTTTTAAAGTAGTATTTAACACTCATGGAAAGCAAATCAAGGAATTAAGAATTGCAGTGCCATTAGAAGATAATTTGGCTAATAGTTCTCCCATTTCTGAACACTTTGGAGAAAGTAATTATTTTGCTCTTTTAGATTTCGAGGAAAATAGATTAAAAAAAATGGAAATTTTAGAAAATCCTTTTCGAAAAGTAGAAAAACGGAAAGGATTGTTAGTTTCTGATTTTTTAATATCTAAAAAAATAGATTACATATTTTTGAAGAAACCACTAAATAAAGGGCCTTCTCTTATCTTTGAAAATAATTTTGTAGATTTAGAAATTACAGATTTTAACATATTACAAGAAATAATCAATTTGAAGTCAAATTAAACTTAATGATTGAATTTTCTAATTTAATACGCTATTTGTAGAATCTTTAAAGTTTTTTTAAATTCTATAAATTAAATTAATTTAAAACCGAAACTCTGTTCCTGAAATCCCTAAAACATGAGCAGGATGGTCAGCTATCAATTTATTAAATATAAATCCCGTGCAATGCATTCCACAGATAATTTCTGGATTCAGTTCCTTAATAAAATTCACTTTTCTTTGAACGGTTTCTATTGGATTCCATTCTTCATGAAAGCCTCCAATTACGGCATAAATTTTATTTACTCCAGTTAATTTTTGACCATGCTTAATCGTATTCACTATTCCCGCATGCCCACAACCAGTAATCACTACTAATCCTTTATCTTTTACATTTATATATATAGAATTCTCATCCCTGAAGGTATTTTTTACAAAAGTATCATTATCTTTCTTGAGATAAAATCCTTTGGTGGATTCATCCTCATTAAATAGTTCAATGGGTCCGCTGGTTATGATCCCCTCATTTAGCTTGATCGGCTCTTTAGCTTCAATTAAATTAAGTTTGTTTTCAGCTACGAGATTATTTACCATTTTTTTACTGAAGGGAGGTAATGGAATGCTATACTTATTATCTATCTGTTTCGCTAAATTAGCATAATTTTTCGATAATTCTTCTGGACTATAATAGTTATTATCAGCAGGAACTAAAATTACATTATTGAGATAAGCTTCGGGACTTATAATGATTTCACATCCTTCTTTTAAATTTGGTAATAATTTTTCCATTCCCCCAAAATGGTCAATATGACCATGACTCAAGATGAATGTATTTATTTCTTTAAATTTAAGACGCAAGATCTTTGCATTATATAATATACTTTCATTAGCTCCTCCCGCATCTAAAAGTAATTTTTTTTTCTGGTCCCCGTCCTTTATATCAAATAAGAGTGATAACCCATGTTCTCCTAATAACCTTGCACCTAAAGGACCTGGTTGTTTTACTTTTCCTTTTAAATTCTCCTTATCTAACAACGTCGCTAGTGTGGTATTTGTCGTTAAGACTTTGATATCAAGTTTTCCACTTTCAATACTTCCAATATCCATATTAAATCAAGTTTTTTTGAATAATTATTAATAATAAAAATAATAAGACTTACTCATACTAAAAAATAACTATTATTAAAAATAGCATCTGAAAAAATTTTTCCTTAAAATAATTATACCACAAATCAAATTTAATCCCAAGTTTTCATTAAGGATTATAAGAAATAATTAAGTGATTTATGAATAATTATTCATAACATTTATTAAGGTAGGTTAACTAACACTTAGTAATGAATAATTATTCAGAATTATCAAGAATTATTAAAAAAATTCTATAAATTAAAAAAAAACAAAGAAAAGGATATTTGTAATACTTTGTAAGTAGAAAATCTAAAGTGATATCTACTAAATCATTAAAACTAGATTTTTTTACATCTTAGAAAGAAAATATAAAATTACTAGTTAGGGAATAATAATGAGTGGTCGAGGAAGAGGACAAGGAGGGGGTAGAGGTAGGATGGGAGGCGGACAAGCTGCAGGTCCTGGAGGAGCCTGTTTCTGTCCAAATTGTGGCAAAACATTTCCGCATCAAATAGGAATTCCGTGCTACCAACAAGTTTGTCCATCTTGTGGGTCAAGATTGGTAAGAAAATAAGTAATTTAATATTTATTAATTTGAAAATATTAACTTTTAAATTGTGTAAATATATGAACATTGAATATTTTAAACAATATGGAATTGATGGTCCTGTGGAAGGTAAACTTATAATTGACTTATATACTGAATGGTGTGGACCTTGTAAGTTAATATCTCCAATCTTAGAGAATTTCAAGAATAAAGGGTTAATTAATTTAATACGAATTAATATTGATGAAAATCGTGAGATGGGTCAAAAATTAAATATATTCGCCGTACCAACTCTATTGTTTTTTAAAGATGGTAAGCTATTGGATAAAAACATTGAAGTTATGGGTGAAGCTATCGTAAAAAAAGGCGTAATGGTTGGTGCTACGGGGGAGCTAATCTTAAAAGAAATAATTGAAAAGATGTAAATAATTATAACTTTCTAATGTCAACTTCAATAAAAGGAATGTAAAGAAAGTATAAATGGAGATATATTTAATTGAGAAATTAATTTAAAAAATAGTTATCTTAAATGAATAATAAAAAAATACTAGTAGCAGGTACTTTTGATATTTTACACCCAGGTCATATATTTTTAATAAATGAAGCCGCTAAATTAGGTGAAGTTCATGTAATTATAGCTACCGATGAAAATCGAGAAAGATATTCTGGAAAACCGCCAATAATACCTGAAGAACAAAGATTAGAAGTTATAAAAAATCTGAAAAATGTAAAAGAAGTAGTATTAGGAAGAAAAGATAAAAACATTTTATTAACTGTTTTGGAAATTAATCCAGATATTATTCTCTTAGGGCCAGATCAAAGGTTTGATGAAAAAATTTTAAAAGAAACTTTAAAAAGCAAAGGTTTAAGCCAAATTGATGTTAGAAGATTAAATATATATTACGATAAATATGAATTAAATTCATCAAGTCGTATAAAAAGAAGAATAATTAAGCGTGAAAATGGATATAATAAACATGAAAAAGTAGACATAAAATATCTACTGAACAGTTAAAAAAATAGAAATAAAAAAATGGATAAATCAATAGCATTCACGGGAAAAGGGGGTGTTGGAAAATCCACGTGCTTGGTTCTTTTTTTAAAATTCCTAATTGAAAGTAAAAAGGATTATAGAATTCTCGTTATAGATGCAGATCCTGATGCGAATGTTGCAGATTTAATTGGAGAAAAAATTCATTTTAATGAAACAATTGCTGGAAAAATGAAAACCCTTCAAGATAAAATTGCTAAAAATATGATTGCTCCTTATAAAGATAAAAAGCAAGCGATCGAAGCGGAAATTTTTAATTGTATAATCAATAAGGATGCATTTGATTTAATAGAAATGGGACGTACGGAAGGAGAGGGGTGCTATTGCTCCGTAAATAATGTGTTAAAAAATGCGCTTGATATCCTCTCAGAAACTTATAATTTCATTTTATTTGACTCACCAGCAGGTTTAGAACATTTTGCACGAAAGACGGGAAAAGACGTATCAGATTTATTGATAATCGTTGAGCCAAGTAAAATGGCATTTAGTACTTTAAAAAATATTCTGATAGTATCGAAAGAAGTCAACTTGACATTTGAAAATTATTGGTTGTTGGGAAATAAGTTTCCAAACGATAGAATAGATCTTTTTAATGAAAAATTAAAATCCCTCAATGATCCAAATATTCATCTATTGGGATACATTCCACTAGATATGGAACTCATGAAATATAATTTATTAGGTAAAAATCTTTTAAATCTCCCTAAGAATAATTTAGCTTACATCAAGGCTAAAGAATTGTTTAAAAATTTAGTTTAATTCCTATAAATCAAGAGTAATCATAAATGAATGACATTATAAACGAAAAATTATTTCCGATTAGTATAAATCCGAATTTATGTGTAAGATGTCAGCGGTGCATGTATAGTTGCTCCACAAAAGCAATTTTTTTTAAAGATTCCTTGCGCTATGTAGACTATAATAAATGCGAGGGGTGTTTAAAATGCGTGGAAGTTTGTGAACATGGAGCCATCGAAGTAATTTCTATTGAAGATGGTCAATTGAAAGGATTTGAAATTGATTCTGATAAATGTAATTTTTGTAAAATATGTATAAATGATGATTTTTGCTTTAAAAATCTATATAAGCTCCAAAAGGATAAAATTGGAAAAGAAAAAATTGTATTTCAGAAAAACAACCTTTTAGAATGCAACAATTGTTTAAAATGCTTTAAAAATTGCCCTAATAATGCAATTATCCCTGTAATAGAATAACGTAGGAATTTCTAATTTATTACCTAAAAAATTACCATCTTGATCTTGTGCCTATTAAATAATTAAAACAGGAATGTCCTTAATCACATCAACATTTTTAACAAATAAAGTTGTTTTTTCAATGAGAATTCTAAATTTGTTAGATCTTTAATTTCCAATAAATTATATTCGAATATTTTTTTTTTTCAATTACATTTAGGGATTTTAGTTTTTTTAATCTTGTTAAAATATCATTCTTATCTAAATTTTTAGAGGAAAACGTTTTTAATATCTGTTCTTGTCTCATTGGATGTCTCTCTATTATTGATAAGAGTTCTTTTTCGAAATCTGATGAATAAAATCCGAAAGATCCAATTTCAGGGAAACTAATATTGTTGTATTCACTAAATACCTCATTTAATAAGGAGAAGACAGATTTATCCGGAATTTTAACCCACTCTTCAACAGGGGGTCTTATTGGAACATTTATATCAATTCTATCTGGTTTTATTAGATCAATTTTGTCCTTAATTTTTAAAAGTGCTTTTTTTGAATCATTTATTCCTTTTATCAACATGATCTCCACCCAGAATTTGCCCTTAAATTTATTCTTGAAGTCAATAAGCCCTTGAATAACAGAATTATATTTTATAGATGGATGTGGTCGATTAATTTTGATAAAAGAGGGCTCATCTCCAGCATCCAAGCTAGGCAAAACAATATCGAAGAGTAATAATGAATCTATTACTTCCTTTTGATATAATAATGCCCCATTTGTAATTACGCAGATAGGTTTGTGAGAGAGTTTTTTTGTTATTAAAATTAAGTCCTTCAAATCTTTAAACAATGTTGGTTCTCCACTTCCTACAAATGTTACATAATCAAAATTTGTATCACCATATTCAAGGACTTCTGAAATTTCGGAGATTATTTCTTGTTTGGGAAAATAATTTTTCCTTTGATTTGTAAAATTCGTTGTTTTTCCTAATTGACAATACACACATTGATAATTGCATGTTTTTGAAGGAATTGGATCAATTCCTAAAGATCTTCCTAATCTCCTGCTTGGAACAGGTCCATATATATACTTCATAGCATTATTTTTTTATAATTTTCAAAATGGATTCGAGATTTCTGCAAAAATTTGTAAGATGAGCTCCTTTCATATGTTGCATATAGAAAATCCTTAAAAAATTCAATTCTTTAAATTCAGCTAATTTGAAATTTTTCTTTTTTAATTGATTATTGAGTAGAGATATATCAGACAGATCTTCCATTTTAAGGTCATTTTTTTAAGTCCTAGGAGCTACATATTCTCAAGTTAAGATTAAAATTCTAACCTAATTGTTCTTTAACAATTTCAACAAAAGGATCAATTGAAATAAATGGAGATACGCCAGAGAGTGAATGATTCTTTACCAAACCTAATAAATTAGGATCCATTCCAAAAGAAACGCCTAAAAGTTGAGTGATATATATTATTGGAATATTAAATGGTTCTCCAATTATGTCCTTATAAATATTATTTACTTCCACTTGTCCAAGGTCCAGTTGTAGGTGACAAAAAGGGCAACAATCAACGATTATATCAGCTCCTGCATTACGAATGTTAATTAATTTTTCTCGAGTGAAATCCGCTGCGACTTCCTTCACTGCCGTTCTTAATGCTCCTCCAGCACCACAGCACATGAATTTATCTTTATAGTCTATACTTTTTGCGCTTGTTAATTCAACAATTTCATCAAAGAAGGTTGGGACTTCATATTCGCCATTCCAGGGTCTTTTATCGCTTGGTTTAATAATATGACATCCGTAATGTACAGCAACTTTTAAGTCCTTAAATTTATATCGAATAAAATCATTTACGTAATCTATTCCCATATCCAAATAGAAAACCTCCATTAGATGTTTGGGTTCTAAATTACCTTTATAAATTCTTCCAACTTTTTCTAATTCCTCATTGACCTTTTTTTTCATTTCTTTATCATGCTGCAGCTCATACCAGACATCCCTTAAAGTTCCATAACAACCATTACAACCTGTTACGAGATTAACACCTAAACTCTCACCTATGGAGATATTTCTGGCAGCAATAACGTACCAACTAGGAATATGAAAAGCACGAAATACTCCCGGCGCGGGACAACACGAGGCTCCTGGCAGATCTACTAATTCTACACCTAAATAATCAAAAACATTTCGAATGGAAATTTCTATCATTGGATATCTATTAGGAATGACACAACCCAAGAAAAATCCATATTTCCACTTATATTCTGCTTTTTTATTCATTACCAAATATCTCAAAAATTTTGATAAATTCTAAATCAAAAATTAACTTCTAAAATTTATTACCACAATAATAGCAATAGAGTGCTTTCCTCTTATTTTCTAAACCGCATTTCTCGCAAATTTTTACTTGTTCTTTATTATCAGGGAAAAATATGTCATCGTAATCGTGATACAATTGATCAAGTACTTGTTCTTTTATGGAAAGTTTGTAGTCATTAATATTAGCCCCAATTAGTTTGATTATATCTTCCCATTTTTTCCATTCTGAAGATTTTACTTTTAAAACTGAAGAAAGGGAATCTGAGCTAAATATTTTATTTTTTTTGTAATCTATTAATATATCTTCGGAGTCATGATTGAGATTAAATCTGATAAATTCCAATGTTTTTTTTAATTTTCTTCTTTTTAAAAAGCCAAATTTAGAATTTTCTGACAAAAAATTTATATATTCTGGTTTTAAACGATAGATATTTCCTTCTTGCCACGTTAAAGTTTCATCGTCTTTTGAAATATGGTTTTTAATAATGATCTTTCTTGATTTAATCTCATCTTTTATTTTAGATTGAATATCCTTGATTTTTAGGTCAATATTATTCATCCTTCTTTGATTTAAATGGTGATTCAGACTTGGTGGTTTTTGATATTCTATAGGAACACGTTTATTGGTTGAGATATATAAGATTTCCTTAGGTTTGTATATATTTAGTTTATTGTTACCATTTCCTGCAAAATAATTTGGTCGATATCTATTAGGATAACCTGAGTTATGATATCCATGTCTATGACATCTTGGCATAATTTTACCTCAAATTGTTTTTTTCAATAAATTTAATATAAAATAAGATATTTAAATATTATGAATAATCATTCATAATAATCATTTATGATTTGTAATTAAACTAATAAAATTCAGGAAGGCTGTCAAGATCGCTTTTTCACTTATACTTTAGCCATATTCTTGTTTAATTCTTCCTAATTTATATAAATGTTTTCTGAAATGTCCATTTTTCACTTAATATTAGATTATTTATATTATATTAGCTTATTCATTGATATATTTTGATAAATTGTCATAAATATATGTTTAAAAATAAATAAAAATGAGCGAAATTATGAATAATCATTCATAACATTTATTAAGATAGGTTGATTATTATCTAGTAATGAATTATTATTCATAATAATTAGTTAATAATTGAGGTGGTAAAAAAGTGCCTGGTGGAGATAGGACTGGTCCTGCAGGGTTAGGATCTAGAACTGGAAGAGGACTAGGATATTGCGCAGGATATGATACCCCTGGATTTACTAAAGGACCTGGAGGAGGAGGTGCCTGGGGTGCTGGAAGAAGGGGCTATAATACTTATGGTAGGGGATTAGCCTGGGGTAGAGGCGCTCGATGGTGGGGAGGCGGAGGATATTTTAGAGGTGGACGTGCAGGTATTTTCTTTAATGCTCCAATTTATCCCGTACCCCCTGAATTAACAGAAGAGCAGAAATTAGAAGCATTAAAACAGGATAAAGAATACCTAGAATCAGAATTAACTGCTATTCAGAATGCCCTGAAAGATGTTTCTAAAAGAATTGAAGATTTAGAGAAATAAGAATAATCCAAAATATATTATGAGAATATTAAACCAAGTGATATAAAAAAATGAATGTTGCCGAATATGATTTTGATTATAATAACAGGTATGATGTTGATGGAAAACCTAAATTATGCTGGACCTGTTTAAAGAAGTTTGAACAAGGAATAATGGTATGGAGCAAGCAAAAAATGCGCAGGATATTTTTCTGTAAGGATTGTTTGGAAAAAGTATCCAAATAATTTTTTTTTAAAAAAAAAGTAAGAAGGAGGATAAGAAGTATTGCAAGAAATTTCTGAAGCTCATGAAGATTATTTAAAAGCTATTTATTTGATTTCAAAAAAAAATAAGGGGGGCTGGGTTTCCAATAAAGAAATCTCTGAATTCTTAAAAAAAAAGCCAGCTTCAGTTAGTAACATGTTATATAAATTAAACGCTCAGGATTTAATTTATTGGAAACCACGCTCTCCCATTAGGTTAACCAAAAAGGGAAAAAAAATAGTGAAAGAACTTCTAGTTAACTTCAGTCGTTTACAGGAATTCTTCAAGATTGTTTTAAACTTGAAAAATCAACAATTAATTCAAGATTTATGCTGTAAAATCGAGCATTTTATCACTCCAGAAGTTTCCAATGCATTACAAGAATTGATCACCCTCGAAGCAATCTGACTGATAATTGTAAATAAAATTATATTATAATCTTTATTTTATTATATACCATGAATGAAGATGATATATTAAGAAGCATTAGTTATTGCCAAAACTGTTTTACTTGCCTCGATGCGTGCGATACATTTAAAGTAACTAATGATATTTTACAATCTCCAAATGGGAGATTAAAAATTGCTGAGAAAGTGTTTAACAACATAGAGATATCAGAAGAAGAAGTACGGTCTCTTTATACTTGTACTCTCTGTGCTTCTTGCAACATCGTATGTCCGCAACCAATTGATATTGCAAACATCATACATGCATCTAAACTCGAATTAGTCGACAGAAAAAAGGCCCCATTAGAGATACACGAAAAAATAATAAAAGGAATTGTTGATAATAACAATTCAGTGGGGGGAAATCCAGAAGAACGACTTAAATGGTTACCCAATAACTATTTGAAAACAGAATTATTCGAAAATGCGGATTCCGATACGCTATTATTTTTAGGTTGCATGTCATCTTATAGAGTTAAAGAAAGTGCTACTGCACCTTATGAAATTCTAAAAAAAGCAGGTTATGATTTTAAAATATTGAAAAATGAACCATGTTGCGGTGAATATGCATATTCTGCGGGAAATTTGGATCTAGCGAAGAATATTTTTAAAACAAATATCGAGTTATTCATAAAATGTGGAATTAAAAACTTAATCGTGACGTGCGGAGGGTGTCTTTATGCATTTGATACGGTATATCGCAAGTATTTCAAGGAATTTAATATCAATGTAAGACATGTTGTTGATATAATTTATGAAATGATGATCCAAAAAAAAATTAAATTTAAAGATTTGGATAAAACTATTACCTATCACGATCCTTGCAGGCTTGGAAGGAAATACAAAAATGGACCTCTTTTTAATGAACCTCGAGAAATACTACAACAATGTGGTGTAAAAATTAAAGAATTAATTGAAACTCATGAAGAATGTCCATGCTGTGGAGCTGGATCAGGGATACGAGGCGTTGATAGTACTATATGTATTAAAATTGGAAAAGACCTCTTTGATAGAGTTGAAACAAATGAAATTGTATCATCATGTCCTTTATGTGTTTTTAACTTTCGATATGTAAATTATAAAATTAAAAAGGATAAGGAAAGTAAGTACATTACCGATTATATTTTAGATGCAATTGAATGAAGTGATCAGAAGGAAAATGAGTTTTGAAGTGAAAATTGTATTCGATAATAAATGTGTTAAGGATGGTTTTTTACCGGGTTTTGGATTTTCAGCATTGATCCATAATTTATTAACTGATAAGTACTTATTATTTGACACGGGAGGTAATAGTCAAGTGCTCATCCACAATATAAACCAATTTGGGGTTGATTTATTAGATATCAGCAAAATAATCATCTCTCATAATCATCATGATCATAATGGCGCTTTATATGACTTATATCATTTAAACAACAAAATATCGCTTTATATACCTGATAACATAGAAAATTACCAGAGACAGTTCTCAAACGCTCAAATCCATTTATTAACCGATTGTACCGAAATCGAACAAAATATATATGTTTCGGGTCAATTTGGAACTTCAATTAAAGAACAAGCGTTATTCTTAAAAACTGGAGATCATGATTTAATATTGTTAGTGGGATGCACTCACCCTGGATTAGAAAATTTTATCTTAGAAGCGAGAAAAATGAATCCAATTAAAGCGATAATAGGTGGTTTTCACGGCTTTAGAAAATATTCCTATCTAAATGGTATTGATTTTATTGGAGCTTGTCATTGTACTGCAAATATCAATGATATAAAAATGAAGTTGCCTGGAAATTATAGGAAAGTTTGCGTAGGAGATAGCTATTCATTCTAAACCGCTCCTTATTTCACCATTCGGAAGGAGATTATCTGGATGTGGTTCATTAGACTCTTCCATCTTATATCTCACGCAATCTTTATTCCCAATGAGACAATAATTTTGGACCCATTTCTTATCCAATTTATCTTCTTCCACGAAGCGCTTTATTGGACAACAAAAATACCATTTACATTGTTTTATCTTGTTCATTATCCATCAATTAAAAACTAAAGACCGTCCCAACACTTGCATTAAATGCTTTCCATTTCGCGTTTTTTTTATTTTGTAAAATCGAAAGAAATTTATCTCCCGTGCAATGAATTGGAAATAAATATAGATTTTCATAATTATCCTGAAAGATTTCTAAAAAACTTAATGTCTTATTGATTCTTTGTTCACTTGCACCAACCATATGAAATCCACCAATCACATGTGAAATGCGTTTCGAAGTTAAAGTCTTTACATAATCGAGCGTATTCATTAATCCAGAATGACAGCAACCATTTAATACAATAATTTTTTCTGGAAATTCTAAGATAAGGCACTTGTCATCTAAAATCATATCTTTTTGAAGTGTTCCACCTTGAAGTGAAAAAAAGTTGTAAAATGATTCTTCAGGATGTATCCTCGGAATTTCTCCGCTCAATGTTATTTTTAATCCCTGATCTTTAAAAACCACATAAGGATCTTTAGAAAAAATGACATTTGCTTTCAATTCTTCTATTCGTTTTAAATCAATAGGTTCTTGATTCACGATCTTAGATACTGATAAAAGGGGTAAAATTTCTTCCCTTTTTTTTCCTTCTAAATCACTATTTTTTACATCCTTCGATCTCTTAAAAAACCTTTCACGTTTGGCAGACTCATGGCAAACAACGGGAATCTCTTTATCAATTCGTTCAAGTAAGGGATAAAGTGCTCCAATATGATCATAATGCCAATGAGAAATTAAAATTTCATCTATTATTTGTGGATCATACGCTCGCACGTCCATGTTATGTAAAAATGATTTATTTAGGCTTCCAGTGTCAAAGACAATAGTTTTCAACAAATTAAAGCTCCATTCATTAGAATCTTTAGTATCATAAAGATTAATCATAAAACCTAAACCGTGTTCTGCAATTGACCTCGTAGCAAATAATTTATTGAACTGGATAAAATCCAAATTTATATCTTGAAATGGAGCAATATAATTATTACATAGCAAAATAATTTCTGTTTTAATCATGGTAATACTTTTTATTGACTGCTTTTTCTTTACTATTTTTAATTATTCATTAATTAAATTTGATATTTGTTATATTTAATACAAAAAGCTATATTAAAATATAAAAGAATATGGAATTGTCTTAAAACTACCATTTCTGTTAGTCTTAAGACAATTCGCATATTTCACGTGATTACTGACAGTAGAGCTTTGTCTATTTATTTTATTTATTATGACATAATCTTTCAATAAGAGTAGGATCAATTAGTTCTTTCTGTTTCCAACCCTTTTCTTTCAGATATGCGACTATCTCATCTTTCAAATTGATTGGAATATCGGCCTCAACCCGAACGAATTTCTCTAAATCATTGGGGAACATAACGCCTTTATATTTTCTCTCCAAGTCGATCCAATGAGAGATTTTTATCATCCTTCCCTTTGAGTTATCTGCAGGTCTTAAAGCTAATTTCGCAACAAGACATATTGCTTGCTCAATGGATTCCGCAGTAGTTAATAAATGTTCAGGACCGGGGCCAATTAAATGACCTTTCGAACCATCCCTGGCATTATAGACCTTCCAATTTTCTACATCATAAGTCTTACCAAGATATAAACGTCTATATTCAGCAGAGTGTGGTCCAACTACCGCAGGAACTCCCAAACTATTAGCACTACTTGCAATACTTGCTGCCTTCTGACTCATTGCGCCCCATGCAACTCCAACAGCTCCAACACGGTTTAATATATAATCCGCTATTTCTTCGAAGTTACCTCTGAGAGGACGTCTTGCAAAAATATTTGCTACTTTACACGCAGCGCCAGTAATATGAGGATTCGATACGCAAGAACCTACGTTAACCAAACCACCCCTATCAAAGTCTCCAGGGAATCTATCATAAAGAGTCTTACCATCTTCATCTTTTACAAGACCAATATCCATTGCACCACATCCAGAAACGACGACAATGTAATTTCTCGTTAAGAATTCTTCAGCCATTCTATATAACTCTTGGATTTCTTTTGCATAATTTGCACATCCAATTATAGCGACAATTCCCGGAATCTCACCTAGTACAATTGGTGCTCCAACATTCCGAATTTCTGTATCTTTAATAGGACCTCTCCCAACTCTACAATTAAACGTCTCATTTTTAATTTTCTCTCTTCCAGCATGCATAATTAGCGTGAGTGGAGAGACTTCTTTCATACAATCGCTTTCACAACGTCCACAGACTAAGCATAAATCGAAAACATCAGCAAGCACTGAGAAATCCCCCTCCTTAGCAAGCTTTACTCCCTCTACAAGTGGTAAATCATTAGGACAATTTCTCTGACAATTACCACATCCATTACAGTTCATTGCCATGTCGATACATCCTTTTTCGTCCGGAACCGCGCTCTTTCCTGCTCTTTTGGGTTTCACTTTTATTGCTGTTTCTGCTGCAATCGCTCCTGCTTTAATTGGATCAAGGATTAAAACTCCAGGGATTTTACCATTGACTAAATCTTGGACAATATCATTGATATTATCGGCTGTCCTGTCTGGTAAACCCCCCATATTTTTTTCATTCGTTGCTATAAATGGTGCATTAATTAATTGAGCTTGTTCAAATGCACGAAGATTAACACATTGTTCATCAACCATTACCACATCAGGTATTCCAGACCTAATGAAATGTAATTGTCTTGACATTGACCCTACAATTTTAGCACCACTATAGTACCGAGTTAAATCATGAGCAGTGCAACAAATCGCACCAACCTCTATTTGGTCTTCAATTCCTTTTTCACGAAGGTAATCAACTAATTCAACACCAGGTGCAACGTTATGTCCGATCATTAATATCGTAGCTTTTGAAGTATCAATGGTCCCCATACCTAATTCTACAATTGGAACATCGGGATCACCAACAGGAAATCCATATGCTGCAATTTGGACGGCATCAGATATTTCCATCCCAACGGAATCTGCTAAACCTGCGAGAAAACTTTTAGATTCATAATCAAGATTAGAACTTTCTTGACCAGTATGACCCGCTGCTAATAAATGAGTTATTGTAAAATGAACCCATTCCATTGCTGCTTCCAAATCTTCTAATGTCTCTGGTTTCATACCCACTATTAATCTTGTACAGGGCATTTCAACAGCAATATTGTTACCAAAATTAATAGGAATGTTTCCATATTTTTCCTTTAACCAGTGAAGCAGATGGTCCCCATGGGCACTATGACATGCTGCACCAATACAGCAGGCAATCTCTACGATTCGAGCATTCTGCGTTTCCATATTAATACCACATGCTCCAGTTCTTCCCTTGGAAAGATTACATTTCCCATACGTACATAAACAGCACATATCACAGATTGGCATGTATGTTGGATTGTATCTATCCATTAATTTGAAGAACCAAGAGCGTAATGTGGGAATATGAGGTTTTGGGTGTGGGCCCATTGGTTCCCACTCACTTTCATCTCCCTCACGCACGATCTTGCCCGTTGTAAACTCAAAACCCTTAATAGTGCCAAGTGGTCCTTTATAAGAGTCAATTTTTAATCTTGCTCCATGTTTACTCATTGTTCTTTACTCTACCAATTAATTAAATTTTTATTATTATGAATAATTATTCATAGGTCTATTTTTAGGTATTAAAAAACTCGAAGCTATAAAAGTCTTGTGAATATTTATTCAAAACTTACTTTTTTTATTCTAATAAAATTTTGATAGTTAACTCATTTAGAAAATAAGGGTTTTATTTGTTTAATTGAATTATTTGAAATTGTGTGAAAATAGAGTAATTCAATAAGTCTAATAAATCTAAATTTAAAATTTTATATAAATAATCTTAGAAATAAGATTTTAGGAAATTTTTAAGAAAAAAAAAGAAAAAATATTAGATTTAATAATTTCCAGAGTAAATTTCGTTTTTGACATCTTCAATATCTAAATCTTCTTGAGGGGGAACTCCAATCTTCCATTTTGCGCATACTGTTTCTGCACGAGTAGAAATAGTTGCAATATCATCTCGTTTAAGCAAGTCTAATTTAAATTTTCTTACACCAGCTAGCAATTGCTTTAAACCCGTGCCGATCTTGCTTGAGAAATAACTATAAACACCAACAGCAGCAGTAGGGATGTCTCTCTCACCATGTTCCCTTTTGAGTGAATCATACTCTGCAAATGCTTCTTCAACAGTAAGCGTATCAGGTTCCTTTTCTTTTGGAAATCCTAGAGTTTTTAACATTGCAGGAGTTGCAGCTCCATCAGCTATTATTTCACCCATGTACTTACCTTTCATTGCCGCGGTGATTGGTGCTCTTGCCATTGCTACACATGTAACATAAGGTGCACCCATAGCTAATGCCTTGAAAACTTGTGTCTCGCTAGCAATACCTCCAGCAATCGCAATAGTTGGGATTCTGGCACTAGGGGTTTTTTTCTTGATCATATCCAAGCAACCAACAACTAAAGCTTCCAAATAAACCGTTGGAATCGAGCCTTCGTTCATCATACTCACGGGACTCATTCCTGTACCTCCACCAGCGCCGTCAAAAGTCATACCATCAACTTTACCTTCAACACCTAATCGAATGATCCACGCAGTAGATGCAGGTCTGTATGCACCAGTCTTGATAAAGACGTTTTTCACGCCCATTGATTTAATTTGGTCAATCTCTTCCAATACATCTTCCGTGGAAGCGATACCTACCCGGCTATGCCTCTCAAAATCAGGAATCAATCCTGCTTTCCATTGGTCGATGACCACTGGATCTGATGGATCAGGTAAGACCAAATATCCCCTGCTTTGGAGCAATTGTGCTCGTTCTAAGGTTGCCAATCTTACTTCTCCACCAATTGCTTTTGCACCTTGTCCAAATTTTATTTCTAAAGATGTAATATCTAATTTGGAAGTAACATAATCAAAAACTCCCAATCTTGTATCTTCTACGTTTTTTTGGATAATGATGTCTCCATGCTTTCCATCCCAAAATTCCCTAAAGGCATCAACACGATACTTCATATCAACTGTATCAATTACTTTTGGATATGGTTTATCATCAGTGAATTTTGCATTTGAGTCCATACCGCAGACATTTTCTCCAACAGTAATACTACAACCTGCAAGGGCTGAACCCATTGCTAATCCATCCCAGTTTCTCTTGGCAACATAAGTACTTCCTAAACCTGCTATGACTATAGGAACTTTTTGAGGAATATTACCCCACATCGTGCTTACATCTGCATTAGGAAAAATTACCTTGTCCATGTCTTCTTCTATTCCTAGGGCACCTCTGACTTCAAATTGAATTTGGAAATCCCTGTAGCCCAAACCAAAATCTTTTGGAGTCCCTGCTGTAGAGTCGCCAAAAAACTCTCTTGAAGGATAAAGAACTTCTCTTCCTCGAAGAGCAGATTTGGAAACCTCACAGAACACGGGACAATCAGCAATACAAATTGGACATAATCCCGATTCGCATGCATCCTCTACACGCGTTCGAGAGCCAATCATGCTATTTCTGTTTGTAACAATACCAAATTTTGTCATGTTTTTTAAAACCTCAATAGCTTGTTTTTAAACACATCTTCATAAAAATTCTTACAAATTATGAATATGGAATTAAATAGGTTAATACACCCTTATATTATATATTATCAGTTTTACATATATATTTAATATATCCAATATAACTATTTTTGACTTAAAATTTATGTTGGTAAAGGCTCAAAACATATGCAATCTATTCTGATTTATACTACTATTGATTTATTTTACATATAGTGCAATAAGAACTTTCTAAATTATATATCAAAACAAAATGAATCATATACATTTATAAATAAAAGAAGAGTAAATTTATTTAATAAATAATAGATGGGGTAATCCTCTTGAGAAGAAAAAAAAAATCTAGAGTATCAAATATTTTGATCTTATTATTTATCTTATTTAATTTTATATTAAATGGATTTGGATTTGCAATATTTATTTCTTTAAATACAAAATTCTTAAACCAACAAAATGATGATTCAAGATATTTAAAACAAATATCTGAAATTCAGGTTAATTACAATGACATTCTTAATGAAACAAATGATATTTCCAAAACAGAAAAAGATAAGCTAGAATTTAGAATATCCATACCAGAACCCCAAATTAATGAAATTAATACACCCAATGGAGAAATTTGCACTCGTGTAAATTTTGAAGATAATAATAAACTAATGGATGCGGGAATGCCAGCAATACCATTTAAAACTTTAAAGATACTCCTGCCAATGGATAAAAATCTAGAAAATATTGAAGTTGGGATGGATAAAGCAGAAATTTTAGACCTAAAATATAAAATTGAACCTTCTCAAACTCAATATCCCCTAAGTTCAAATGTTGATGCTAAATATTTTTTTGATAAATCTATATATGAATCATTAAATCACTTTCCTGGCAAATTTTATTCTATAGAAGGTATTCAAAAATCAAGAGGTTTTAAAATACTAATCTTAAATGTATTTCCCCTGCAATATAATACTAAAACTAATTCTATTGAATATTATGATGAAATGGAGATAAAAGTTAATTTAATTGATGATAATGACATCAATCCTCTTTATAGAGGTTTACCTAAGGACGTAGAAAGTATTATAAATAATGTTTATAATCCAGAAGATATTAGTTCATATCTCAAATCTAGTTATTTACCCGAATCAGGAGAATTGACATTACCAGAAGGTTCATATGATTATGTTATAATAACTAACAATAGATTAAGGGATTCAAGTGAAGAATACAAATTCCAAGATTTAGTTGAACTTAAGAACTCACGGGGAATTGACACGATAATTGTAACAACTGAAGATATATATTCAAATTATTCAGGCCGGGATGATGCTGAAAAAATAAGAAACTTCATAATAGATGCATACAATGAATGGGGGATTGAATATGTTTTGCTTGGTGGTGATGGAGATGGTTCTGATGTAGGTGGAGAAAGTGAAGCACCGATTATTCCTGCAAGAGGTTTATATTACGGTGGGTCTGGTGAAAATGATTCTAACATACCCTCAGACCTATATTATGCGGCATTAGATGGTACTTGGAATGATGATAGTGATTCTTATTGGGGTGAAATAGGAGAAGATGATCTTTTTGCTGAAATATATGTGGGAAGGGCTCCGGTTGATTCTGAGATTGAACTTAGTAATTTTATAGAAAAAACAATAAATCATGAAACAAGTAGCGATCCATATTTAAATAAAGCCCTCATGGTTGGTGAAGATTTGGATTGGTCCGTATGGGGATCAGACTATAAGGAAGAAATAAGACTCGGTTCAAATTCATTTGGTTATGAAACCGCAGGATTTCCTGATGATTATATTGTAGACACCCTTTATGATCGTGATTCGATATGGAGTAAATATGAATTGATTGATTTGATCAATAATGATGTGAACGTGATAAATCACATGGGTCACGCAAATGTAAATTATGTAATGAAAATGGTTAACAATGATGTCGATACCTTACTTACCAATACAAAATATTTTTTTGGCTACAGTCAAGGTTGCTATGACGGATCGTTTGACAATAGAGGGACATCTGGTTCGTACAGGAATTATGATTGTATTGCCGAACATCTTGTAAATACAGCTCATGGGGCATTCGCGTTTATTGGAAATAGTCGGTATGGATGGGGAAATTATTATTCCACTAATGGAGCTTCTCAGCATTTTGACAGAGAATTCTTTGATGCTATTTTTGCTGAAAATATTTTTGAAATTGGTAAGGCGAATCAAGATTCAAAAGAAGATAGTATTGGATTCGTTTCAAATAATATTATTAGATGGTGCTACTATGAAATTAATTTATTTGGTGATCCTACAGCTACTTTATTCCCCCAAACTAATTATTGGCCACCAGCTTTAACAGATGCAAAGGTTACGCCCACTTCAGGTGATCAAGATACACCGTTTACATTTAGTGTTGTATATAGCGATGCTGATAATAATGCGCCACTATTTGTAAATGTTCTGATTAATGGCAATGAATATAGTATGGAAAAACAAGAACCATTTGATAATAATTACATTGATGGAATAGAATATTATTACGAAACATTTCTGAATTTTGATTATTATCAGTTTAAATTTACTTGTTCAGATGGTCTAAATACATTTAATACGGAACTGATTGATGGTCCGGAAGTTACACCTTTCCTAAATATTGATCCAGTTACTCTTATATCTCCAAATGGAAATTTTATATATAATGGATATAATGAATTTTCTTGGGATAGTTTAGAAGTCCTCTTTGGAGTGGTAAATTATACATTACAAATCTCAAATATTCTCGACTTCTCAAATATATTATATGAAATACACGATATAGCTGAAACTCCTATATCAACAAATATAAGTTTATTTATAATGTTACCCGAAGGGATGTATTACTGGAGAGTTTCACCTACTTATAGTATATTAAAAGGACCGTGGTCTAATTTACAATCATTCCAAATTATAGGAAGTCAATATTTAGATTTTTTAGATATTTTAATATTAATTATAGGTTTCATCTCATTAATAGGTACTTTTTTAACTATAAGATATGCTTTTAAACAAAAATCAAAAAATAAAGAAAGATTAAGAGAAAAGGTAAATAAAGTACCTCAAAAACCAAAAAAATCTAATAAAATCCTAGAAAATGAAGGAAAACCTTCGGAATCAGATAAATTAAATAATATAATTAAAGAAATTCAAAACGGATTACCTCCGACAGTACCAGAAGATTCACCCTTAGGACAAAAAGCATTAATTTATGCAAACAATGGACTTAACTTGTTAAAAGAAGGCCAAAACATAAAAGCACTCTATTACATACATAGTGCACTTAAAATGGGTGTAAGAGAACCAGAAAATAGTCATCTAAGAAGAATTATATATGGATTAGCTATTAAAAATAATTAATAGGCACCTAAATATATTTTAAGATTCTATCAATTTGATTGATTATTTTAGATCTAATGGGTCATCAATCATTCCTTTTATACCTCTCTTCTCAGCATATTTTAACATGTATTTTTTTCTTCTCTCAAACGTGAGATCTAATCCAATTATTGCAGGGATCATTAGAAATGCCAATATAAAGGGCATGAATGGCCAAGAAATTAAAAATATTATTATTATAATTAATTGTCCAGGTTGATTAAGAGCATTAACCATACTTGTAATAAGCTCATAAAGGTTTAAAAAGACCGCAATACCCGCATAACCTTTGAGGAATTGAATGTACCAATTACCAACACTTCTAAGTTCTACTGGACTTACATCATTTCTCACTTTGTTCTTATTAGAATAAATAATTCCCGCATCGTTTAAAAAATAAGCTCCTGAAAAAAAACCTAACCCGACTATAGAAAACCATGGAAAAAGCCAAGTAATAACCATGAGCCTATCTAATCCAAAAGAGGTATCTGGATCTATGAGGATATTTCTAAGAATTGGATTGTCATAAAGTAAAAAACTAAAGTTCATTACCATCAAGGCTGGAAAAAATAACTTTGTAAATATACCCTTCAATTTTTCAGAATTTGGTTTAGATCTGAAACCATAGAGCATCTTTTTTCCTATTAATTTTTCATGAAACCATAAATATAAAGGTCCAAATAAATAACCGAGAAAAATGCCGCCTATCGTGGAAAAAATGGAGACCAAAATAAAAAGAATTAAAAAATCTAACATGAGATTGTTTGTTGTGATATTATAATCTGAGGGATAATTGTACAGAATCACCTGTATTACTATAAGTATTATTATAAAAACCAACACTCCAAAATATAAGAAAATCCATTTTCTATACCTCTTAAACTCCATAGCTTTCCCCTTCTACAATTTTTAACCTATTAATTGAACAATATGATAAAAAATTGAATTAATACATATATATAAATTTTCACTTGAAGACCTATTTAATATAATATCTCATGTGCATACATTATATAGAGGTCAAGTTTATAATGCAACTCAATTTTTAATATCTTAGAACAAGTAAATGAATGAATTATAATGTCAAAATACTCGCAAAAAACTGAAAAAATAATTGATGCAATCAAGGATGCGATGAGAGTAACAGAATGGTTTCAAAAAGAAGGTTTTAAGATTTATAGAAAACAGGATACAACTCCAGTTACTCATGCGGATCTTGCTTCTCAGATTCTCATAGTATCCAGGATTAAAGAAAATTATCCCGAAGACATGATTATTGCTGAAGAAGACCAGGAATTCATAGATGAAACAACTGAAAAAATAATAAAAAGATGTTTTCATGAGGTCGGATTAAACGATTCTCTCGATATTAATGAATTGATGGGTCATAAAGGTATTGATTCACATAGACAATGGACAATTGATCCGATTGATGGCACTGAAGGGTTTTCCAGTGGACTTGTTTATGCTATTGGAGTTAGTTTTATGATAGATAATGATCCAAGAATGTGTGTAATTGGAGTGCCACGTTATAATGATAGATCCAACACAATCTTTATTGCTGAAAAAGAGAAAGGTGCTTATTGTTCAATAAGCGGATCTAAATTTAAATCAATACAAGTAAACCAGCAAGATGACTTGAATCAGATAAAAATGTGTCATTCATTACATTATGACGAACCCTGGGTCGTGAAATTTGCTAAAAAAATTGGATTCAAGGAGTTGATTCAAATTGATAGCATGGCAAAATTTTGTATGGTCGCTGATGGAAAGGCAGATTTATATATAAAACCAATTGATAAAAATCATTCTTTTTCTTGGGATTTTGCACCAGGATATTTACTTATGAAGGAAGCGGGAGGAAAAATAACGGATTTGAACGGAAAGGAATTACAATTTAATGCAGAACACATGATATGTAACACACCGGGATTAATTGCATCTAATGGGGAAATTCACGATCTCATATTAAACGAGCTTGAGAGTATCAAATTTTGGATATAATTCTTCATAATTCATATTTTGTTATTATTAATCAGATAATAATTTATATTAATCCGCTAATACCATATATATTATTTATAGATTATAGAGAGCACATTTAAATTTTCAATAGAATTCTAGTAATTATGTCGGACATAGAGATAATGTATGACCTAAGATTGGAAGACATACTAGAAAAAATTAAATTTAGAATTTGGTTAAATGAAGAATTACAATTACAAGCAAAAGAGCAACGAGATAACATCTGGCATCTATATTCTGAAGAATTGCTTTGTAAATAAGGTTCTCATTTTCTTAATCCCCATGCTCTTAGAAATTAAAAAATTGTATATATAGGTTTTTACTTTCTTTTTATGTTCATCAATTTTATCTTTTGGGTGTTATAATTTTAATCTTTTATCCTTTTAATTCTAGATTAGACTAATATTTAGAAGATTCATTATCATTTAGGAAAAATTAAATTTTACCTTGTTCATTTATGAACTCGAGGAGCTCTCCAAAATTAGTTCCTTCCTTGACCACGTTAAGAACTAAGTGCGTATTCGTCCTCATTACGCTCTTAAAACCGGTGATTGTCTCTAATAAATTGCTTAGTTCCTCTCTCGATCGTAGCTTTACCAAGAGCAAGGCATCATAACTATCAGCTATTTGATACACCGCAAACACGTTCGGATGGAGTGAAACCTCCTTTTTAAATTCCATAATCACCCCCTTGTGTAACATAACCTCGATTAATGCCATAATGTTATACCCGAGCTTTTCATAATTGATGGTTACCCCATAATCTTCTATGACGCCTCCTTCTTCGAGCTTTTTCACATGTTTCTTTATCGTCAAGGGTGATTTCCCTAATCTTTCAGAAAGCTTCCGAAGTGAAACTCTCCCATCTTCACTAAAAATTTCAAGGATTGCTAAGTCTACCTCTTCTAATTTTGTCGATTCCGATTCTTCCAAGATCATGGTTATTTTTTGGACATAAACTATATCAAATGTTTATTTTAAGGCTAAAAAAAATGCGTTATGATATAAAGTTATACATTTTTTCTGGTGTTATGTTAACAAGTTTTTATTGAAATTTAAATATTATGCTCATTAATAATAGCACAATAATGAAAATGCAATCAAAAGTATAATATTTATATACGAGAATGCACTATTTGATCATAACAATTAATATAACTTTGAATTAAAAATATAACTAAAATCATGACAGAAGTAAAAAGTACTGCAGGTGGTTTACCTAAAGGTGTAGATGCCGTTGATGCCGCTAAAAGTCTTTTAAGGAAAGAACATGTTAAATACGTGTTATGTGCGTTTACAGATATAAGGGGAATCTTTCAATCATTTAGCTCTCCCGCGCATCACTTTTTAGAAGGTGATCAATATTTTGAAACGGGTATTGGTTTCGATGGTTCAAGTATTCGGGGTTTCAAAGAACTTCATACAAGTGATATGATATTTTATCCTAATCCAGATGCACTTTACGTGTTGCCTTGGACTGAGGGAAATCAAAAAACAGCAGTTATAATAGGAGATATTCGAGAACCTTTTGGAAGTATAGAAGCTGCTGATTGCGATCCGAGAGGTTATGTAGCACAAAGAGCCATAGATTTAGCCCAGGATATGGGATATACCCCTTATTTTGGACCCGAGATTGAATTCTTTGTATTCAAATCAATAGATCCCAGCAGGCTCTCTTATGACTTGTTTGTTAGTCCCAAAGGAGGAGCAGGAGACAGTTGGGGTCCACCAAGGATCACTCCGGAGTCACCTGATGTAGGTTATGGAAGGTATATTCTAAGACCAAAAGAAGCTTATTTTAGAAATCCTCCAGAAGATTCGACAACATCCTATCGTAATGATCTTGCCTCAACCTTAGAGGAAATGGGTTATACTATTGAAATGCATCATCACGAAGTAGCAACGCATGGTCAAGTCGAGCTCAACTACAGGTATGGTCCTTTAATTGAAACTGCAGATAAAGTACAAGTGTATAAATTGGCTGCCAGAAATATTGCAGCAACCTATGGCTGGATAGCGACGTTCATGCCCAAACCAATCTATCTAGATAATGCTTCAGGGATGCATTGTCATAATTCCTTGTTTAAGGGTTCTGAAAATGCGTTTTATGATCCTGCTGATGAATATGCTGAAATCAGCCAAGTTGCAAGGTATTACATTGGAGGATTGCTAGAACATGCTGAAGCTTTGACAGCTATCACGTGTCCAACGGTTAACTCTTATAAACGGTTAGTTCCTGGTTTTGAAGCACCTATTAACATTCTCTACAGCCGAAGGAACAGATCTGCTTTAATCCGCATACCAATGTATCTAAGAGGGGATAAATACAAGAAACGCAAGCGTATTGAATATCGTGGAGTTGATCCTTCATGCAATCCATATTTTGCGTTTGCCTCTATCTTACGCTGTGGTTTGGATGGTATCAAGAAAAAACTTGATCCTGGCGATCCTGTCGATAAGGATGTTTATGAGATGTCCGCCACAGAAAAGAAAGCTGAAGGTATCAAACAATTACCAACTACGCTTAAAGATGCATTAGATGCTTTAGCAAGTGATGATCTTTTCAAGGACATCTTAGGTAACCATATCTATGATGCGTTCTTAGATTTCAAGGGAAATGAATGGAACCAATTCTGTTTGTACGTGACTCCATGGGAAATAATGAAATATCTGGACTATTAAAACGTCCAAAATCAAAAATATTTATTGAAATTATATTTTTTTTTATTATTAAAGAAATAAAACATCGAAAAGAAGAAATGAAGGAAAGACATTGTTACAAATGTGGAAAAATCCTGACATGGACAAATTTCATGTTCAAAAATTATCCTCATGGTCAAGAATATTTAGAATCATTATGGGAGAAAGATTATATTGAATTTTATTGTTGCTCCTGTTTTAAAAAACAAGAAACGACATTCACATAAATTAATTTAATAAATACAAATTTAATAAAAAAAGATTCTTAGGGGTAAGAATAAAATGAAAAAAAATGATGGGATTAATAAAAAACGTGGTGAATGTGGCAACAAATGGAAATGGAAAGATAAATAATAGAATAACCATAGCTTTGGATGATATGACACATAATTTATTACTGGAATTAAAAGATGAATCACATAAATCACAATCAGAAATAATAAGAAAGTCAATTCAATTTTATCATAAATTCAAAGAGACAATTGGAAGCAGCAAAAATGGTATAGTAAAACGTATTAATACTTACTTAGACTTACTTTCTCACGGAGAACATATAATATTGGATGTTGATCATTTTCTTTCCTTCTTGAAGTTTATTGAGGAATCTCCAGATCAAGATCAGTTTTGGAAAATGAACAAATCAATCGGGATTGCACATGCGGAAGAATTTTCAGACCAATTTGAATTTTTAACAGTTGAAAGAGTTATAGAGCGCTTGGAGGCATGTAATTTTTTTAAAATTGTAAAAGATACGTCTCAACGCTATACGCTATTGCTTGGTTCCGAGATTCAGAAAAATTTTATAAAAACTTTCTTGGAAGAAGTTCTTTTTAAAATGGGATTCAATGTGGAAATTAGAGAGGGATTATCGAAGCTTAAATTGATTATTAAATAAAAGAAAAAAAATTAAAATGAGTTCTTCAAGGACAAATAAAGTATTTTTTGAAGTAATGTGGTTTGATGATGAGAGCCAAGAAACTCCCATCATCAGGGGAACATCGGTGGATGATTTAGTTGAAACGCTATTGGATCTAACCAAAGGAAGGTCGGGTTCAATAGAGATATATAAAATAGAATATAATCATTTAGGCTATAAAATTGGTTTGTTAAAGAAACTTGATGTAGTGAATAAAATAGAATTAACTTATAATTAAAATTGTGAATTAAGATGAGTAATATGGAACAAAAAAGTAGAGAACCAGAAAAAGAAATAGAAAGTCTTGAAATTGAAGAATCTAGTGTAATTACTTATACAAAAATAGATGATTTAAAGAATCTATAATCTTTATTTCTCTATTTCATACATAAATATTCATATTAATTAGGAAAATCATTTTCACAAAACTACTTCATATTATAGAAAATATCCATAAAATTCAGGAAGTTTTCCAATCATAATGATTTATACATTATGAGCTTATTTTGTAGTATATTTCCAATAATTTGGAGCAAGATTTAAAAAAAAAGTAAATGGGATTAATAATTTTTAGGGGTAAGATACAAGAATAAAAAGTATTACTTTAGTTTTTTCGAGTTGTTTTCATGAACCACCTCTAATTTTTATTGAATGATAGTTTTAAAAAATAAAAAAAATGAAAGGATTAAGAATTATATATTTATTTTATAAGCTCTATAGGATTGTTTCGCCGGTTTCTTTAGTCCTGATTCTAATCGCTTTTTCTACGGGTGTAATAAAGATTTTACCATCACCAGGTTGTCCAGTTTGGGCTTTTTCAATTATTATATCAATAATTTCATCGATATTTACTTCACTACTTACTACAATTTCCAATTTCAATTTATCAATCCATTGTATGCAGTATTCTCCAGATCTCCCGACTAATTTTATACCTCGCTGACTTCCGTGACCCTTAACTTCATAGATACTCATGCCTTTAATATCCTTCTCAAATAAACCTTCTTTTACAGGTTCCAATTTTTCTGGTCGGATAAAACATTCAATTTTTTTCATATTTACACCTCAAATTTTTTCAAAATTTTTTGATATAGAATCTCCAGTCTTAACATTTCAGCTCTTTTTTCTCCGAAAGCCAAGTATTGTTCATAATATTTTTGGTTTTGATTATCATTTTTTGCTCTAATGTAGTTTGAATTTTGGCTCATTTTATCACCTCAGGCTTTTTCTCCGTGCAGTGAGACATCTAGACCAACATATTCGATTTCTTGAGGTACTCTGAAACCTAAGAGTTTGTTCAATACCCATGCTAATGCAAATGTTACACCAAATGAATATGCTAATGTTACAATGACTCCAACTATTTGTATCCATACTTGTCCAGGATTACCTAAAAGTAGCCCACTTGCACCCACGGTTGCAAAGACACCCGTCAAAATAGCACCAATGATACCACCTGTTCCATGTATGGAAATTGCATCCAATGATTCATCAACTTTTGATTTAGATCTTATCGAAAGTATGAAAAAGCAAACAACGCTTGAAACTGCTCCTATACTTAGAGCGGCCCACGGTTCAACAAAACCTGCTGCAGGTGTTACAGCTACGAGTCCTGCTAAAGCTCCTGAAGCTAATCCTAAAGTACTAAATCTTGAAGTCTTATAGTATTCTATGAGCATCCATACTATTGCTGCTCCTGATGCGGCTAAATGCGTGTTAAATAATGCTAACACGGCAGTTCCATCTGCAGCTAAAGCACTACCTCCATTAAACCCAAACCATCCTAACCATAATAAACCCGTTCCTAAAAGAACATATGGGATGTTAGAAGGTTCCATTGGCTCTTTTTGATATCCTTTTCTCGGTCCAATCACGAGAGCGATTGCAAGTGCTGCAAAACCAACATTAATATGAACGACAGTTCCACCGGCAAAGTCCAAAGCACCCCAAGTTTTTAACCACCCTCCAAAACCCCATACCCAATGAGCAATTGGAGAGTAGACGATGATCAACCATATGGAGATGAATATGCAAAATACGGCGAAGTTTACACGTTCAGCGAAAGGGCTTGCAATAATCGCGACGGTAATAATCGCAAACATTAATTGAAAGACCATATAGAGCATATGAGGAATCTCCGTCGAATAGTTTGCATAAGGATCACTGCCTACTCCAAGTAATCCAAAGAAGTCAACACCCCCGATAAATCCACCACCCACATCTGGGGCAAAAGCTAGACTATATCCTATGAAATACCATATTATGCTTACAATCGCTATGGAAACAAAGCACATTGCCATCATATTGATCATATTTTTTTTACGAAGCAATCCACCATAGAAGAACGCTAAACCAGGCGTCATGATAAATACTAAACCAGTGCAAATAAGTATAAATGCTGTATCTGCTGCTGTCATATTTTTTTTTCCTACTTTTTTCCTATTTATTTTTTTTTAAATTAAAATTATTTGATTTTATTAACTTAATGTAAAGTAAATCACTATATAAGTCTATTTGAGAACTTTAATTAACCAATATGAATAATACGCTCTAATTATTCAGGATTTATTAAAAATGTATGAAAAATTTTAAAATTAGTAATAATCATTATGAATTTTTCATAAATATATAGATAAGAATTAAAATCTTCTGTATAAGGGGAAGGGGCATAAATTTGAAATTATAAAATAAATAAAACTAATAGTGAGTGGTTTCCAACTGATCATAAAATTTAAGATTTTTAACGTTTAGTTAATTTTATCGCATTTTGTGGACATTTTCTTATACATAATCCACATCCAAAACATTTCAATTCATCTACTATTAATCTGCTATTATTAAATTTTCTAGCTTCAAAGGGACAATTAATTACACACTTCCCGCAATTGATGCAAATTTCTGTATCTGTTATTTCAATAAAATCCGATTTTACCACTGCAGGTGTTAAGAACTTTTTATAATTAGAGAGAATTTCACAGCAGCAAATACAACAATTACAAATAACATAAAAATAATTTGGAGAAGGAAAATGAATGAGTTGATGAACTAACCCCTTTTTATCGCAGTAATCTAATAATGCGATAATATAATCTTTAGAGACATTTTTAAAAAGGATTTCACGCTCACCAATATCATAAAGCGATTTTCCTTGGGGTGCATTTATCAAGATGCACGTATTCCTTGGATGAGTGCACCCAGTTTCTTTTTGATGCTTTTTTCGACAATAACATTCTCCAATCGCAAATACTTCAGATCTACTAATAAGTTCAAATATTTCTTGCCTTGGTAAAAATTTTGTCTCAGCATCGATATTATAATTAAGAGGGACAACTCTCGAACCCCAAATTCCTTTAAAAATTTTCATAACACGAATCTTAAAATTTTTTACTACGTGTTTATCAATCCAGTTCAAAATTTGTAATGATATGACTTCAACATCATTCATTCGAGTAGATAAAAATTTACCAATTGGAGGGTATCGTTCGATTAAATATTTTAAATATTGTCTTAACTTTCTTCTTAATTTACTCATATTATAAAGAAATCAACAATGATTAAATACTATAATTTTTTTGAGAAAACTTATGACATGTTCATAAAAGAGTAAATAAGGAATATAACAATATAGATAAGTAAAGAATTTTTCATTCACGCAATAAGGTTTCAATAATGGTAATAAAAAAATTAACATTGGTATTAGGACAAGTAAATCCGATCGTTGCGGATATTGAATATAATGCAAATAAGATTATTAATGTTATTAAAACCCATCCTAATGCTGATATTATTATCTTCCCCGAAATGAGCTTGGTTGGGTATCCTTTAATGGATCATATTCATGATCCTTTAATACAAAAGAAAAACCAAGAAGCATTGAATAGAATAAGAAGTATAAAAACTAAAGCAACGATTATAGTAGGCACTTTCACTCAACCTTCAAATTTAAGTGGAAAATTCCAACCATTTTACAATTCAGCGGTTATCATTGAGAGTAATGAAATAAAACATATTGAAAATAAACGACTTTTACCTAATTATGATATTTTCGATGAACGTAGATATTTTTCATTTGATAATAAGTTTAAACCCATTGAGATTAAGGGAGTAAAAGTAGGGATTTTAGTCTGCGAAGACGTGTGGGATGACACG
Source organism: Promethearchaeota archaeon (assembly GCA_048938445.1). Lineage (GTDB taxonomy): Archaea > Asgardarchaeota > Lokiarchaeia > Sigyniarchaeales > SOKP01 > FT1-020. Next base: position 10,802 of record JBHLME010000004.1, on the reverse strand, counting down.
TATGATATAAAGGTTACAAATAACCTCGTATCAAATGGTGCTGAAATTTTGATAGTAATTAATGCTTCTCCTTATCATATTAATAAAATCACGTTAAGGCATGAGCTAATAAAAAAAAAATCGAAAATATTTTCCATCCCAATCATATATGTGAACATGGTAGGTGGCCTTGATGAGATAGTGTATGACGGGCAAAGTTTTATTACGAATAAATCAGGTCAAGTCATGTATCAAGCCAAAGCTTTTAAAGAACACATCACTGAAGTTGAGATGAATTTGGATGCTGATGGAATTATTGGATCTTCTCAACCAGTACTAGACTGGAGGGAAGAAGTGTTAGGTGCATTAAAATTAAACCTCTGTGATTATTATCACAAAAGTGCTATTTTCTCAGGTGTTGTATTGGGTTTAAGTGGGGGTATTGATTCCGCATTTACTGCATATATCAGTGCTAAAGCATTAGGATCAGATAAAGTTACAGCGATAATGATGCCTACTAGATATACTTCACAAGAAAGTATAGATCTTTCAAGAGAGCTATGTAATAACCTTAATATAAAATACATTATCCATCCAATCGATGATCTTTTTGCAACTTATGAAAATGACATCAAAAAAAATCTTGGAAGCGTGGATTTTGACATTGCCGATGAAAATTTACAAGCACGGATTAGAGCCACCATTCTAATGTACTATTCAAACAAGTTTAATTGGTTATTAGTCTCCACGGGTAACAAATCTGAAATTGGTGTTGGATATTGCACGTTGTATGGTGATACTAATGGAGGGAAAAATATACCCGGCGATCTTTTTAAAACTCAGATTTATGAAATTTGCGAATGGATAAATAAAAACGAAGAAATAATCCCGAAAGGAATAATAGAACGACCACCAACTGCTGAATTGCGTGAAAATCAAAAGGATAGTGATTCACTCCCACCATATGAAGTATTAGATAAAATTTTAGAAGAAATTGTAAAATACGGGATAGGATCTGAATTATCCCATTTACAGACACAGGGAATTGATTCAAATACAATTAATAGAGTAAGAAAATTGTATTTAAATTCGGAATATAAGCGTAGACAATTGGTACAATCAATTAAAGTAAGCGAAAGTGCATTTGGAATTGGAAGAAGATATCCTGTTTTAAAACGAGTAAATTTTTAAAAGTGAAAAAATATAGAAAAGCTTATTGTTTTTGAGCTTTTTTGTTCTCTTCTTCAATTAAGCTAGTGAAATCCGTCCCATTTTTTATTACATTTAGTATTAAATGAGTGTTGGTTCTTACAATAAATTCGAATGAATTTATTTTTTTTACCATTTCACTCAGTTCACTTCTTGTCTTGAACCTACCTAGTAAGATCGCATCATACGTACCAGTAACGTCAAAAACACCGAAAATATTTGGATAATGGGCAATTTCCTTCTCAACCTCCAACATTTTACCTTTAGATATCGTTAATTCAATAAATGCGATGATATCGTACCCTAAATTGTCATAATTAATTGTCGCACCATAATTATCTATGATTCCCTCTTCTAACTTATCCACGTGCTTTTTAATCGTGACGGGAGATTTTTGAAGTTCATCTGCGATGCTTCTATGAGATTTTCGTCCATCTTTACAGAGTATTTTTAAAATTTCAAGATCTGTTTCATCTAGATCAATTAGATTATACTTTGACATTACTAGATTTATAGGCATTAAAATATAAAAAAACTAGTATGTTTGTTTTACAATTTCAAAGAAAAATGATCAGATTGATATTTAAAAACCTAATAAGATATTTAATTTTAAAAAATTAACCTTAATACAATAGTAGATATTATAAGCAATTAAATGAATTTTTACATAAGATTATTATTATTTTAATATAAATATGATATATTTTTCTTGAGGATTTATGTAAATTTGATATATTTTTTGGAAAATTAATGAATCAAAGTATATAACTATTTAAAGTATAATGCACTTTTTGATCATAACAATATTAAAAATTTACATAAGATTTTTTTAACAATGATTGAAAAAACCGATCCAAACAGGAAAAAAATTTGTAATAACGTGATTGAGACGGTAAAAGAGCAAGATATCAAATTTATTTACCTCCAATTTACCGACATTCATGGTATCATCAAATCCTTTGAAATAAACGCAAAACGGATTGAAGATTTTCTCGAAGAAGGAGAAAATTTTGACGGCTCCAGCATCACGGGGTATGGAGCAATTGAAGAGAGCGACAAGGTTGCGTTACCTGATCCATCAACATTTTATCTCTTGCCATGGAGGAAGGAGAAAAAAGTTGCTCGATTTATATGTGATATTTATAAACCAGATGGAGAGAGGTATGAGGGTGATCCTCGATATATTCTTCAAAAAGCAGTGAAGAAAGCAGAAGATCATGGACTAAGTTTTTATTGTGCTCCTGAAATGGAGTTTTTCATCTTGAATAAAGATACTAAAGAAGCATTTAAACCTTCAGATTTGAGAGGTTATTTCGATTATGATCCATATGATATTAACGAGATGATGCGATATACTATTGCAAATTATTGTGATAAAATGGGAATAGAAATCGAAGCTTTACACCACGAGGTTGCCTTCGGCCAGCATGAAGTTGATTTTAAATATGATAAAGCAGTGGAATCCGCAGACAATACCATTACAATTAAAACAATAATTAAAACGGTAGCTGCCCAGAATGGCATGACTGCTACCTTCATGCCAAAACCATTTCCAGGGATAAACGGTTCGGGAATGCATGTTCACCAGAGCTTATGGAAAGATGGTAAAAATATATTTTACGACGAAAAAGACAAGGATAGTATCTCAATGATGATGAAGAAATGGATATCAGCACAACTAAAACATGCAAAATCAATGTGTGCCGTGTTGAGCAGCTGGCCAAACTCATATAAAAGATTAGTCCCCGGTTATGAAGCACCAGTGTATGTTGCCTGGGGTTTCAGAAATAGGTCTCCATTGATTCGAGTACCAGACTTTCATGGTAGACCAAATGCTGCTCGCTGTGAAATTAGATGCCCCGATCCCGCGGGAAATCCTTACTTGCAATTCGCAGTGCTTTTATCTGCAGGATTGGAGGGTATCTTATCAGATGACATAGAGATTATTCAACCAACAGATCAAAATGTTTATCATTTTTCATCCAAAGACTTGGAGAAATCCGGAATCATCTCATTACCAGGAAGCTTAAGACAAGCTTTAGTTGAATTCAAATCATCTGAATATATGAAGGAAGTCTTTGGTGAAGAACCATTCAAGAACTTTTATTACGCTAAGCTTGAGGAATTTGACGCATATCGGACTAATGTCTCTCAATGGGAACGAGATAGATACATTACTAGATTATAATATTAATTTTTTAATTAATAGGTTTTTTATTTCTTTTTTTAATTTACAGTTCTTCAACCATATATAAATAAAATATAATCATCAAAGACCTATATTCAGTCTTCTCTTAATAAAAATAGAAAAAAATTAAGAGTATAATTTAGCGGGGAATTACTGACGTAAAATGATTTTTACTTAAGCAAAGACTTAAATATTCACATGCATTAATTCTTAAAACTGCTTATTTAATTAAAGCAGTTTTTAATTAAATAAAAAAATAGTAAACCATATAATTTGTAAAGGGGTGAATTAAAATGGTTATAGAAACAAACATAACTAAAATGTTTAGAATAAAACATCCCGTGTTAAATGCACCAATGGGTCCTTTTTATACAACAAAATTAGCCACTGCAGTTTCAGAAGCAGGAGGATTGGGGATTTTAAGCCATATAACATTACATGAAATTGTTAGTTTAGATGGAATCCAGCAGAGCATGGAATATATTGTTGAACATACAGATAAACCATTCGGATTTAATATCAGAACTGCCCGATTACAACCTGATGCGGTAAAATTATGTAGAAAACTTCCTCAATTCATCATGAACAATCCCAAGATTAAGGAGCAATGTGTATTATTAATTACCAGTGCAGGTTCTCCAAGATTAATCTACAATAAATATTTTGAAAAACTAAAAGAAAGTGGTTCGGACATTAAACATTACCATGTGACACCTACTTTAAAAATGGCTGAAAAGGTAATACAAATGGGTGTTGATGGAGTAATGGCTGCGGGGGGAGAAGGTGGTGGGCATCAATCCTATAATAATATCAGTACTATAATACTGTTACAACAAATAATAAAGAGGTTTCCAGACCTACCTATTATTGCTTCTGGAGGATTTGCGACGGGAGAAGGCTTAGCTGCGGCAATAACAATGGGAGCAGGAGCAATTGCGATGGGAACTCGATTTATTGCAACAAAAGAATGTGAATTTCATGATAATTATAAAAACTTAGTTACAAAATCTGATGCCACTGACACGGAATTAAAAACTAGCATATTTGGACCAGCAAGGGTATATAAAAACAAAAAATCAAGCAATCAAGAACTTGTTCAAAATAAAGAAGAAAAAAAATCTGGAGAGATTTCGATCACGGAATTAGAAAAAGAAACTCAGGATTTAGAAAAGACATATCAAGGTAATGTCGATGAAGGAATTGTTTATATAGGGCAGAGTATTGGTCTCGTGAATCGCGTAGAAACTGTTTCTGAAATCATTAATTCTATTGTTGATGACGCTGAAAAATGCTTAAAAGCTGCGTATAATTCAATTAAAAAAATATCTATTGCTCAGATGTATTAGTTCAAATATTATTTTTATCCTAATTTTTAAAAAAACAAAAAATTTTACTTTTTTAAGAAATTAATCATATTATCATCAAATTTTTAGCATATTTGAGTATTCCTTGGGACCATGGCATACGATGGGAAATACCCGTTTTATTAATCGTCTTTTCATAGTTATTCTTATACCAGTTATAAGTTTTTACCAATGTTGCTTTCGTGCTGTATTTAGGGTTAAATCCTAATATATTTTTCGCTTTCTCAATCGAAACAAACGAATCTTCGGGGGCAGTCTCATAAACCCACTTATATAATGGCGATAAACCCAATTTTTCTAAGATTCTTAACATCCATATGGTTAATTTAGGGGGTGTAGGAATGATTGTCCTTCCAAAACCTGCCACAGTTAAGACCGCTCCAAAATCTTCTTTCATAGTGGTGAATTTTTCTGCTCCAATGTTAAAAATATCGTTTACAGTTTCTTTTGGCAATGTAGAAACAAGGTAGCAAGCTTCACATAGATCTTGAACATCCAAGAGTTGATACCGATTCTTTCCATTTCCAACAATTGGTACACTTTTACCACTTATTACCCAATCATAATAGATAGCAAAAACACCAAGGCGCTCCTCTCCAATAAACGATTTAGGCCGTAAAATAGGTATACACAGTCCTTTATTTCGATATTTATAACAGATTTTCTCTGCCAATATTTTTGCTTCCCCGTATGGCCCTACTCCATCCAGGCGATCGTTTTCGTATAAAGGATGATGATCTGGAATACCATACACAGCTGTTGACGAGATCATCACGACTCGATTCACGTTGTTATGAAGTGCTGATTTCATCACGGTTTCAGTGCCAAGAACATCTATAGAATAAATTTCCTCTGGACTATATAATGGTAAGGCCGCAGCGCAATGGATGACAATATCGATTCCTTTCATCATATTATTGACCACTTTTTCATCCCGGATATCCCCCTTAATGCATTCTACTTTATCTTTTTCAGGATAATCGAAGTCAGCTATATCTAAACTTCGAACTTCATGGTTTTTCTTAAGAAGGTATCTACAGAGGTTAATGCCAAGAAAACCTGCTCCACCAGTAACAAGAAACTTCATTTTTTAAAAAAATATGTAATTATTATTTTTCATTTTATAATTTCAAATTTTAGTCGTATAGTTCGTTTAGTATATCTCATTTTATTAAAATTTTATACTTTCAATTTCTTCGAGGTCAAATTAGTTTTTTTAATTAATCTTGAAAGCATATCCTCAATTCAAAGAGCATATTTAATATTGTAACTATAAAAAGTAGAATAAAATATTTAATTCTCAAATTCTCTTAATTAATTTGCTTCATTTTTTACTAAAGTTTAAATTCAAGTTTTTGGATTATTCATTGGATAAGTGATATATGGGCATACTTACAAATTTGTATAAATCATGATAAATGAACCAATTTTAGATTTACAAATATCCATTTTTGCTCTAATTGGAGTTATAATTTTTTTTCTGGTTTATACAAAAACGAGAGAGTTAAAATATTATGTTCCTGCTTATCCCTTAGTTCCACTAGGATATTTTATCTATTACTTGCATCATTTTGATCCTTCCTTTAGATTAGTTGGAAATCTTATTTTTTTTATGACAATCATTCTAACTATGATTGGTACCTTTCTTGAATATAGAGAAGTCTTTAGAATGAATAAACTAAAGGTAAATATATACCCCTTATTTTTTTTTAGTTTTACAACTATAATATTAAATGGGGTTCAGCTTTTAATCATTATCTTGTTGATTATGGTGTGTTTTCTACAATTAAAAATATTTTTTAAACTTAAAACACCCAGGCATATAAATATAATGTTATTTCAAGGATCTGGAGGATTTTCTCTTTTCAATGGTCTTTTAGATAGTTTTGGTATTGTAGGAGCTTGGGAGTTAAGTTATATAAGCACGATTTTATTTATTGCATTTTTCATATTCATTCCACTTATTACATATACTGAAAAAATATTACTCAAATCGAGAGAAAGATTAAAGGAAAGCAAGCAGGAATTTCAAGTGTTATTTAATAGTGCGACAAGTGGAGTTGCTTATCATGAAATTGTTTACGACAATAAAGGAAATCCTATTGATTATATCATAACAAATGTAAATCCTCAATATGAAAAAATTATTTCACTTAAAAGAAAAGATGTTATAAATAGGAAAGGTACTGAGGTATACCTAGTTGAGCCACCTCCTTATCTCGATGTGTATTCAAGAGTCGCGAATACGCAAGAATCTCTCACGTTTGAAACGTATTATGCACCAATGAATATATATTTCAAAATTTCCGTGATATCTCAAAAAAAAGGCATTTTTATTACCGTTTTTGATGATATTTCTGACCGAAAGAAGGCCGAGGATGCAATGAAATCAGAAAGAGATAAATTACAAGCTATTATGGATGGATTAACTAGTGCAAGTATTGGGATAGATATTGTAACAAAAGACTATAAAGTTCTTTTTCAAAATAAGGTTTTAAGGGATCGATTTGGAGACCTTTCTGGAAAATCATGTTATAGAAAGTACATGGGAAGAAGAGAACCATGCGAGATTTGTCCAATGAGAGAAGCAATAAAATATAATAAAATAGAGACGTTCGAGTTAAAAGGTTCAGATGGGAAATATTATGAATTAATTTCTGCTCCCATTCCAAATATGAGTGGAAATATTGATACTGCTATCGAAATTATTCTAGATATTACTGATCGGAAGCTAGCGGAACAAAAAGTAAAAGAATCAGAAGAAAAATATCGTAATATTTTTAATGATTCTCCAATTGGAATTTTTTTATTTGATATAAATGGAATTTTAATCGATGGTAATACTACAGCATCTAATACATTTACAGGATATCCTATTGAAATGAGTATTGGAAAAAAATTCACCGAAATCATACCATTATTCAAGAATTCCAATGAAATTCTTGAAATCTTCTCGAAGAGATATGAGGAACAAAGGAAAGGAAAAAAATTAGAGCCGATAAAATTCAAGGCAATAAGACAAGATGGAAATGTGATATGGATATACTGGCAAAGTTCTACAATACGATTACAAAATAAAGAAATCATTCAAGCAGTTGTCATAGATATCACTGAACAAAAGGAAGCAGAAAGGCTCATTATCGAAGAAAATAAAAAATTACAAGAGTTAAGCGAAATTCGCCAAGAATTGATAACGAGAATCTCTCATGAATTAAAGACGCCAGTAACATCCACATATGGTGCATCGCAGGCTCTATTAGAAATCCATCAAAAAGACATGACTAAAGATATCTTAGAATTCGTGGAAATAATACAACGAGGGAGTAAAAGATTAAAAAGTCTAGTCGAAAATTTGTTAGACATTTCTAGAATAGAATCAAATGTTTTTGAATTAAAAGTTAATCGAGAGAATCTTTCTGAACTTATTAGAGAATGTGTAAATGATTTGAGATATTACGCCAATGAGCGAGATATAAAAATTAATTTGGACCTCCCTTATGAGTCTATCATAAACATCGATAAAATTAGGATTGGACAAGTGATCACTAATATCGTTTCTAATGCTATAAATAACACACCTCCAAAAGGAAGTGTTTTTATTACTATTGTTGAATCAAAAGAATATAATGATATAATAGTAAAAGATACGGGAATAGGGTTAACCGAAAATGAAAAATCAAGGTTATTCCAAAAATTTGGCAAGATTGAACGATTTGGGAAAGGATTTGACGTGCATATAGAAGGTTCAGGTTTAGGTTTATATATATCTAAAGAGTTTGTAGAGCTACATGGCGGTAAAATATTTCTTGAATCAGAGGGAAGAAATAAAGGAGCTACTTTTACTGTGAGACTTTGTAGTAATATTAAATGAAGGAAGAAAAAACATAATTATTTACGATTTAAATATTTATAAATAATATTAAAGTCTTTTAGATTGAATGGTTTTGATATAAGAGCAGTTGCATTAAATTCTTCTGCTTTTTTAAGTGCTTCCGCTCTTGGAATAGCAGTTAGAAAAAATACAGGAAGACTATTTGTTTTTTCATCTAATCTTATTGACTTGATTATTTCATACCCGTTTATATCAGGTAAAATAATATCTAATAAGACTAATTTAGGGATATATTCTCTCAATTTTTCTATACCCTCAGTTCCATCAGTCGCAGTAATACACGAATATCCTTTTGAAGTAAAATAAGTTTTTAAAAATTTGACAATTTCGATATCATCTTCGATTAAGAGAATATCACATTCAATTTTTTCTTTATGTCTACTTTGTACTGGTTCAGATCTTTTTGAATCTAATTTTTCGGTTATTATTTTTTCAAGATTGAGGCATTGATTAAAAGCATTAGTTAAAATATTTAAAATATTCTCTTCAAATGATTCTCCATATTCTTCAATAATTAGTTGTATATATGCCTTAAGTGATGTTAATGGATCTTTTAAATCATGGGACAATTGGGATAAAAAATCTATATTGATATTTTTATTTGTATTGAAAAATTGAGAAGAATATTCCATAAAGAACTTTAAACTATCTCGTATTAATTTAGAGAGAGTAGAATAATTATTTTCCTCAGCATATCTTATCCATTCATCTTTAATTCCTTCAGGGACATAAAGAGAAATTCTATCCTTTTTTAGATTATAATCTTTTTCCCCTTTTTGCCATTTTTTAAAACTTTTAGTAATTTGATCTCTCCAGATTGCCTTCCTACCTGTTTCTTCTTCATATTTTTCCATTTCTTTTGTTTTTTTAATGTGATTAGAAATGACTCTCACCAAGTTTTTTACATATTATAAGAGATTTTACATATATTTAAAGTTGATCCTTATTTTAAAATATTTGATTCATTAACTTATTATAATGATGATATATGCATTTTACTTTTTATTTATAAAAAGGGATTTTACATATAAAAATATTTAAATATGCATAGTTTTATACTTTATATGTAAAAACTTTTTTTTACAAAAAAATAGATAAATGGAGGTAAATGTTATGTATCAGGCCGCTATCATATTTATTATATTTGTAGCTGTTCGACTGATTACAGGTGGGGCAGTATTTATCAACTGGAGAAAAACGGGGAAAAAAAATCTTTTGATATTACTAATATACTTTTTAGTAAATGCAAATTCATTAATTTTTTTAATCCTGGAAAATCTATGGATCTATGATTTATCATCGATAACTGCGTTAATTGTAATACTTGTTTTTATTGATCGTACTTTCTATAAAGATCGAACGTCTCCTTTTAAACTATTGCTTATACTTTCTTTTATTCTAGGAGGTTTGGTAATTGCTTTTAATTTAATTCGTGAATTCTCTATTCTACAACCGGAAGTCGCTTTTTTTATTCATAATATCTTCATTGGAGGTCTCTTCCTCATTTATGGGTCTTGGTCATTAATAGCTTCAGGAAAGTCTTTAAGATCATTTATTTCAAGTCAAGCAGTTGAGCCATGGGTAAAAGGTCGTTATAAATTGGTCATTTTCTATAGTTGTTCTATAATCATAGTAGGATTATTGACACCTTTTACTCCACTAGAAGGCACGATAAATTGGTCGCTATTAATACTCACTGTAGTTAATGTCTTAAGAATAACTGGAGAAGCACTTGCTTGGATTATGCCTAACTTTCTTAAAAAATATTATAATCGAGGATATATATCTCCTGTCATGATTGAGGAACTTTCGGAAGATGAAATAACGGAGGGGATGATATGAATATCACGAATTATTTTGGAGAGTATCTCTCAAAGTTGACAGATAAAGACCCAAGAGCTTGTCGGGGAATGATTCGCATTGCAGTGAAGGAAAAATTTCCAAATAAAACACCAGAACAGTTAGATTATAATGAATTAAAAGAAGTATTTAATACCACGTTAAAGGAACGTTTAGAAAGGGTATATATAACTAACATAGACCAAATTACTGAAGAGATTACTTTATACTTGGTTAAAAATCAATCCTTACTAACGATGGCTTAAATGTTTTATCAATTTAAATACTAAATTTACTTTTTTTTATTTTCTACTTGATAATATAAAATATT